>JADFIJ010000134.1 GCA_022566775.1 Pseudomonadota bacterium | reverse complement strand
CCCGCATCGACCGCCCTGGTGTTCACGGTGCCGATGGTACAGGTATTCATCAATTCCAGCGGCGGCGCCGCCGGTTATGAACAAATGCCTATCGCGCTGGCCGAGGGTGTCGCCAATCTCACCGGCGCGGCGTGGCCATTCTTCTCCACCTTCATCGGTGGCATGGGCGCGTTTGTTGCCGGCAGCAACACCGTCAGCAACATGATGTTCTCCCTGTTCCAATTCGGGGTTGGCGAACGCATCATGGTCGATCCCACCTGGATAGTTGCCCTGCAGGCCGTGGGTGGCGCCGCTGGCAATATTATCTGTGTACACAATGTAGTGGCTGCTTCTGCGGTCGCGGGCCTGATCGGCAAGGAAGGCGCCGTGATTCGCAAGACCCTGCTGCCCTTTTTCTACTACGCGCTGTTCACCGGCGCGATCGGCTATGGCATCGTTAATCTGAGCACTGGCGTACTCAATGCCGGCTTTTTCATTGCCGCATTGATAGTCGCGTGCATGGTTTATTTTATTATCAAGTTTAATCGCCATGGTATTGCGGAGACATCTGCTTCTTAAGAGGTGTCTCCTGTCAGATGAGAGCCAATGCCATTGTGCTCCTCTTCAATCCATCAGGATGTCGTTGTAGCTAGCCATGACGGAATCCTGCCAGGGTACTTCCCCTCAGCACCAGGGCCATCGTAATAATGCCTTCCATAGTGATCACTAAATGACCAAGAGGTCTCTCACCATCGCCACCGCGGGTCACGTCGATCACGGCAAGACCTCTTTGGTGCGCCATATTACCGGCACCAATACCGATACCCTTGAAGAAGAAAAAACTCGCGGGCTCACGATTAATCTGGGTTACGCCTATTATCATTTCCAGTCCGAAACCGACGGCGAAGACTTCGATAACACCCTTGGATTTGTCGATGTGCCAGGTCATACAGATTTTATCAACAATATGCTGGCAGGGGTCGGGGCGGTAGATGCCGCGCTGCTGGTGGTGGCGGCAGATGACGGCGTAATGCCCCAGACCCGTGAACACCTGGCGATCCTGGATTTACTGGAAATCCCCCGCGGAGTGGTGGCCGTCACCAAGACAGATCGTGTCAGCGCCGAACGGGTAGCCGAGGTAAGCGAGCAGATCAGGCAGTTATTGCGGCCAACACCATTGCGCGACGCCGCCATACTCCCGCTTTCCAATGCAACCGGGGACGGCATTCCCGAACTATTGCAGCACTTGCGATCCTTATTTAACTCCCCGGCAATGAATGAGAAACTGATAAAATCACAACATTTTCGTTACTTGATTGATCGAAGTTTTTCCGTAAAAGGCATTGGCACAGTAGTCACTGGCAGCGTCAGAGCTGGCGCGGCAAAGGTAGGCGATACCCTGCTCCACACCGGTACCGGAGAACTCACTAAATTGCGAGGCCTGAGGCAAGACGCCACGGAGTTAACATCTGTGCATTCCCAGCAGCGGGTCGCAGCCAATATCAATCGAGACGCCTCGGAGGTAAAACGGGGCGACTGGTTAGTCGATCCGCAACTCTTTGCTCCGGTCATCAGGCTGGACACGGTGGTCAGATTCATCGACGAAGAATTCACACCACGCAGCAACGCGCAGTATCATCTGCATATTGGCGCCTGCCATCGCATCGTCACACTGCGGCAACTGGGAGGCAGTTTTTTCCAGATCAAATCCCATGAATCAATAGTAGCTCACCATGGTGACCGCTTTGTGATTCGTGATCCTGCTTCCCAGCAAACTATTGGTGGTGGCCAGGTAATCGACATATTCGTGCCGCGACGACAGCGAACCAGTCCCCAGCGCCTCGCGATTCTGGCGGCAATGCATCAGGATTCCCTGCCTGCTCTCGCTGCCCTGTTGGAAATCCAGGCCACCGGAGTGGACCTGGATCAGTTTGCCCTGTGCCGCAACCTCTCTGCGTCGGGGGTTGCATCCCTGTGTGAGAACCTACAGGAAGAAAAAGTGTCATACCTGTCCCTGGCCATGCAGGGCAGGCGTTTTCCCATACTGCTCCATGAGCGCTATTACCGGCGCCATGCCGATCAAATTCTGCAACATCTTGAGCGTTATCATCACCAGCATGCAAACCAGCAGGGCATTAGCGAGCCGGCACTGAGCAAGGCGCTGGAATTTGAAGGCCCCCATAGCCTTTTCCATAGCTTGCTGCAGCAACTACTGCGGCAAGATTCCATCAAGCGCACCGGCACCCTCCTGCATCTACCCGGACACCAGAGCGCTCTCAGCGAAGAAGAAAAAAACTTCCTGGACAAGGTCCGGCCCATACTTCTCAAGGCAGGAACCGTCCCACCCCGGACCCGGGAATTGGTAGACCTGACCGGTATACCACTGCAACCACTGCAACAAATACTGCGCCAAACTACGAAAGCAGGCAATCTGATCCAGGTCGCAGATAATCGCCATTACCTGCCGGAGACCATCATGCAACTGGCAGAATTCACCGAAAAGATCGCGAGAGAAAGTGCCGAGGCCGATGGTTTTTCCGTGATTCAGTTTCGGGATGCCTCCGGTATCGGCCGCAATCTATGTATAGAAATTCTCGAATACTTTGATCGCGTAGGGTTTACCCGGCGTGATGGCAACAGCAGGTTCGTCCGCACCGAAAGGGAAAACATCTTCGGCAAATAGCGCTATTCATCACCACCGAATTCAATCTCAAATCAGCCTGGTTTTTCTCCGGGAAATAAAACTGCTACCCTAGACTAAAGCCAGGGTCGCGGCTCGGTTTGCCCGGCAAGGTGAGGTGTAGACATGGGACTGGAAATAGAAAAGACGGAATTCACTGCAGAAGATTTCAGAAAATTCAGTGAACTGCTTAGAACCAACCTCCAAGCGCTGGAATCGATGCTGGCCAAGCCTGGATTTGGCGCCGGTGACTTGTCTTTCGGTGCCGAACTAGAACTGTACATTGTCGATGGCGAGGGCCGACCTCTGCATATCAACCAGGAAATCATCGAAAAACTGGATGACCCACAACTTACCCTGGAGTTGAATCGCTACAACCTTGAATACAACTTCAGTCCTTATCTGTTCAAAGACAAATGCTTCAGTGCAACGCAAAACGAGGCCCTCGCTGCAATTAAGAAAATCAATGCCTGTGCTGCCGCCTGGAATGGATCGGTAGTACCCATCGGCATCCTGCCAACCCTGGAGCAATCTGACACCGGCTATCACGCCATGACCAAACTCCGACGCTTCGAAGCGATCACCCGAAAACTGACGGAGATACGCGGCGGCCCATTCACTATCGCCATCGAGGGTGAAGAAACGCTACAACTGGCCATGGATGATGTCACCCTGGAGGGGGCCAACACCTCATTTCAGATTCACCTGAGAGTCCCCACCGATGAATTTGCAGATTTTTATAATGCGCTGCAACTGGTGACACCGTTGGTGGTCGCCATGGCCGCAAACTCACCCACCCTGTTCGGCCACAGGCTCTGGCGGGAAACCCGTATTCCCCTGTTCAAGCAGTCGATCGACTGCCGGCCCAACGATACTCTGCACCCGATCCCCGCCAGGGTGAATTTTGGAAATAACTGGGTAAGAGAGGGTGCCTTCGAATTGTTTGCGGAGGCGGCACTGCTGTATCGACCCATCTTGCCAATTTGCAGCGATGAAGATCCCCTCGCCGTGTTAAGAAATGGCGGCACCCCACAGCTGCATGAACTAAGGCTGCATCAGGGATCGATCTGGCTTTGGAATCGCCCGGTATTCGACCCGATAGATGGTGGTCATTTGCGCATCGAATTGCGCTCCTTCCCGGCTGGTCCCAGTATCGTCGACATGCTGGCCAACGCAGCCCTGGCCATCGGCCTGGCGAAGCTGTTTCAGCCCACTATCAGGGAATTATTGCCTGCCATTCCGTTTACCTATTGCACTGCCAATTTTTATAGAGCGGCGCAAAAGGCCATGGACGCTGAGTTATTCTGGCCTTCTCTCAATCAGAACCAACCGGAGTATTTTGCGGTGCCCCAGATACTGGAGAAGCTGATTCCGAGAGTACCGGAACAACTGCTAGCCATGGGTTTTATCGAGGAAGACTTTATGCCGTTAATCCAGGTAATAGAAGAGCGTTTGGAAAGCCGTCAGAACGGTGCGCAGTGGCAATTGCAGAAGCTCGCCGAATTACGCCAGGACATGCCCAAGCGAGAAGCCCTGGTAGCCATGCTGCAGCAGTATCAACGCAACAGTGCCGCCAATATCCCGGTCGCTCAGTGGTTATAGATGGGACAATAAATCGGGGCAATCAATCGTGGCAGACAGCAGTGGCAATAAACTAGTGGAGACGGCAAGCCCCAGCGATTTCAGTGGATTTCACCATTGGAAAAATCCCGATCACCAGAGCATAGGAGAAACGACCCTCGAATTTTTGCAAAAGCTGTCCGGTCCTACGCACATTCACATCTCTGGCAAGGACCCCAGCCGCGCTCGCGCAGTGGTGACCTTGTTGCATGGCAACGAACCCTCCGGTTTGCACGCCATACACGAAATGCTAAAACAACCTGTAGAACCGGCGGTAGATATTCACTATTTCATTCCCAGCGTCGACGCGGCGAAGCAGGCACCGGGATTTATCTATCGCATGTTGCCGCACCACAAAGACCTCAATCGTTGTTTCACGCCCCCCTATAACGAGTCGGGGCAGGACCAACTGGCACAGGAACTGCTGCGTATTCTGACCGCCCTGGCACCGGAGTGTGTCATCGATATTCATAACACCTCCGGCTCGAGTCCGCCGTTTGGCATCAGCACCTTTATGGACGAACGCCACGATGCCCTGGTTTCATTGTTTACCCATCGTATGATCGTCACCGATTTATAGCTTGGCTCCCTCATGGAAATAAGTGAGTCCATGATGCCCACGGTCACCATCGAATGTGGCGGCGCTCAGGACCCTGAATCCAATTTATTGGCCACCAAGGGGCTCAACAAATACACCACCTACGAAAACGTATTGACACGGGGTCACTCCGATATGTCCCTGGAGTTTTTCCACAACCCCATACGTCTTGAACTCGTCGAGGGCAGCGATATCGCTTATGGAGATCATTGTCTGCTGGACGCTGGGGTGACGCTGCTGCCAGAGATCGAACACTTCAATTTTGGCTTCGTATCGGCCGAGACGCGACTCGGTTTCATCTCTGGCGAATTGAGAGATTGTCTGCAGGCGAATGATCCTGACGGCAAGGAAAAACTGCTGGACTACTTTCGCACCGTCGACGGCGAGCTATACCCCGTGAGAAGACTAAAACTTTTTATGGTGACCACCAATCCGGAAATCGCGCGCAAAGACTGCCTGTTCTACCTGGTTGAGGCCGATGCGAGTTCTGGCGCCTCGGACTGAACGTGATCGTCAGCGCACAAGGCGGTTTTCAGGCCTGAATACAGGTTGTCCAAAATTTGAATGCGGGCTAACTTCTTGTCATTGCCCGCCACCAGAGTCCAGGGGGTGAGAACACTTGGGGCGCCTGAAGTTGTTGAAATATAAATAAGGTGTATGCAAAATCAATTCTTCCGGTTTCGCAAAAGCAAGCTGTATTCATCAATACTGCTGCCCGCAGAGTGCTTTAAGAATTCAAGATTCAAGACCTGACCCCGGATGGCGTGCCTCTTGCGTGGCTGCTTGCTACGTAATAAAGTGATATCCCCGCTACTTGCTACGATCGGGAGTGAACATTATGAACAAGCTTGCTGCAATCATTTCAAGCCTATCCCTATTGCTGTTGTCCCAGTCTGCTTTCTCGCAACGTACTTTACCGGAAGGCCCCGGCAAGGCACTGGTTGAGAACGTATGTTCGTCATGTCATAGCACCGCAACTATTATGCGCTCGGCCGGTTACAGCACCGCCGCCGAGTGGCATCGCGTGTTTTCAACCATGATCGCGCTTCCCGATGCGCAGGCCAACACCGTGGCTAATTACCTGGCCGAACATTTCCCCGAAGACACTTCCCGACGACCCAATTTGATTGCGGGAGATGTAGAGATAGAAATTATCGAATGGACTGTTCCCACGCTGGGTCAACGTGCCCGCGATCCGGTTGAAGCACCCGATGGTTCAATCTGGTGGACCGGCATGTGGGCGAGTCTCGCCGGTCGCCTCGATCCTGACACCGGAGAAATGGAAGAATACCGCCTGCCGTCTACCTCGAGACCACACACCATCATTCCGGATGCGCAGGGCAATATCTGGTACACGGGTAATAGCAATGCCACCATTGGTATGCTGGATCCTAAGACCGGAATGATCACCGAGTACAAGACCAGGGCGCGCGACCCCCACTCGGCTACCTTTCATCCCAACGGCAATCTGTATTTCACCGCGCAGGGTGCCGCCATGCTCGGTCGTTTGAATCCTGCTAACGGTGACTTGATGGAGGTGGATACCGAGCCGAGACCCTACGGCATTCAGGTGGGACCAGACGGTACTCTCTGGGTTGCCTACAATGGCACCAACAAGATCGGTGCGCTGAATCCCGATACCATGGAAGTCAGATATTACGAGGTGCCAGACACGCGTTCCCGCATACGCCGGCTCGGGCTGGACAGTGAGGGCATGGTCTGGTTCGGTAACTCGACGATGGGGAAGATCGGCCGGCTCGATCCTGCAACCGGCGAGATCAGGCAATGGGATTCACCCAGTGGCCCCTCATCTCATCCCTATGCCCTCGCAGTCATTGATGATGTCATATGGTACAACGAATCCGGCACGCGACCGGACGCGCTGGTACGGTTCAATCCGCGCACCGAATCATTTCAGAGCTGGGCAATTCCGTCGGGTGTCGGCATTATCAGAAATGTGTGGGTCACCGAAGCAGGCAACCTGTTGATTCATCAGAGTAGCTCTAATCAGGTAGGTCTGGTAAAGATAAACTAGATTCTCAAGATGTTGCCGATTAGCGAGACTTCGTATTCATCAGCGAGTATGGAAGGAAAATTGCCGATACCATGGGAGGCAGACATGTGGGTGGTGTCGACAGATTAGAGGGGACACTATATAGGATGCGCTCGAGGTTTTTTGGGCTGACATATCCCTGGTCAACTCTGAATGATCAGCGCATCGGAATCTTAAACCATTAAACTACTAGTGTTTATAGAAAGCCTGGCAGCTCATCCCTCGAGCTGAATCAATGAGCCCTCGTCGGGAAATTTCTGCCTCTTAACCGGCCGTTTGCCTGTAACCTATTGGCAACTAAAGACGTCCAAGTTACATACACTCCGAAAAACGAGAGGGTTAGAGCCGCCATGTGGAAAAACACTCTGCATATGGTATTGCGAGGAATCTGGAAATATAAAACCTTTTCCGCCATCAATATCATGGGACTGGCTGTGGGTATGGCCTGTTGCCTGCTTATCCTGCTCTATGTGCAGTCCGAGTTCAGCTATGATCGCTATCATCAGAATGCCGAGCGCATCTATCGGATATCTCTTCATGGCGTCCTGGCGGGCAATGAAATCAACGCGGTCACCACGCCCTATCCCATGGCGGCAACACTGGCTCGAGAATTTCCCGAAGTGGAATCGGCGGTCAGGGTTCGGCGTTTTTATATAGATACGTTGATTAGCATCGGTGACTTGCGCTATCAGGAAAAGGAAGTATTTCATGCCGATGCCGAATTTTTCGATGTCTTCAGCCACAATTTCCTGGCCGGAGATGCCGGCACCGCATTGACGCAGCCCTATACCCTGGTAATTACGGAGTCGATAGCGAGGAAATATTTCCCGGACACGGAGGCGCTAGGGCGGTCCCTCACCTTCTTTAACGACCAGGAATACCTGGTAACCGGCGTCATCGAAGACGTACCCGACGACTCTCATTTCCATCCCGAGTTCCTGGTGTCTTTCCTATCGGATGAAGACCACGACAGCACGATCTGGATCAGCAATAACATCGCCACCTATGTGCTACTCAGACCCGGTAGCTCCGGCCAACAGTTTGAAGCCAAGCTTGAAGAACTGGTAGAAAAATATGTGGCACCGCAAATAGAGGCGGCAATGGGTATCAGCTTCGAGGATTTTCGCCAGGCCGGAGGCCGCTACGGCTATGGCGTACAGCCGCTATCCACTATCCATCTGAATTCTCATCTGCAGGGAGAGTTGGAGCAGAACAGTAATGCCGGCTATGTTTATACGTTTCTCGCGGTTGCTGTATTTGTTCTCCTGCTTGCCTGTGTCAATTTCATGAATCTCTCTACCGCTCGCTCAGCCAATCGAGCGCGGGAGATTGGTGTGCGCAAAGTAGTGGGCGCCACCCAAAGCCAGCTATTGCTGCAATTTTTGGCAGAGTCTGTATTGGTGAGCATGATTGCGCTGCTTATCGCCCTGCCTCTGGTCTCGGTTTCGCTGCCCGCCTTCAACACCCTGACCGAGAAGCACATGTCCCTGAATCTGCTCTTCAGTCTGAGGACTATGCCATTACTCATTATTTTCACCATCTCGATCGGGGTTTTATCGGGCAGCTATCCGGCTCTGTTCCTGTCCAGATTCCAACCCCAGGATGTGTTGAAAGGCAAACTCAGCAGCGGCGCGAAAGGTGGCTGGCTGCGGGCAGGCTTGGTGGTGTTCCAGTTTACGATTACCATCGCCCTGATTTCAGCAACCCTTATCGTCTACAACCAGCTTGACTACATGCGCAGCAAGGCCCTGGGATTTGAGAAGGAGCAGCTGTTGATCATTCATCGAGCCTCGGCGCTCGGCGACCAGTTGGAGAGTTTCAAGGAGCAGTTGGCGCGGCAGGCTAACGTCCTCAGCGTTAGCTCCAGCGTGCATGTGCCCGGCGTCGAGGTAGACCAGAATGTTTACAGTATTGAGGGCCAGGCGGCGACTGACAGCAAGGCCATCTGGGCATCGTCAATCGGCTATGACTACATAGAGACACTGGGGTTTGAGCTCTTAGCCGGCAGAAGCTTCTCCAGAGAATTTGGTTCCGATGAGACCGCGTACGTGATAAATGAAGCCGCCGTCGCCGAATTTGGCATCGAAAATCCAATCGAGCATAGAATCGTGCAACCGAGTCCCGATGGCACCGAGGTTGGCCAGATCATCGGCGTGGTCAGGGATTTTCATTTCGAATCACTGCACCAGGAAATTCGACCCATGCTGTTTCGTTTGGAGGATTTTGCCCGTTACGTAGTGGTGAGGATAGCTCCCGAAGATGTGCAGCAGACCATCACCATGGTGGAGGACAGATGGCGCACAACGACCTCCGGTGAGCCATTTGAATACTCTTTTCTAGATGAAGATTTCGAGAATCTACATCGAGGAGATCGCAAGATGGGTGAGATATTCACCGGCTTCTCGGCGCTTGCCATTCTGATCGCCTGCCTGGGTCTGTATGGCCTGGCTGCCTTTACGACGCAACAGCGAACCAAGGAAATCGGCGTGCGCAAGACTCTGGGCGCATCGACTTCGAATCTGATCATGCTGATGTCGAGAGAGTTTATCGTGCTGGTATTGATTGCCCTGGTAGTCGCCACTCCACTGGCCTATTTTGCGATGAGTCAATGGCTGCAGTTGTTCTCCTATCGCGTCGACATGTCACCAGCGCCATTTATCGCATCCGGAGTATTGGCCCTCGCCATTGCCTTCGTGACGGTTAGTATGCAGTCGTTGAAAATCGCACTCACCAATCCAGCCCTGACGCTGCGTGATGAATAATCAAACAGGATGTAGCACCACAGGCAATTTTGAGTAGCCCTTGACGAAACTGGAATAGATACGTTCGGGTTCCCCCACCACTTCCACTTGCGCGAAGCGTTGCATGATCTCTTCCCACAGAATTCTCAGTTGCATTTCCGCAAGACGATTACCCATGCAACGGTGCAAGCCAAAACCGAAGGACAAATGCTGCCGGGCATGGGGTCGATCGATCCAGAAGTCATTGGCACGTTCGATCACCTCTTCGTCACGATTGCCCGATGCATACCACATCACGACCTTGTCGCCGGCCTTGATCTGTTTGCCTCGCAGTACCGTATCTACCTTGGCAGTACGCCGCATGTAAGCGAGTGGTGTCTGCCAACGAATAATCTCGCAAACCATATTGGGAATCAGGCTGTGGTCGGCTCTTAGTTTGTCATATTCCCCGGGATTTTCATTTAATGCGACGACACCGCCGGACATGGAATTTCGTGTGGTGTCGTTGCCACCCACGATAAGGAGAATGATGTTGCCCAGGTACTCCTTCGGCGGCATATTTCTGGTTGCCTCGGCGTGA
>JADFIJ010000133.1 GCA_022566775.1 Pseudomonadota bacterium | reverse complement strand
CTTTAACTTTTTCAGTGTTTTCCGGACCGATTCGAATCAATTGCTTTTGCACGTTTTGTAGATTTTCGATGCTGGCGTCCGCATACAGATACATGACTGAGGGTTTCACCAGTTGGTAAGGACCCTCGATATATGGCGTTCGTAGAATAATATTCACTGCCGAGCGCAGGGTGTCATCAAAATTGACATTCCTGAACCCAATTTCGGCATAGGCTTGTTGAAACAAGGGCGACAAGGTTCGATACAGGGTCACCGCCTGATCGGTATCCAGGGCAACGAAAATATCGATAATTTGATCGAATCTTCCGTGCGCACTTGCATCCATCACGAAAAGGTTCTCGTCGATATTTTGAACTGGCATCTCCTGTTCAATGCCACGGTAGGGCAGGCCGGTTTGCGGATATTCGCCGCGGCTGATGTTCTCCACCAGCACCACAAATTTGCGCACCAGTTGATCACTGGCCAACAGGCGAATCAGCGCAACGCCATTGCGGAACGCACGCAGGCCTTCGAAGACGAAACTGTCGCTGTCATTGAGGTTGGGTAATTGCACCACCGGACTATCCGGCTCTTCGAGTACCGGCGCGGGCGCGGGCTCGACCACCTCCACCGGCAGGTCCTCTACCACGGGTTCAGACGCGGCGATCACCGGCGCAGGCTCGGGCTGAAGTCGGATTTCAGGGAGATTGGATGGCGGGGGTGCTTCGACAATCGGCTGCAAGCCAGGCGGCGCAATGACCACCGTGGTGGTTCCCGCCGGCGCTTCGAAGGTAAACGCCGTATAAACCAGGTATAACAATGTGGATACCGCTATACCCGCTATCGCCCAGAGGCCAAATTTCGACATTGATGCACTCCATTCCCCGTCGGTTGGGTCATTTTGGCACAGCCCTGGGGCCGCTACAATACGACCAATGCTGCTGCCTCGTTGCGGTCAGGTATTGCCATTTTTGGGACACATTCACAAACAAAGGGCAGAGGAGGTATAGAGGGCTAGTAGCCCTGTCATCTGGGCAACAAAAAACCCGACAGCTGGAAAGCCGTCGGGTTTTTCTTCGTAGATGCGGAACAAGACAGGCGCCGGAGTCAAGACGCCGACACCTTTAATCTGTCCAATCTGTCTTAACTCTTGGGAAAACCCAGTTCTTCCATGGTTCGGGTTAAATCCTTGCCCGCCGTTGCCGGTTTTGTTTCCTTGTCAATCTTGAGGATGATACCGTCTGCACCGATGTAATAGGTCCAGCGGTTAGCAAAACCAACGTCCATCAAGACTCCATAGGCGCCTGTCATTTCCTTGCTGGGATCTGCCAGGATCGGGAATCCAGCCTGGTGCTCTTCGGCAAAGGCTGTATTGACTTCCAGTGTGTCTACACTGGCCATGAAGTAGGCAACGTCGAAACTTTGAATTTCTTTGGCACTGTCACGCAGCGCTTTACATTGCATAGTTCAGCCGCCGGTAAAGGCTTTGGGAAAGAAGGCAATGACTACAGGTTTTTCGCCCAAATACTGGGACATGCTGTAAGTCATGCCGTCTGATGCCTGCAGTGAAAAATCGGGCGCTTTATCGCCAACTTCCAATGCGGCAGCAAATTGACCAGCCAGCGCCACCGCAGCAAATAACACTGACAGCAACACCCGGCTTAGTCGGTTAGCAAATTGAGACATAATCTCCTCCGGTTGAAATAATTGGGTGTCAAATCCATAGCTGGGACACCTAAATCTGGTTAACTCAGCAGGGCTTCATTGACCAGGGCTTTTTGTACCCCGTGTGGTCCTATTTTTCCAGTAAAATTGGTCGAAAACAGTGAAATTTGCCGTAGATTGAGTGCAAATGAGGAATTAGGCTGTCAATGCCTGGTTCTGGCCGGGGAAACCCCTGCAGCCGCACAACGGCGATGCGCTTAATCTAGCACCGGGAATCCGCATGATGGGATCGCGGCAGGGCTTACAGTAATAGCCGACGTCCGGCCCGCCGTAATTGCTCTGACTGCGTCTGCAGTTGAACAATCTGATTATCCAGCTCCCGCAGTTGCGCTGCGCTCAATTCGGTGGTCGTCGCCCTGATAGTTTCCAGCCGCTCGATCGATCGGACAATGTCCCGGGTATGCCGGTTCATCGCAGACTGCTTGGCATCACGCTGTGATTGTCGATAGCGCGGATTCTCGACTTGCACGTTGTAACATTGCCTGACGATTGCGCCACTAGTGGTTCTCACATTCTGACACCGGGTCTGGGTGATAAAGCGGCTAGCGAGACCTTCGAATGCCGAAACCGGCGTGCTGGCCACGGAGCGTGCGAGGGCCAGGTCGGCCTGGGCCTTGTCAGAGACCAGGTGCAATAAATTATTGACGCCAACATCCGGTTGGTCTTCGATACTGACGATGATGCGTTCATAGAATTCGCTGAGATCGCTGGCATCATTGGCGAGGCTGCGAAAATTTTGCTGCAGCAAGTTGTCACGGAGCAGTTCCAGCTTCCAGCTGCCATAGGTTTCTGCATAGGCCAAATAGCGGGAGTCGGTGAGTGGGTACAGACGGCTATTAATATGCAACGAGAGTGCGTACAAGTCATCGACTTCCTGCCAGGCTTCCAGCTTGCGATTAAGGTCGATGAGCTTGATTAAAACCGGCAGCTGCGTCTCGCTGTCGAGCCCGGAACTGATTCGCGCCACCTGCAGGGCGTCGGTGAAAAGTTTCACCGCATTTTCGTAGTCTTCAATTTCATTGTAGAAGCCGGCGAAGTCGGAGTAGGCCTCCAACAAGGCAGGGTCGTATATACCCAGCTCACTGCGCATGTTCTCAAGGGCTTGCTGTCGTAGTGACAACTGCCGGCTGATCTCCAGTGATCGGGCCCGGTCTCGTGCCTGTTTCTCCTGATCCGCCTGCGCCTGTGCCCGTTGCTCTGCTTCCGCCGCTGCCTTTACTTTGACTAGGAGATCAATACCGACAGCCGCTTCATTCTCGACTACATCCGGCTGCTGGGCCCACAGCGAAGTCGCCATTCCGAGAAGGATCACGGAGGACAGGCAGAGTCGAATCAGCAGTGCTACCATCAGGGACGATTCGCGGATTCTCATTTTGCGAACTGGTCTTGCAAGCATGTATTCTGTCATCTTTCTATTTTAGCGGTTCCATGCGCTCGTTTATCCTCAATGCTTGGGTGCATTTTACTCTCTTCCAGCTTATACCGTTATCCGGCTGAATCAAGCGGCTCTGTACCGCATGACAAAAGACAGTAGCTGCGTTACTCTCAGCCCCAGTTCCAGGGAACCGATGTGTTGGCAATAAAGCTGAGCACAGCGGCAAATCCTGCCCTGTTGATATGAGGTGCCGGCAATGGCAAAACAATAATGATGACAAATATGGCCCAGCACCTCCAGTCCCTGCTGCGTCGGACCTGCGTGATAAAGAGCATCGGCCTTGCCGGCGTGTTGCTTGTGTCCGCTGCAACCTACGGCCAGGACACCGTCGAATGGACAACGCTCGGTAATGACTTTGCCCATACCCGTTACTCACCCGCCGATCAGATAACCGCCGACAACTTCGATCAGTTGGAAGTGGCCTGGACCTGGGATGGTTCCAGCTTTCAGGCGCAGAGTGGCCGCTCCACGCCAAGCTATATCAACGGTCGCCTGTATACCGTGGCGGGAGCCCGCAGGCACGTGATCGCCATAGACCCCAGGACCGGTGAAACCATCTGGTCGTACCGGGAGCCGAACACGGAGCGCTGGCAGTATTCCATGCGCGCCGATTACGGTAAGGGCGTAGGCTACGGCGTGGTCGACGGCAAGGACGTGATTTACATCATCTCCCCTGGTTTCTTCCTCACCGCGCTGGATGGCGAAACCGGCGCACCTTTGGAAGGCTTTGGCAAGCCGGTTCCCATCGACGGCTTTCCCGATACCGGGGTGGTAGATATGCTGGCTGACCTGGGGCATCCCTATGATCCTTACAAGGGCCTGCCGCTGGAACGTGGCTATATTACCTCTTCCTCACCACCCATCGTCGTCAATGGCGTGGTGGTGGTGGGTAATTCCGCCGAACAGGGTTATAACCAATCGCGCATCGAAAATGTGCCCGGCGACATGCTGGGTTACGATGCCACGACCGGTGAATTCCTGTGGAAATTCAACGTCATCCCCCAGCCCGGCGAATACGGGCACGAAACCTGGGAAAATGATGCCTGGCAATATACCGGCGATATCTCTTCCTGGGCCCCGATCTCTGCGGATCTGGAACTGGGCCTGGTCTACATTCCCACCAACGGCGTCACCATCGACTACTATGGTGGCCACCATCCCGGCGACAACCTCTACGGCACATCCCTGATCGCTCTCCATGCCCGCACTGGCGAACGGGCCTGGCATTATCAGCTGGTGCACCATGACATCTGGAATTTCGACACGCCGACGGCGCCAATACTGCTGGATGTGATGACAGATCAGGGACCGACCCCGATCGTCGTACAACCTACCAAGCAAGGCCTGGTCTACACCTTTAATCGGGAAACCGGCGAACCGATCTGGCCTATCGAAGAACTGCCAGTGCCGGCTTCCATCGTTCCTGGCGAAAAATTATCGGAGACCCAGCCGTTTCCAACCAAGCCTGCGCCTTTCGATATGCAGGGCTTGAGCGAAGATACCCTGGTGGATTTCACGCCGGAGATTCGGGCACAGGCAATCGCCGCCGTGGCCGATTACCAAATGGGGCCGGTGTTTAATCCGCCTCTGCACAGGGACAATCCCCTGGGTAAGATTGCGGCGATGATATGTCCTTCCGGCTCGGTCAACATCACCCATCCGCCGGTAGCCGATCCGGTTACCGGTATCCTCTATGTGACCTCCCGTTCCGGCTGTAGCTCCAGGTCATTGGTCACCGGTGCCGAAGCCGATACCTACTATGAGGCACCCACCGGTGTGACCCTGTCCCAATATGCAGCAGGCAGAGGTGGTCCCACACCCAGGCATCCCCTGGGTATTCCATTGTGGAAGCCACCCTATAGCCGCATTACCGCGATAGACATGAACACCGGCGAGCACCTGTGGATGATTCCTACCGGTGAGACACCGGCGCGAATCGCAAACTTGCCGGAGTTGCAGGGAGTCGACATCGGCAACACCGGTACCGGCAACGCCGTACCGATGGTGGCCACTGCCACCTTGTTGATCTACTCCGACGTCACCAGCGATGGCACCCCGCAGCTATTTGCGATCGACAAGGCAACCGGCGCCGAAGTCGCGCGGGTTGAGGTGCCAGCCGCCAGTCGTTATGGCATGAGCACCTGGATACACGAGGGTCATCAGTATGTAATCCTGCAGACCGGTAGCAGCCTGACGGCGATGACGCTACCGGGCACAGATTCAGGTACCGGGGCTGTGGCCCACTAACGAGGATTCACCGGGCCTGGGACTGAAGCTCGTTGAAGCGAATTCACAACAGCAATAAAACTGAAAATTTCGAGGAAAAATCTATGAATAAATCAAAACTGCTAGCCTCCGCTGCCTTGCTCGCGACCGTCGCGACCCTGGCCACCATCAATTCGCAAGAGAACGAAATGAGCTTCTTCATTACCAGTACGGGTTCCGGTGATGGCGCCAATCTCGGGGGGGTGACAGGCGCAGATGCACATTGTCAAGCCCTGGCCGAGGCGGCAGGTTCCAGCGGCAAGACCTGGCACGCCTATCTGAGCGTTCATGCCAGCGGTAATCAGCAAGCCGTCAATGCGCGCGAAAGGATTGGTTTTGGCCCCTGGTACAACGCCAAGGGGGTCGAAGTAGCATCGACCCTGAACAATCTGCATAGCCAGGTCATGCAACTGGGCAAGGAAAATTCTCTCACCGAAAACGGCGACATGGTAAACGGGCGTGGTGACTCACCCAATCAGCATGACATACTCACCGGGTCCACACTGGATGGCCGTACCATCGATGATGGCAGCAACCATACCTGTAATAACTGGACCAGCAACAGTGACGGCACCGCACAGGTAGGTCACTTCGACCGGACCGGTGGTGGCGCCAACCCCAACTCCTGGAACAGCGCACACAGCTCTCGCAGTTGCAGCCAGGAAGACCTCATTGCGACCGGAGGCAACGGCTACTTCTACTGCTTCGCCATCGATTAATCGATACGCCGTTGAAACTCTATGGCATGGCGCAGTCCCGTTCCTTCCGGGCGCTATGGGCTCTGGAAGAAAGCGGACTGGATTATGAGTATGTGGCGATAAAGCTCTTCGGCGATCCGGCGGACTCTGATAGTGCCCAGAATGTAGAATACCTGGCCCTGAATGGGCAGGGAAAAGTGCCAACACTGGTGCATCAAGACCTGGTACTGACCGAGAGTATCGCCATACTCAATTATATCGGCAGACAGGCGCCGGACTCCGAACTGCTGCCACGGATAGATACCCTTAGCTATGCCCACCATGATGAATTGGTTTGCTTTATCCTGGCCGAACTGGAGCAACCGCTGTGGAGCAGTGGCAAACACCGCTTCGCCCTGCCCCCTGAACAGCGCATCCCGCAAATGCTGGACACTGCGAAATTTGAATTCGCGAAAGCCGTGAGCACCCTGGACAAATTGTTAGGAGACGATTTTTCCACCGTCGATGACTTTGCGACTGGAAAAAAGTTCTCGATAACAGACCTGTTACTCGCTCATACCTTTAACTGGGCCATACGCTTCGAATTCGATGTGCCTGAAAAATACGTAAACCTGCGCGACAGACATTATCAAAGACCTGCTGCGGTGCGGGCCATGGCGGTTATCGAATAGTGACCGGGGTAAAGTTTCCCCGGTGGGCACTGTTACTGCTACCGGTTTTCGGATTTTCTTCTCTGGCGCTATCTCAGGCCCCGGATTCGGACCGTCTCGGGCCTGACCAACTGCAGTACTACCTGATGCAGGCCTTTCATGCAGATTCGGCCGAGAACCGACGCCCCCTCAATCATATCGGCATACAAGTTCAGCCCAGCGCCACTGGCTATCTGGTCACGGCGGTGCTGGAGGGCTACCCCGCCCATCTCGCCGGCATCAATCGTGGTGATGTAATCCACTCTGTCGACACCTTGCCTTACCACCCGGTTTACTCCTTTAATACGGCAGCGGGCGGGCCCGGTGGTTTCCCACAATCCAACACCAGCTACGAAATTACTTGGCGCAGAAATGACAGCACCTTATCTGCAAACCTGATTCCGGTGTATGAAAATCTTTATGACAGCTATCGTTCGGCCACACTCAACAGCATTCAGGTATTTCCTTCCGGCAATAAATTAGTTGGCTATGTCCGCCTGTGGGGATTCTCCAGATCCAGCAACGACCTCGCATCATTCAGGCAAATATTGGCGGAGTTTGATGATTGTGACGGGCTCATCATCGACCTGCGTAACGCCTATGGCTTTCTGGCGCACCAGCATCTTGACCTGTTATTTCCCTCGCGACGGCGCCGGTTTCAGCTCGGCGGCGTCATCACCGAACACGTCGATTTGTCCCATGTCGAATCGGCACCCGGCGATGACTATTTTCAGAAACCCATCGCGGTGCTGCTGAACTCTGCAACCGAAGGCGGTGCCGAATTGCTTGCCTATCAACTTGCCAAGCTTGAACGAGTCATCACCGTGGGGGAGGCGACCCCCGGCAGGATTGGAGATTATCGCCAGGCTTCGGCAGCGGAATCTGCCGGGCTCGAATACCGGCCCGCTGTGGAGACATTGATAGATGGTCGTGTGTTCGAATCTTCGGGGGTGCAGCCGCAACAAGTGGTGCCCTACCCATTCTCCCAGAGCAGCCGTGGCGACCCGCAATACCAAGCGGCCCTACTCACTCTTCTCGGCATCATATAGAAGACTAGCTGCCGGCACCCGTCCTGCGCTCTGATTACTGCCAATTGAGTCGGCGATAATCGAATCCCTTCTCTATCGTCGGCTTCACCACCGCGAAGTAAGGAGACAGATCGAAATCCCGCGGCGTAAATAGTGTGAAGTGGCGCTTTTTATATTGCGGTAGTTTGCTGGCAAGCCCCTCGGCAGTTTCGGCGGCTGCGCCTCCCCTGGGTAATATGGGATAATCGATAAACTGAAAGGATTCGGCAATCAGGGTGGAACAAATAGCCTTGGTGGGTTCGCCGCTGCCGAGGCCGATCATGGCGCGGCGGTAGCGGTTGGGAACGGCAGGTTTCTGAATGAGATAACGAATCAGATCGAACACATTCTTTAGATCGTAACGATGGCCGAGTTTGGATTTCGCGAATGCGATCAGCCTCACGGTGTCATCGCTGCTCAAGTCTACCGGCCGACAGATGCGTATATTAAAATTGGCGTAGCGCTCCACGCTCACCAGTCGCACCCCGGAATTCAGGTCGGCTTCCAACAAATTCGTCACATCGCTGGCCTCGGCCCCGCCTCCTACGTAGAGACAGGCATGGGACCAGGAAGACTGGGTGAGGTACTTGATGGCCGTGCTGATACGGGTATTCCCTTCCACCAGCAGGATGTCGCCGGCTTGCAGAACCGCTGCCACATCGGCGGCCGACACCGTATCGATGCGCTGATATCCCCCCTGCGTCTTCGTCAGGTAGGCAGCCAGTCGCTGACCTATGGCTCTATTGATAGTATTCACATCGATCTACTTCTATTTTTAGCTGGCGACGGCGGCCGCTTAGTTCATGGATTGATTCTTAATGGACCGGAAAAATCGGGTATACTGGCGGGCCATTTTTCACGATCCGGCCACCAGCCAGACACAGTGTAATCGAATCAATAGGAGTAATAAAATGACCGCGGCCTACAATAAATTTTATATCGATGGTGAGTGGGTGCTGCCTGCGAACAGACCCACCCTCGATGTCATTAATCCTGCCACCGAGGAGGCCTTCGCAACCATCAGCCTGGGTACCGCCGAGGATGTAGACACGGCAGCGAAGGCCGCCAGGGCCGCATTCCCGGCATGGTCCCAGTCGACAGTCGATGAGCGCAAGGCGGTCATCGGCAAGATTCTCGCAGGCATGAAAGCGCGCGGCGAAGAATTGGCCATCGCGATCTCGAAGGAAATGGGCGCGCCCATAGGTCTGGCCAGGACTGCACAGCTGGGCAGCGGCATGGGTCATTTCGCCAATATACTCAGCGTACTGGACAATTACGAGTTCGAGGAAATCCGGGGCTCTACCAGAATCGTAAAGGAGGCTGCCGGCGTCTGTGGCTTCATCACCCCCTGGAACTGGCCTCTGAACCAGATCGCCTGCAAGGTCGCACCTGCACTCGCTGCCGGTTGCACCATGGTCCTAAAGCCCAGTGAAATCGCTCCCGTCAGCGCCTATCTACTGGCGGAGATCATCGCCGATTCCGGCCTGCCCGCCGGCGTATTTAACCTCGTTAACGGCGACGGCCCCACGGTCGGCGCAGCGATCTCAGCCCATCCGGAGATCGACGTGGTGTCATTCACCGGCTCTACCCGCGCCGGACGCGCAGTCGCGAAGGCAGCAGCCGACGGTATCAAGCGTGTGACCCAGGAACTGGGCGGCAAATCAGCCAATATTATCCTCGACGATGCACCGGATTTCGCCAAGGCAGTTAGTGGCGGCATCATCGGTTGTTTTGGTAACAGTGGCCAGTCCTGTAACGCTCCCACGCGCATGTTGGTGCCGAAGGCACGCCTGGCTGAGGCCATGGAAATTGCCACGGCGGCAGCGGCTAAGGCCAGTGTTGGAGACCCATCGGATGAAAATACCCGACTCGGTCCTGTGGTGAGCGAATTGCAATTCAACAAGATAACGGCATTGATCGAAAAAGGTATCGAGGAAGGGGCCGAGTTGCTCGTGGGCGGACCTGGCCGACCGGAAGGCTTCGACAAGGGATATTATATTCGACCCACTGTGTTTGGCAATGTAACCAACGACATGACTATAGCGAGGGAAGAAATTTTCGGCCCGGTACTCGCAATTCTCGGCTACGAAGACGATGCCGATGCAGTTCGCATCGCCAACGACACGGAATATGGACTGTCCGGTTATGTATCTGGCGAGCCCGAGCATGCGGAAAGAATCGCACGCCAGCTGCGCACCGGCATGGTACATATTAACGGCGCCGGTCCCGATTTCTCAGCTCCCTTCGGTGGTTACAAGAAATCCGGCAACGGTCGCGAATGGGGCGTGGAAGGCTTCGAAGAATATCTCGAAACGAAATCCATGATGGGCGCCGCCTGATTCTTAGCCGACATTAAGAAGGTAGAGTAATGTCGATTGAAATAAAAAAGCCTGCCATCGATATAGGCATCGTCGCCAGGGACATCGATGCCATGTTGAATTTTTACGATGAGGAGATTGGTCTCGAGCTGGAAGCAGCGATTCC
>JADFIJ010000132.1 GCA_022566775.1 Pseudomonadota bacterium | reverse complement strand
CCGACACGTCTCTGAGGGTAAAGGTGGTGTCATTTATCTGGTCGCCATCGGTGTCGAAGGCCTGGGCGAATTGATTGCTGATACTTTGCTGCAACAAATCACTGCTGTCGAACGCCGTGAGAGTAACCTCGTTCTTATCCCAAATTCCATAGAACGCCTGTGTAGTCTGCCCGATGGAATTGTTGTCGGTGACTTCCAGGTACTTGCCGGTACCAAAATAGATCATGAAGCCACCCAGGTTATCCGGATGAAATGCAGCCTGGGGCTGAGAAGTGATTTGCTGATTGACCTCCGTGGTAAACAACGGCACCGGCACCCCAAGCGACTGGTAGGCAACGTCCCAATTGCTGGGATTGGCATCGGTGACATCAAATTTCCACAAGTTCCCCAGCAAATCGCCGGCGTAGATGTAGTCCACATCGGAATCGGCATCGCTGTCGATCAACAGTGGCGTGGCCAGACCGTTGGGGGTGCCAGCCGAACCCGCCCCGGTATCGATTTTCTTCAACAGGTCACCGGTTTCCACGTCCACGATATACAGCACGGCGTGACCGCTGACGCTGGCGTTGCCATCTGCAGCGGTGTTGTTATAACCGTTGCCGAACACGGCCGCCCAGGTGCCATCCGCCATCTTCGCCATCTGTGGACGACCGTAGGTAAAGCCCAGGTCCACATCGTCGCCGTCATCGAATTCCCACAACACGATGTCATCGGCATTGGCCTCGTCAAAAATGCTGGGGTCGGTCACATCCAGGGCGTAGATCGCCTGCCCGCCGCCGGCCAGTCCACCCGCCAGCACCGTGCGCCACAAGCCATCGACCGCGCTGGCAGGATCGTCCATGTCATCCAGGAACACGTCGATGATGTTGGCCCCGGCATCCACGTAATAGCGATGGATATAATCCGCTGTGGCCAATTCGTCCAGGTTTTGATACACGGCATTGGGTACGTAGGCAATCAGTTCATCGCCGGTGTCGCCATCGAAACCATGGAGCATGCCGTCGTTGGCGCCGACATATACGACACCGGTTCTGTTCGCATTGGCACTCTTGAAATCATTGTAAGACTTCACTTCCAGTGCATCCGCATAACGCCCATTCGGTGCCTGCACAAACCTCGGATCGGAATTTACGATATCTCCCAACACCTTGGTGCGCAGGCGAAATTGCTGACCGAGTTGACCCTCGTTACTCTGATCCCCCCGCAGATAGTCGGCGATGTCGTCGCCAAAAGTCTGGTTGGCGATGATCTCTCCCGCGTCCATGGTGGACACAGAATAGGGGGCATTGGTGAGCAGGTGAGCTATCTGGGCCGTACTCATCTCGGCGCTGGCGCTGGGGGCTGTGTAATCGGAGGGGAACCGGAATGGTATCGCCTTACCCTCCACCGCACCGCCCACCGGGTCATCGATATTCGGGTTCCAGGTGATGATTTCCCGGCCGGTGTTATAATTCAGCAGATCGAGACGATCGCCGGCATCCCAGCTGGAGGTACTTTCCAGGGTGCCGTCCAGATTGATATCGATCGCGATCAGTGATCCGGTCCAATCTTCACTATCGAAACGGGCCTGGAACAACTTGCTGCCGGCATTGAGGGAACCGCTGTTGGTAGCGACCGAGGCGGCCGAGCCAATCCGGTCGGCAATCTCCAGCAAGGCAGAAGAGATTGCATTGGCTACGCCGGTGGCAGATTGGGCAGAAACGAAATAGGCCTTGCTGTTGAACGCCGCGTGCCATACATCATCGATTTTCTCCTGGTTGGTATTCACCGCGCCGCTGGACCAGGCGCCATCTTCCTCCAGGGTCGGGTTGGGATAATAATCGTCGTCGGTGTCGACCAGGTTGCCTTCCACACCAAATGCCACGGTAAAGCTCACCATGTGTTGCTCGTCGTTTTGATCCAGAATGGTGGTGGGCACATCGTTGGGCAGGGGGCTTAAATCCTTGTTGTAAAAATAGTGGGCCACATCCGCCAGGGTATCGGTGGCGCCGTCACCATCATTGTTGGCAATTGCTGCCTCCAGCGGCGCGCCGCCATTCCAGAATCCATCGGTGAATAACACCGAGTAATTCTGCTGGCAGGCGGAGAAAATCGGATCGTCGTACTGGCTATAATAGTGATCGTAATAGCGGCCAACGAGTTCCAGCCCACGCCGCAGCGGCGTGCCAATACTCCGCCAGGTATAATTAAACATTTCTGACAGCAGCGCGGCGTTGTGGCTGTCGAAATCGCTGATGAGCTCGTCCGGCACCTCGACGAAGACGTCGTCGAAATCATTCAATAAACTAATGCCGAATCTAAAAAAATCGTTAGAGCTGACGACGTTGGCAATCGCGCCCTTGGCGATGAAAGATCGGCGGCGGTAGTACTGATACCAGTTGGCGACATTTTGTTGAATCTGCGTATAGGTTCGCCCCCAGGGATCTACTGCGGTGCCTTCGATCCTACTGCTAGTACGGACAGTACCGAAACACTCCACATAGGGCGGCTCATCCTCAGCATCGCTTTTTTTACAACTATTCTTGAGCGGCTGCATGGTCGCTGCATCGGCGGTGGTGAGCAGCTCTACCTCTAACCTGTTGTCCTTTATTTTATAAGTGGTGTGTGAGTCCCACAGATCGACCCGCCCGTTGGCGCCATCGGTGACGTTGTCGTTGCCTTCCGCGGTGGCGCCGGTGTGGCCGTGGTCGTCTATCCACACATCGTATTCGAAGTCCTTGAGATTCCGGGTCAGGGAATAACCGTCGGAACCGGACTGGGGGTTACTGCGAGCCGCATTGAAGTCGGCATCGGCAAATCCGCTCCAGGGCGAATAGGTGACAGTCGGGTCGTAATACATGATGTTGACGCCGATGGAGCGCACCCGCCAGTCCCGCTCTATGGCATCGGGGGACTCTTCCAATTCCGCAAAGCCGCAGTAATTGTAGACATTGTCGGTATTGACGCTTTCCGAGTAAAGATAGGCGAAGTTTTCATCGCCATTGCAACCGGTTGAGGTGTTGGCACGAAAATAACCGGTATCGATTTCGTTGGTCATGGTGCCCTTGCGGGTCCAGTAATTCTTATACCACTGGTAGTCGGAGGTTAATATTTCCCAGTCCATGGAGCCGGAGTCATCCAGCATGAAGAATACATTCGGCTCGACCTGGGTACCCAGGAACAGCGGGCTGGACGCCAGGGTCAACTCCGCAGCCTGGGAACTGGTGGCGACGGCCAACACCAACACCGAGGCCAGCCAGGAAAAGAAGAATCGTATCTGTTGCTGCAAAGTCATCGTTGCCTCCGGGGTACGGGCCCGGAATAGCGGGTCTTGAGAACCAGCAGGGGAAAAAACATCGAGGCAGCCGCTTGCGTGCTGCTGCGCGTGCTCTTTAGTGCCCTCTGCATCCTGTTCATAATAGCCCAATGTACCCTAAAACCTGCCAATTTTCGTGATCTGGTTCTAATTTTCGAAGCTCCAGAATCCTTGCCGAATAGGAGGCGTCCTGCAAGCCGGCTTGCGATATTGGCAGCGAAATCGCCAGCGCTGGCTTCGCCGCTAGATATTTATAGTAAGTAATTGATTTATAGAAGTATTTAGCCTTCCCTAACCCATTACATGTGCTGCCTGACCCCTCGAATGCTGCCTGCTATGCCCGCAACCGGGTTCAAACCTTGTATCGAAACCCGACAGATCCTGTTTCCCTGCCTACTGTGTCGGTCCTTGCCGGCATAATTTAATAGCTGCCGATAAATCCCTTGACGTTAAACCTATCCCGGCAGTCCCAATGGACGGTGTTTTATCTGAAAGCTTGAGTAATTTCAGTCACTTGATGGGCGCGGATGCACCAAAAATCACGGCGATTCAGTCAGTACCGCTGGCATCCGCATGTCGCCGGGTAATCAGCCTAATTTGCACCTTTTATGGAAAGATAATCTGTTGAGGATCGTTGCCGCTGAGCAGACGCCGATGCGGGCGGCTGTCCGGGTGTTACGCCGGTACCTGAACTCTTGTCAAAGCGGGGCGCTACCAGGAGGATTCATAGCCATCGCCAGAATTGTCGTTTTCATCCCAGCCCCGCACACCCAATGAAGTCAGTGTATAGGCACCATCACCATCCTGACTCTCACCATCGACCGGCGTGGCAAACAGGGCATAGGCGGTGGTGGATAATCCGGTGGCCGTATAGGTGTAATAGCTAGTCGAATCTTCGTTACCAAGATTTATTACTGCGTTGATAGGCACGTCTGCGGCGGCAGCTCCCACGTAAGTATCACTGACCAGAAAAAATCGCTCCATGCCCGCGGACATAGTTTCCAATACAGACTGTGCCTGTGACCTGCGGCTTCTCATGACGGAGTCCTGGTAGGACGGGAAAGCGATAAGCGACAAGACCCCGATGATGGCGAGAACGACTAACAGTTCTATTAGGGTAAAACCCCGATTAATTTTTTTCACTTCTTGACCACCGTTGTTAGTTGAAAGAACTGAGTCAATCGAAAGAACTGGGTTAATCGAAAGAACCGGCTGGATTGTTGCCGAACCGATGCAACGAGCATCGGCTTCACGCCTTGGCAAATCCATAACCTAAAGCCGCCGTGTCTGAAACTGCTAGCCGCCGGCTCAGAATACAATCTCGCGCCAGCTCAGTCTACCTTCGACGCCGGTGCCGCCGGACTGGGTGGTATCGGACAGGCTCACATCCGGGTCGGTCGGGGTGTCATCACTGACGCTGGCACTGTCCTCACCGTCGCTGCCACTGCCATCGCCGCTGCTACCATCGCCATCGCCATCGCCATCGCCGCTGCCATCGCCGCTACTACCGGAGCCATCACCGCTGCCATCGCTGGAAGAGCTATCGTTGAGACAGGCTGCGCCGGGCAGGGTAAAAGTCACATTGATAGGATAGGTACGGCCGGAAGTCGCTGATGAGTCTGCACCGTACAGACTGGCGCCGGAATTATCCTGCAGGTTGACGAATTGCTGATCGTTATGGGCACTGTTCCAGGTTACCGAACTCACGGTGACGGTGACATCGGCATCATCGCCATTACTGAACTTCACGGTGAAGTTTTTGCCGACGGTGGTGACGATAGATGACAGAGAACCACCAATCCCTAGCGCGGTAGCCACTTCACTACTGGCAGTAATACTGCCGGCACCGTAGACGGGGGTTTCCGAAGGAAAGATGTCATCTATACTGGCGTTGCCGGCGCTGATAGTGAAATTGGCGCCGTAGTTGGGCCCGGATCCTGAATTGGCCGTGCTGAGGGCGATTGCCGTGCTAAAGGACGCCATCACACCGCTGCCCACATCCGGGTTATCGTAAACCACGCTGCCATCGGATTTCACCCTGGTGTTTGCCTGACCGGTGGGCGCGCCGACCCAGCTCACGGTCACATCGGTAATCGTCACAGTAGCGGAACTGATATTGGCAAGGGTTGCCGTCACCTTGTCACCGGATACCGATAGCGAGGGTGACACGTTCAGAAAGTTGGTGTCGCCGGTAATCGAACCAATGTTGGACCCGCTTATCAGATTGAGGATGACCTGTTTATCATCGCCGGCGACATCGAAATTAATCACCCAGTAGTAGGTGCCGGTTGGGCTCTCGGCGAACTCCACTTCCAGCGCCGTGGTGGAACCACCGGTGGTGCCGGTATCCGTGAGAATTTTGTCGAATTGAAATTGTAACTGCTCTTCATTACAGGCAAGTGGGACGCCACCGCTGTCTACCACCCCATCGAAGCCCGTATTGACGGTACAGGAGGTGGCCGTATCGCCCTCCAGGAGGAAATTGCCTACTAAAATCTCGGTATTTTTGGCAAATGAATTGATATCGGGATCATTGAGTGGATCCACCTTATAGTCACGAACAGGGTCTTTAACTTTTTTCAAGGTGATGGTAGAGCTTCCTGTCCAGTTCACCTTAACCGAGGTGATCGTCACATCTGCCGAGCCGTTATTGATAATAGTGACATCTTTCAGTTTTTTCTTGCTGAGTGATGCCTGCGACAAATCGATAGTTACCGGCGAGCCGCCCGAGATGATATTCGTCGATTCGTCCTGATCGGTTAAGTTGACATCGTTAAAGGTGATGGTAGTGGTTGCGCCGGAACTTAAGGTTACGGTAATACTCATGTAGCCGAGATTAGCCCATTCGCCACCATCGATATTGCTGTTAAACTCAAATTCCCAGTTCCTTCGCGTAGGCCAGCAACTATTGAGACAATTAAACACATTGCCGTTGGTCACGCAGTCCAGGTACTTCTCATCCCACACGGCGGTACCGTAACAGCCACCGGTCCAGTGCCAGAACAGGGTAGATTCCCACAGCAAGGCGGAGTTGCCATCGGCAATATGCTTGACTAAACCGGTGCCTTTACCGCCACGTATGTCGCCGTCATCGGGCCCCACCAGTTCGTTAACCTGGGCCGGGAATGACGCCGCGTCTACCGCCTGAATGGTGAAGGCGCCATTCCTGTATTCATTGAATTTACCCGGGTCATTGTTCTTGACACAGGCGGTTGCCGACGGCACCAGGCCGCCGGTGAGAATGGCATTGGAAGCGAAGCTGACCTTGAGATCAGTCAGCTGGGTAGTGCCGCTACCGCCTCCCATGGAGTACAGCGGCAATGTCCCGGTGCCAGCGATCGCCGCTTCCACGCTATCCTGATAGGTAACGGCATCGATGTTGACTCCGTTAAGCTCCAGCACCGCACCGGTGGAAAGTTCGGCATTGGACACCAGCAAATAAAATTGCTGGGTGTCACTGCTGATTTCATCCTGGATTTCCTTATGGGCGGGATCGCTGGCGCAGGTATCCTGATCCAGTGGATCCGTGCATTTCACGATACTGAAGTAATCCACCGTGGATCGA
This sequence comes from Pseudomonadota bacterium, assembly GCA_022566775.1. Taxonomy (GTDB): domain Bacteria; phylum Pseudomonadota; class Gammaproteobacteria; order Pseudomonadales; family Pseudohongiellaceae; genus UBA9145. Next base: position 3,527 of record JADFIJ010000132.1, on the reverse strand, counting down.
TTGGTCTTGTCATCCCATTGATGGGTGTGCTTGCTGGTCTGGCCGGCACTGTAGGCAAAGGTTTTGCCCGCCTTCGTGGTATCCAGGTCAAAATGTCCTCCGAGCAAGCCGAGGTCGGCACCGGACACCACCGGGGGCGGAATCGTAGCCGGGTTGATCGCCTGCAGGTGGTTGATGATGGCGACATCGCTGTGGGGGCCCTTGGCGACGATGACGGGCTTGGAGGCGAGGCCAAAGCTCTGTTGCTGGCCGACCACAACATCTTCTGGGTCGAGGAGTGAGCCGTTGTCGTTGCCATCCACATTATCCAGTGAATTCAGGGTTTTATCGCCATTGATATCCATCACGGTGCCGCCGGGTGAGCCTCCGGTCAGGTTATCCAGCTCATAGAGCCAGTTTTCACCGGTGGTGATGGTGGCATTTACGGCGACGAATTGCAGCCGGCTATCCCGCACTACCAGATCCTGAATCACCATTTCACCTTCTGGAAAATCTACCCGCCAGCCAGATTCACTGGTGATTGAATTATTACTGATGACCTTCACGGCACCGGAAGCGTGGGTCATGGAAATGAGCGTCTGGGATAATAAGGAGACGGATCCGGTCAGGGCCGTGCCGGTATCGATGAGCCCGAATACCGTCTGGATCTGAGTGCTGGTGGCATCCGCTATGGTAAACAAACGACCGGTGGCGACATACACAAACAGTCCCGATGAGGGATGCAGGGCAACTTCCGGTGCAGCGATAATGGAAAGCGCGGCGCCACCGGCGTCTTTAGCGCTGAAGAACAGACTGGCAGTCCAGTTACTCTCGGTTTCGCTGCTGATATCGAACTTCCACAGGTTGCCATCTATATCACCGGCGTAAACCCTGTCTGCGGTACCGTTACCGTCCATATCGATTACCGTGGGGCTGCTGAGCCCATTGGGACTGCCCGCATTGGGGGTGCCGACAGGGAAGTTCTTGATGATAGTGCCATCTTTTATATTGCGAATATGCAGCGAAGCACCGCCGTCACTGCTCATATAGCCATTGGCGAGAATAACGGCCCATTTTTTGTCGGTGCCGCCGGAGTTGAGCCGGACAATGGAGGGCCTGCCGTAGCTATATCCCAACAGGTCGCCGCCGTTGTCGGAGGCATCGTCGTATTCCCATAATAGTTTACTGGCCACGGTATTTTCACTGGCGGACAAGCCCGTAGGAGCAGTCACATCGAGGGCATAAAAACCCTTGCCACCGGCGCCCAAACCACCGACCAGCACCGTATGCCAGGCGCTGTCATAATAAACATCTCCCATGGTGATGATGCCGTCGACATAGTACTGATGGGCGTAGGGACTGAGTTTTAACAACGGCAGATTCGCAATCACCATCGAGGGTATATAGCCAAACATTTCCTGGCCGGTGGCGGCGTCCAGCGCGTGTAACATGCCGTCATTAGCGCCTACATAAAGCCGATTGTCCCGGGTCTTGGCGGTGCCGTTAGCGAATGTCAGATAATCGTTAAAGGTATAGGGGAAACTGGGGGGGCCGACGTACACCGGCGGGCTATGTATGATGTCGCCGAGTACGGCAGCGCGATTGTGATAGGTGCCACCGTTGGCGATTTCATTAGACTGATCACCACGAATAAAATCCAGTACCGGACTGGAGGCGGCACCGAGGGCAGTAGCAGGGTCCAGTGCGGTTTTTTGCCCGTCGGTTAGACTGCCCCAGCGAAATGGGATACCGCTGGAGCTGTAGGTAACAATATTTCTACCGGTGTCAAAATTCTGATTGGCAATTTGCGCCCTGGCGTTCCAATTTGGGCTAAGGACATCGATCACGCCGGAACTCGAGACGGGATAAGCATAGACATCACCCTGGAAGGACCCATTTTCAAACCAGGGCGCGAAGGCAACGGTGGTGCCGGTCTGCACATCGGTGCCACTTAGTGCCGGCGCCGCGATATAGCCGAAGGGTTGACTGTTCGGCGTAAAAATTGGTGCCGCAATTACAAAGAAGGCAGATACGATAACGCCGAGCAAGGCGGCGATGATGAGAGATTTTTTAAACATAGAGCTACCGCCTCGCAGCATAGAGTGTTTGCACCACACTCACGCCGCCATTGGTGGACTGACCATACGCAGTGATGCGAAAAATATAACGCAGATCTGCCGATGTATTATTGCCCACCGAAAGTGACGAACCGGCGGGTGTCAAGACGTCGAGATACTCGATCACGTAACTCTGATTCGCACTCACGGCTTCAGAATCGACGCTGGTGTAATCGGAGACGCCGGAAATATTGACCAGTTCCCTGCCAATATGTAGCCCGTCGTCGTTGATGGCATCGAAGTCTTCGACGAAGGCGCCGGTGCATACGGCGCTATTAGTCAAATAACTGCATACCGCCGCTTCGCCGACGCTGAGTGCGTTCTCAGCCAGTGACAGCGCATTTAATTTCGATCTGATGCTGATGGCAATCTTGGTATCCACACCGGTGGATCTCATGGCAGCCACGCCGCCGAGCGTCATGACCGTAACGATGACGAGAACCACCAGCAACACCGCACCACATTGACGCTTGCCGGGGCCGCTACCTTTTATTTGCTTTGCTCTCATCATCTATTTCTCAGATTTATGACCAACTGCAGGGTTCTTCGCATACGAAAATCAGTGGGAGTAACGCTATTGCCGGCACAATTCGTGTACACCGGTACCACCGAGACGGCGTTGTCATCACTCCTCAAAATGAGGCAAATTGCTACCGCCACCGCATCCGTCATAGTGGCGTTATCGGCATCCAGATATTGGTTCGGAAAACCATCGGAAGTCGTATCGACCCCATAGAGCACCTGGAAATCTTCTACGTTGGTGCCGAGTGCGACCGTGCTGCCCAGTCCGTTCGTGCACTGCAACTGATTCCCGACGAGGGAAAACGTATTCGTCATAGTGGTGACGCCCTCGGTTGCACTGCCCACAGCACCGGGGTAAAAGTTCCCCTGACAGTCAACCAGCGGTGCCGTAATTTCGGCGATGGGTCCGGATTGACTCTTTAAGGTAATCGTATCTGCGGCAGCGCCAACACCCTCGGTGCCGGCCAACCCGTCCGTCAAGGGTCCGACACTTAAATCGGTTTCCTGGAAACCGGCCATTCTAATATGGGCGGCCATGATATCGATGACTATCCTGCCCTCATCCTGAATTCCGGAAACTGCAGTCTGGGAGGAATAGGTCTGTACACCCACGAACATGAAATCGAACAGAGAACTTATCAACACCATGCCCAAAGCCATGGAGATCATCACTTCGGTGATGGTGAAGCCCTTGCTTGGTTCGGCTAATTTAATGTGATGGTGACGGTATTGCATAATAAGTCCGGGTCATTGCTGGTGTCACAGCTGGTTCCGTATAGTAGAGCCCTTGCTTGGTTCGGCTAATTTAATGTGATGGTGACGGTATTGCATAATAAGTCCGGGTCATTGCTGGTGTCACAGCTGGTTCCGTATAGTAGAGCCCTTGCTTGATTCGGCTAATTTAATGTG
>JADFIJ010000285.1 GCA_022566775.1 Pseudomonadota bacterium | reverse complement strand
AGCCCCCATCGACGAACTGGCGCATTTACTCGAGTCGATCTCTCCAGCGAGGTTATTCGATGAGACACTCAAAATTATTACCAGCGGTCACGTGGTCAAAATATTTGCCCTGCTTCGCGAATTTGAAGTCGGCAAATACTTATTTGGACCCACCATCACGGCCTTGAGAACTGCTGGCGATACCGAACGTAAACTGGTGGATCTGGCACTACAAAATACCGACAGCCGCCTGGCCGAAGGCAAATCCGTCACTCCCTACTTCCTGTTCGCGGCATTACTATGGCCCGGGCTGAGACAGCGACTGGCCGCCGACTCCGCCGCAGAAAACAGCTACTCAAGCTTCCAACAGGCAGCAAACGCCAGCTTGCGGGAGCAATTGGATTACACGGCGATTCCGAAGAGATTTACCATCGCCGCGAAGGAAATTTGGGAGCTGCAACTACGCATCGAAAAGCATGATCGTCGCAGTATAGAGAGCACATTCGGACATCCACGTTTTCGTGCTGCCTACGATTTTCTGCTGTTAAGAGAGGAAGCGGGAGAGCAATTAAATTCTCTGGGTCAATGGTGGACGGATTTCCAGATCGGTGATACCAAGCGGAGAACGGAAATGATTGGGTTGGTGTCCGCGCCTGGAGCCCGACGTCGGCGCCGGCGTAAACGAAAACCATCGAGTAACACTGAGTGACGCAGCACGCTGGCTTCGGCAAACAACTACCTCGCTTCATCGCCGTTGAAGGCCCCATCGGTGTCGGTAAAACCAGCCTCAGCAAAAGACTCGCGGCAAGCTTTAATTATGAGCTGCTGCTTGAAAAGAGCGATGAAAACCCCTTCCTCGAACGTTTCTACCAGAACCCCAAAGCCCATGCCCTGTCCACGCAGTTATATTTCCTGTTTCAGCGTGCCCAACAGATTCAGGAGCTGCGCCAGGACGATATGTTTCAACCGGTAAGAGTCGCCGATTTCCTCATCGATAAGGACATGTTATTCGCCCAACAGAATCTGGATCCAGAAGAGTATGCGCTTTACCTCAAGGTATTCCGGCATCTGACCATCGATGCGCCAGTTCCGGATCTGGTGATTTATCTACAGGCCCCTACTTCCGTACTTCTCGATAGAATTCGCAAGCGCGGTGTCGAGGCTGAACAACTCATCGAGCTGAGTTATCTGCAGAACCTCAATAACGCCTATGCGGAGTTCTTCCATTACTTCAAGGGCTCTTCCCTGCTGATAATTAACTGTGCAGAGATAGATTTAGTGGGAAATGATGATGACTATCAGCAATTAGTCGACTATATTCTCACCCTGCCCAGTGGCACCCACTATTTTAATCCGAGACCGTCACTGCTTTAACCCGGCACTGACCGCGGCCATGAAATCCGCCACCAGCGATTCTCTCAACTCGGCAATTTACCATGAGTTCACAGACACAGACCGCGAATGTAAGCCTGACGACCCTCCGCAAGATCAAGCAAAGGGGAGAGAAGTTCGTCTGCCTCACGGCTTATGATGCCTGTTTTGCCTCTATTTGCAGCGCCGCGGGAGTCGAGGTTCTGCTGGTAGGAGATTCACTGGGCATGGTTCTACAGGGGCACGACAGCACCTTACCCGTCACCATGGACGACATGGTTTATCACATGCAATGCGTCAAGCGGGGCAACAAGGGCGCACTGTTGATGGCCGACCTGCCGTTCATGAGCTATGCCTCGGAACCCCAGACCCTGGAGAATGCCGCTCGACTGATGCGTGCCGGCGCCCACATGGTGAAACTGGAGGGCGGTGCCTGGATCGAAAATACCACGCGCTTGCTGGCAGAGCGCGGTATCCCTGTGTGCGCACATATGGGCCTTACGCCACAATCGGTAAACCGAATCGGCGGATTCCATGTGCAGGGTCGGGACACGAAACAGGCGCAATCGATTATCGATGAGGCGCAACTATTGCAGAACGCAGGAGCCAGCATCCTGTTACTGGAATGTGTCCCGCGCAGCCTGGGAAAGACAGTCACCGAAGCGCTGGACATACCGGTTATCGGCATCGGCGCAGGACCGGATACGACCGCACAGATCATGGTGCTGCATGATGTATTAGGGATTTCTCCAATCACCCCAAAATTCGTCAGGAACTTTTTGGCAGGATCGAGTGACGGCATACCCGGTGCCATCAAGTCCTACGTGGACGCTGTTAAAGCCCAGACATTTCCAGCCGAAGAACACTGCTTCAACTAGGGGGCCGACCCTCGAACCCCCATGCGCACCATCACCCATCAGAATGAACTGCGGGAAGTCCTGGGCGATATTCGCGATGGCGGGGCAGCAATTGGCCTGGTCCCCACCATGGGTAATCTCCACGCCGGCCACATGGAACTGGTTAAGACCGCGAAGGCGAATACCGACTGTGTTGTCAGCACTATCTTCGTCAATCCACTGCAATTCGGCGCGGATGAAGATCTCGATGCCTATCCACGCACACTCGAAGCCGATAAAAACAAGTTAATCGCCGAGGACTGCGATTTCCTCTTCGCCCCTTCTGTCGATGCGCTGTTGGGTTCCAATCCGCAACAGCAAAGTCGTATCCATGTGCCCGGATTGTCGGCAGGATTTTGTGGATCGAGCCGGCCCGGGCACTTCGCTGGAGTCGCCACTGTCGTCAACAAATTACTTAATATTGTCAACCCGGACCATGCCTTCT
>JADFIJ010000131.1 GCA_022566775.1 Pseudomonadota bacterium | reverse complement strand
AATATCGACCTCCGCGCGCCCTATGGCCAGGGCCTGGTGGACATGATGGCCGAGTTGGATTTATCTGCCGCCGAGCTGGAGCTGATCCGGGAGCAGCTGCAGTCCGCCGCGAGGGCGCAACTGGACAAATTGTTTGACGAGTCAAACCTGGATGTATTGCTCTCGGTCAACAATCGCCACGCCGGCATCGCAGCCCTGGCGAATTATCCTGCCTTGACCATCCCCATGGGCTATGCAGAAGACGGACGCCCCATCGGGCTTACCCTCTTTGCCCCGCCGTTTCGCGAGCAGGACCTTATCGATATCGGTGCCAAGTATGAACAACTCAGCATGGCTCGAATAACACCTTCGAAGTATAACTAGAACCCCCAGAGGCGTCCCTACTCCCTACCAGTAGTTCTCGACCGTGATGTGCCCTGGCGTGCGGCGACGGTTCTTGGTGAAGCCGCGTGCCTTCAGGATCTCTGTACAATCTTTAACCATGTCCGGATTGCCACAGAGCATGATCTGGGATCTTACGGTATCCAGCTGCAGGCCCAGGGCATCTTCCAGTGAACCGTCTTCGATAGCCGCCGGGACCCGGCCGGTGATGGTGCCGGGACACACTTCTCTGCTGACAAAGGCCTGGAAGCGGAAGCGATCAGGGTATTTTTCCGTAAGGCCTTGCACCAACTCCTGATAACGCAGATCAGCTTCGGTTCGAACTGCATGCACCAGGACTATGCGTTTGAAACGCTGCCAGACCTCCTCGGTATGGAGTATGGAGAAGAAGGGGGCGACTCCAGTTCCCGTTCCCAGCATCCATAATTCATCGGCGCCGGGGACCTCATCCAGGACAAAATATCCATTGGCTTGCTGTTTTACCCAAATAGAATCACCGACTTTCAGTTTCACCATGGCATTGGATAGCAGACCATCGACGGCCGTGTAAAAAAAGAACTCGATAGGCTGTTGATCAGGTGAGCTAAGATAAGAATAGGGGCGGGCTATGCGCTTGCCATCGATGTCCAGCGCCAGGCTGGTAAATTGGCCCGCCGTGAAACTGTCGACGTCAGCATCGATTTTCAGGGAGAATAAATTTTCGGTCCAGTGAATATTGTCGATCACCGTACCTTGTATCCACTTTGCCATTTTCCGCTACCGCTCGATGGAGCACTAAATGCTGGAACTATCTACTGGAACTATCTACTGGAACTATGGTATGAATTTCTATAGTCTCCTAGCAAGCATAATTTGTTTTGCTGCTCATCAATAACCTTCATCGAGGCAGCGTAGGCCCGTAAGAGTCAGCTCAGCCCCAGCAATAATAATAGGTGGATAACGATGCTTGGAACCTGGTTTGAAATAGCGCTTTGGAAACGCATATTCGGTGCGTTGGTACTCGGTGTGATCGTTGGCATGATATGGGGACCGGGTACGGAAAGTATCGCCTGGGTGGGAACGCTATTTATCCGCCTGATTCGGATGGTAGTAGTGCCCCTGGTATTCGTTACCTTGATCTCCGGGGTCGTTTCCATGGGGGATCCCAGTAAATTGGGCTCTCTTGGGGTGAGGACCCTCGCTATTTATATGGGCACCACACTGGCCGCGATCACCATCGGCCTGATCCTGGCAGCGATATTACAACCTGGTGTCGGTGTCGATTTTTCGAGTGCAATTCCTGGTGAAGTACAGGAGGCTATGCCCCTTACGGAAAGATTGCTGAGTATCGTGCCTTCTAATCCGATCGCAGCACTGGCCGAAGGCAATATACTGGCGATAATTTTCTTTGCACTATTGGTAGGCGTGAGCCTGCTTACCCTCGGCGAGAAGGGCAAACCGGTAGCAGATCTTATGGAGTCGAGCTCAGAGATGATGCTCCGCATTACCCATTGGGTCATGGAAGTTGCACCATTTGGCGCGTTCTCCTTGATTGCTGTTGCGACAGGGACGCAAGGTGTAGAGGCACTTTCGAGTTTGTTTACGCTCGCAGTCGCCGTGGTTATCGGCTGCGTCGCACATCTGATCATTGTGCATGGTCTATTGATAATGCACTTCACGCTTAAGCTTTCTCCATTGAAGTTCTTTAGTGGGGCGCGCGACGCCATGCTGGTCGCATTCTCTACGTCTTCGAGCTTGGCAGCCTTGCCAGTTTCGATGTCGGTGGCGGAAGAAAAACTTGGAATCAAGCCAGTTGTGGCTTCCACAGTGCTGCCCTTAGGGGCAACGATCAATATGGATGGTACGGCCTTTTATGTAGGCATCGTCTCGGTGTTCGCAGCCCAGGCATTCGATATCCCCCTTAGTCTGACCGACTATTTATTAATCGCGGGTTCTACTACCCTGGTGTCGGTGGGTACTGCCGCAGTTCCGGGGGCCTCCATTTTTCTGATGTCGGCGGTGATGGATACCATCGGTATGGCACCGGAACAAATTGGCCTTGTTATAGGTTTTATATTCGCTATTGATAGGCCACTGGATATGTTGCGAACCAGTGTCAATGTCGCCGGAGACCTTTCCGTGTCCACGGCGGTGGCCAACTGGGAAGGGGAGTTCGACAGAGAAATCTTCGAACGAAAGCTTAAGGTTTAGCTGCAATCGCCAGGCAATAAGTAGACCAAGCTAAAAATAGTAGCGAAAGCTTACAAAAATCGAATCCGGATTGCTGCCATACTCAGAGCCAAATTCAAACAGGGCGTCATTTTGAATTTCATTGGAAAAGTTAAAGTCTTCTCCGATAAAATGATAGTAACCCAGTCCCATATATATATTGTCTGACAGGCTGTACTCGGCATTCAGACTGAGAAATATTGAGCCGTCATCCAGATTCGCCAATGATTGCAGTGACAGGGTGAGCAATGTGCTTTGCTGCCAGCTGATCACGGGAATCAGGTAGTTTCTACCCAGCAAAAACACTCCGCCAGCCGTATAGGCGGTGTCATTCAGGTGCTCAAGATAATCATCTGGATTGCTTGAACCGGCTCCGTTGAAGTGATATTCAATCATGCCAAATACACGTTCGTTGAAGGCGTAGTCCACGCCGATAGAAGCCCGGGTGTAGTCTTCATCACCGCTAACATAGGCCGTTTCCAACCAAAAACCAAGCACTCCCAACGCAGACTGAATACCAGCGCCGATCAGGTTTTGGTCAGCGAAGCGCATGGCTGTGAATTGATAATCACTGCCGGATACATTGGTGAGCAGCTGGAAAAATACAGCCGAATTCTCGGGTTTGCCATCGGCACCAAGGATAACGCCCATATCGATCTCGCCAAGCTGACCCATGGGCTTTTGAAAGCGTACCGCATCGATTCCGATTCGGTACTCGGTATTTAGCGTCCTCACATCGAACGGCAGGAACACGTCGGTAGGATTGATTATTCTGGCAGAGCCAAAAGTTATTGCCTGTCGACCGATGGTTAGATCGCCGCTGTCCAGCTGAAATTGCACATTAAAGCGGTCAAGGTTTTGGGGTACGATATTTTTTTTACCGCTGGGACCGATTGTCGATCTCAAATCGGTAAGTCGGTAGCTTTGGCGCGCAGGGGTCAGGAACGACTCTCCAATGCGTTGCAACTGTGAAGTAGAATCCAGACCCACCTCATAATGTAATTGCCAGACCTGGTTGCCGTTAAAGGCATCCAGCATGAAACGACCGCTGTTTTGCATTCTGTAGCTGCGATCGAATTGAAGTGGGCCGTTGTCAATTGCATCCTGGATAACGGTATAGTTTTTCACATAGCCAGAGAAGTTGATCTGGCCAAATGCGTGAGAACCGGCACCGGTCACGCAAAAAAATGTAAGTGCTACAACAATGCCGCGCATAGACTATTTTAGTTCATCCAGTTCTATTTCACCGTCGTGCATATGAATAAGCCGGCTGGCTCTGCTCATGATCTTTTCATCATGGGTCGAGAACACAAAGGTCATCTTGGACTGTTGATTTAACTCTTTCATAAGATCAAGCAGGGCGATTCCGTTCTTGGAGTCAAGATTGGCAGTGGGTTCATCGGCGAGGATAATCTGCGGACGAGAAACCATGGCCCGAGCAATTGCAACCCGTTGCTGCTGCCCGCCGGAGAGTTTATTGGGGCGGCGATTTCCCAGCCCTTCAAGTCCAACCTGCTGCAGCATATCGGCAACCCGGCGTTTTCTCTCCGAGGCGTCAACACCTTGGAGCAACATGATGTATTCAATATTCTCTTCGGCGGAAAACACCGGAATCAGGTTGTAGGACTGGAAGATAAATCCGATATGATCCCGCCGAAAATCAGAAAGTGTCGCACCCGACATATCGGCAATGTTGGTACCGGATAATTCCACGGAACCGGAAGTTGGATTATCCAGCCCTCCCAACAAATGCAATAGGGTGGTTTTACCTGAGCCGGAAGGACCTACAATAGCGGTAAACTCTCCTCGTTCGATTTCGATGGAAACCCGGTCCACGGCTTTAACCATGGTTTCCTCGTCGTCACCGAAATAGCGACAAACTTCAAAGGTTGAGATTACGGCTGTCATACAAACTCCTAAAGACTTCGCTGTAGTGCTTCCGAGGGGATAATTTTGGCAGCAAACCTTGCGGGATAAATCGCGGCGGCCAGGGTTAGTAGCACCGCAAAAAAAGGAAACGTGGTGAACTGAGAGATGTGAAATTCACCAAATATGTTGTTACCCATGGCGATACCGGAAAACTCGATCTCGCCTAAACCGAGCCCATATGCTGCAGTCCAGCTGCCAACTGCAAAACCCAGCAGCATACCAATAACACAGCTAATGAGTGCCAGCAATAATGCTTCCCAAAGTATAAGTCGGGCGATTTCGGATGGACGGGTACCGATGGCTTTGATTACACCAAATTCGTAGATGCGCTCGTAGATTGACATAAACATGGAATTGATAACGCCAAGCGATGCCAGCAGAAAGAGTACTGCGCCGATCATCAAAGACGAATAGGCCATTATTTCAATAATGAAACCAATCTCTTTGTTTAAATCCAGCCAGCTCAAAATCTCAATCTCTGCATCGTTAAATTGTTGAAAAATCCCTTGCTCGGGGTTTTCTGCATCCTCCGGATTCAAGAAGGTGAGTACGAATTCATGGGTTTGCTGGTCTGTCATTGCCAGGGTTTTGCGTGCCGCGGCGATATTGATGAACACGAAATTATCGTCCAGCTCGCGCATACCAAAATCCAAGATGCCCGAGATTCTAAATAAGGCCTGGGTGAGCTCACCGGTAGTGGCTTCGGACAATGTCAGTACAATGCGGTCACCCAGGTCAACTTCCAGTAGATCAGCCAGAGAGTGGCCAATCAGCAATTCATTGTCGCCACCGGCGAGATATTCCCCCCGAAGTACGGCCTGCGCAATCTTACTGGTGGAGCGTTCGCGCTCAGCATTTATCCCATAAAGCAGGCCGCCTGCAACGTTATAGCTGGATGAAATCATAGCGCCACTGATCACGCGTGGGCTATAGGATTTCAAGGAGGTGTCTCGTTGCAAGGTCCGTTCGATTTCTGCAGCATTCTCCATGAACAGATCGACATCCAGATTTTCTCGATAGCCGACACGATGAATCTGTGCGTCACCACCGATGGTGCCGGTGACATTGTCCACCAGCAGGGTGAGCATGCCTCGCATCACGCCATCGACCGCGATCAGCGCGGTCAGACTAAGAGAAATTAGCATGACGGTGAGGACGGTGCGGCGCGTATTGCGAAACAAATTTCGAAACGCCAGCTTAATCGTTAACATCAGTGGCTCCGCATGGCTTCGGTGGGTGATATGCGTGCAGCTCTGATCCCGGCTGGAATACTAATAATAATCGCGAAAAATATAATCAGCAGCAGCGGCGCCCCAAACACATAAAGGGACATGTCACCGGTAATATGGCTCATTACTATACCGCCTATATCCATCGGCTCGGCCAGCGCAAATCCGGCAGAGCTGAACCAGGCGATGAGCGGCACGGCCACCAGGAGTCCTGCAATTAAACTAAAGGATGCCAGTAAGCTGGTCTCGCAGGTAATCATCAGGGCAATCTTGGTTGGTCTACTACCAATTGCCTTGAGCACTCCGAACTCTCGAGTACGCTCCAGCACAGACATAAGAACGGTATTAAGCACGCCAACGAATACTATAAATACGATGAATCCCATGAAGAAAACATTGCCCTGCTTGTCTGTTTGCATGGATCGGTAGAAGGTTGACTCCACAACTTGCCATGGTGCTACCGTTAATTCCGGCAGCTGTTCCTGTAGTGATGTGGCTACCGATCGTGCTGCGCCATCATCTTGCAACAGGATGGAAATCTCATGCACCGAATCGACCATGCTAAGGAATTCCTGCGCGGCGATTAGCGGCAGGAACACGGTCGCTCTGTCTGCAGAGCTGCGGTCGCCGACAATTGCCCTGACGATATAGATGTCATTGGCTATAGAGCCGTCCGCACCCTGGGAGATGAGGATGAGTTCATCGCCGAGGCCAATTTTTAAGCTATTGGCAATCCCGGCCCCGATCATCGCCGAATAATACCCTTCGGCGCCTAGTTTATCGTCGATATATACCCCGGCTGAGATTTTCACAGCCAGCGTGCTGGTGCTCCTCTCTCGTTCCAGCGCCACACCAATCACCCGAGCTGGAGCATTGTCCGTGTCTGAATAGGCGATAGCGGGGGCAAACACACGCAGGGTATGACTGATAATTTCATCATTGGCATCGAGTAATTCGCTCAGCCCCTGCGGGTCATCTATGGTTTTATGTATCTTCGGTCTTAGCAGATAGTCGTCTTGATGGATTTGAATATGGCCGGTATGGTCCAGTATAAAAAAGGAGATGGCGCTATTGTAACTACCCTCGCTGAGAGAGAAGCTGAAGACACACAAGATATACCCACCGGCCAAGCTGAGCGCGGTCAGCAGGGATCGGCGACGCTGACGGAAGATATTGCGAAAGGCAAGTTTTAACAACAGCATCAGAGGTGCCTAGAATCGAGATCTCAGGTTTCGAAGCGTGAAGATCGATTCATCAACATCTGGCGGGTCAAACTGAAGGTCGTCATAAAGGATGATGGTTTTATGACCTTCCTTGTTCATCGGAATCATTTCAAGCCTTGAAGGAATCATCCTGCCGGAAAATTCTTTCAGGTCCATAAACTTGAGCTGGCGAATTAACTCGCCATTATCATCGTAGAAATTTTGCGCCACCGGGACCATGTATTGCTTGTTGACGACATAGTCAATCTTGCCCCATACCGTAACGGTTTGCTCTTTGGGAACCAAAATGATGGTGTACAGTTCGTCAGTTTCTTCCAGAGTAAGGGTGTATTCATCGGTGAGGGTGGTTTGTTTAACCAGGTCATCATTGGTGAAATCACTACCCATCCATGATCCCATCATCATCGAGGGAGGTACTTTAATTACCTTATTAATCTTGGGCAGATAGTTCCACATTTCCATATCCAGTTTCAGAGTGGCAATGCCCCGGTCTTTTCGCGGGGACAGAATTCGAATAAAGGAATTCTTGGTTCCCATTGAGGCGGACTGCATTTCCATGGTGCGTCGGTACTGTGGTGTTTCGACGATCATGGTCATCTTCGCACTACTGGATGTGCCCTGGTAAAGCGCCTCCATAGCGTTAATAATTTCTATCGCCCGGTCAGCAGAAACAGCAAGGCTGGAGTAAAAACACAGCAGCAAAACCACCAGAGAGATTCGAATTCGGGTAACCCGGTTTACCGATGCGCCCAGGCAGGAGCTTAAAATGTAATTCATGCTGATTCTTTCCCCAGTTCTCGAATGGTTGGCAAATCCCTGACGGGCTGTTTCGATATAGAGTCGATAGAATAAAGGTTTTGGTTCCACACAGTATTGCTTAGGGCATTAACGGCACAAATAGATGCCAAATAACTGCTCCCCCTCATCGATCAGGGATTCAGGAACGATTACGTTACCACCCATGGCACCGGCATCATTTCTGGCGAGGGTCAATAACTCATCCTGCAGGCGGTCTGCACCACGTTCCACTCCCACTATCCTGTCAAGCGTATGGGATCGTGTACGACCAAGACGGGTGCAATTGCTTATCTCGCTTGCTGTGGCCAGCCGAACTCCCTCACCCTCGATGGTGAGCCCAACCCAGTTACTACATCCGCTGAAAACGGCGATAGAGATGACAAAGGCAAGATTCTTCTTCATGGCTTACTCCAGAGTTACTCCTGAAAACCGGCTAGCACATGGGTAGCGCGAACAACTATGGCTACCCTGTTCCCGGTGGGTGGATTCTAACAGTTTTGCCCACCTACATCTCGTCTGCGTGGGTGAATATGGTAATATCCGGTGATTTTTGAATTGGACGAGTCCACAGCCATGAGCGTGATTGAGCCTGTTGCACAAGCAGCATTGCTGGAGCAATTGAAGAGTATTGTGGGTCCGGCGGGCTTCCGCGAAGGCCCTGATATCGAAGCCAGGAATTATCAGGACGTGATGGGCGCGCGCGCCATTGCGCCCTTATTGCTATTGCGACCCAGTGATACTCAGCAAGTCTCTGAAATTCTAAAAGCCTGCCACGCTGCCGGGCAGCCCATCGCGCCGCAAGGTGGAATGACAGGCCTGGTGTCTGCGGCGGCGCCGCTGCAGGGAGAAATCTCCCTGAGCTTTGAACGCATGAAGAAAATTCTAGAAGTGGACCGATTATCCAGCACCATGACGGTGGAAGCCGGGGTAGCGCTACAAACGATTCAGGAACAGGCCGATGCCAATGGCCTGCTATTTCCACTGGACCTTGGTGCCCGCGGTAGTTGCACTATCGGTGGCAATCTTTCGACCAATGCAGGGGGCAACAGGGTGATTCGCTATGGCATGGCGAGAGAGCTGGTTATCGGAGTCGAGGCAGTGCTTGCCGATGGCACCATCATCGACGGCTTGCACAAGCTCCGCAAAAACAACACCGGCTACGACCTGAAGCATTTATTCATTGGCAGCGAAGGGACACTGGGATTGATTACCCGCGCTGTACTTAAGCTCGCGCCGAAACCCAATAGCCAGGTAGTCGCCATGTGCGGCGTGAGCGCCTTCGACAAGGTGGCCGATTTGTTAGTGCATATGCAGGCCGGAGTGGGGTCCAACCTCAGTGCTTTCGAAGTGATTTGGCAGAACACCTACAAGCTGATCGATGAGCATGTTGCCCATGCCACCGTGCCGCTGCCGGACCATCATGGATTTTATGTATTGGTAGAAGGCATGGGCAGCGATGCCGAAAAAGATACGGAATTATTCGTTAATGTGTTGAATTCTGCTGCAGAACAAAAATTGGTCGATGAAGTGGTGCTGGCGGATTCAGATACCAAGATCAGAAACCTCTGGACCGTTCGCGACGCAGCGGCAGAGGTTTATCACGGCGTGGGGCCCATGCACACCTATGACGTCAGTCTCAATATTGACGATATGGGCTATTTTGGTGAAGAAGTTGAAGCCCGACTGCGTGCCCAGTGGCCGGCTGCCATATTCGGACTGTTCGGGCACATCGGTGATGGCAATGTGCATATCATTATTAATGTCGGACCCGACACGGAGGATCATCATCTGCAAATCGATGAGATCATTTATGGCTTGATTCAGGAACTGCACGGTGCGGTGTCTGCTGAACACGGTATAGGACTGATGAAGAAACGGTTTTTGCCCTATAGTAAAAGTGAAGCAGAGATCGCCCTGATGAAGACGCTCAAACACACCATGGATCCTCGGGGCATACTGAATCCGGGACGGGTTTTCTAATCTGCGCTAAGGGAGTTAAAAGGACAGTAAATGACAGGAAACACGTTGGGTGGGAACTGAAAACAAGCAAATTCGCCTTGAAGCGGTGGGGCTCGCGACGCTTATCGAGCAAGAATTAACAATTTTTAGAATTGTGTTAACCGGAAATTACTGGGATCGGAAGTATGAACATCACTAAGACAGAAGTAGCAGCGTCGGCGGTAACAGACCCGGACATGAGTTTAATCGACGCAGTGGCCACGCGCCGTTCGGTACGGGGCTTTCTGGACCAGGAGGTGCCCCAGGAGGTGCTGAATCGAATTTTTGAAATTGCCCAGTTGGCTCCCTCTAATTGCAATGTGCAGCCCTGGAAAGTCTATATCGCATCGGGCAAACTCAAGGACGGCCTCAGGCAACAAATGCGGGAGAGTACGGTCAATGCGGTGGCGCCGAATCCAGACTACGCCTATCGAGGAAATTTCGAGGGAGATTATAGGATTCGCCAGGTGGAATGTGCTATCGCCCTGTACTCGAAGATGGGTATAGAAAAAGGTGATACGGCCGGTCGCATGCGAGCCGTGTTGCGGAATTTCGAATTCTTCGATGCGCCCTATATCGCGTTTCTCGGTATGGATCCCGAGTTTGGTACTACCGTGGCGGTGGATGTGGGCATGTTTGCCCAGACC
>JADFIJ010000130.1 GCA_022566775.1 Pseudomonadota bacterium | reverse complement strand
GGTAAGATGGTGATATTGATGGATGATGAAGACCGGGAAAATGAGGGTGATCTCATTATCGCGGCCGAGCGCGTGCGCACGGAAGATATCAATTTCATGGCAACCAATGCCCGGGGGTTGATCTGTCTTACGCTGACGCGAGAGCGCTGTGACTATTTGAATTTGCCCTTAATGGTTAACGAGAACAACACGACTTTTAACACCAGCTTTACGGTTTCTATCGAGGCGGCGAGTGGGGTTACCACCGGGATATCGGCTGCGGATCGAGCCCGGACAATACAGGTAGCCGTGGCCCGCAGCAGTTCACCGCAAGATATTGTACAGCCCGGCCATATCTTCCCGATCATGGCGCAGCCCGGTGGCGTATTGCGTCGCGCGGGTCATACCGAGTCTGGTTGCGATCTGGCCAGGATGGCGGGCTATTTACCCGCAGCGGCGATCGTGGAAATTATGAACGAAGACGGCTCCATGGCACGGCGGCCGGATCTGGAGAAATTTGCAGAAAAGCACGAGTTAAAAATTGGCACCATAGTCGATCTGATTCACTACCGGATCGCCAACGAGCACACGGTAACCCGAGTCGAAACCAATCTGGTGCGAACCCGTTACGGAGAGTTCGAAGTAAGCAGCTATAAGGATTCGATCAGTGGCAGTCTGCACCTGGCATTTACCATGGGCACCATCACCGCCGACGAACCGACCCTGGTGCGTGTACATATACCGAATACGCTTCGAGACGTGTGTGAAGTATTCAATGAAGAGCACACCAGTTGGTCATTCAGCGGCGCCCTGGAGAGAATCGGCAGCGAAGGCAAGGGCGTGGCTGTGCTATTATCCGGCGACGATTATGGGCAGGATCTGGCGCATAGCATAGCCTCAGCATTGTCCAGGGATGACGAAATCACGGCGACCGGCAGGCCGGGCAGCGATCTGACCATAGGCACGGGATCACAGATACTCAGAGATTTGGGTGTTGGCAAGATGCGGCTGCTGAGCTTTCCGGCCCGCTTCAATGCCATTTCAGGATTCGATCTGGAAGTCGTCGATTTCGTTCAATATGAAATTCCGTAAATGTACCAAGCGCTACCTGGCAGGAAGCAGACATGAGCACCATCAAGACGATCGAAGGTAATTACAACAATGGCGCGGCCAGTTATGGCATAGCGGTGGCGCGATTCAATAGCTTTATTGTCGATAGCTTGCTTGCTGGCGCCCTAGAGTCCTTAGCCAAACATGGCGTCATGGATAAGGACATCACTATCGTTAAGGTACCCGGCGCCTATGAATTACCGCTGGCAGTACAAAAGATGCTCGAGGGCGATCGCTTCGACGCCATCATTGCCCTGGGCGCTGTCATCCGAGGTGGCACACCTCACTTCGAATATGTGGCCGGCGAATGTGTGAAGGGCCTAAGCCAGGCCAGTCTTGGCAGCGGCAAACCCGTAGGTTTTGGTGTTCTCACCGTTGACAGCATCGAGCAAGCTATCGAACGCGCCGGTAGCAAGGCCGGCAACAAGGGTGCCGAGGCTGCAAGCTCTGTGCTGGAAATGCTCAGCTTAATGCGTCAGCTGGAGACTTAGGTGGCCGCTGGCAGCAATAGCCCTGGCAGAAACAGTCGACCAAAACTCTCTCTCGCTCAGCGCCGCAAGGCACGCCGTTTGATAATGCAAGCACTCTATCAGTGGCAGATCGCAAAGACTGAGCCCCGAGTGATCGAAGCAGAGTTTCGGCAAGAAAATCCCGGGAAGATTGACTGGGATTATTTTTCCGAAGTGTTTCTTGAAATTCCCAGGCAAGTCGATCACCTCAATGCACACCTGAAGCCACTGTTAGACCGTGCGGTCGACGCCCTGGACCCGGTGGAGAGAGCGCTTTTGTATTTAGGCACTTATGAGCTCGCCTATCGTATCGACGTGCCTTTCAAGGTGGTGATCAATGAGGCCGTGGAGCTGGCAAAGGTATTCGGCGCTACCGACAGCCACAAATACGTCAACGGTGTATTGGACAAGTTGGCGGCGATCCTGCGGCCGCTGGAACGCAAAAAGAAGTAGACTCGATCGACGTAAAGCGAACGCTTCCCAATCAAACTCAATCCATTCAAGCACGATAATGATTCAATCGGAATTTGAGATCATTCAACGCTATTTCGTAGACTCCGGCCTGGGGTTTGCCCGCACCGGGGTGGTTCTGGGCATCGGGGATGATGCGGCGCTGCTACAGCTGCCATCGAATCGACTACTCGCCATATCCATGGACACGCTGCTTGCTGGCGTCCATTTTCCGGCGGCGGCCGAGCCCGCACTGATCGCGCAGCGGGCACTGGCCGTGAACCTTAGCGACCTTGCGGCCATGGCCGCCACGCCGCTTTGCTTTACCCTGAGCCTGGTGCTGCCAGAATCGGATGCGGCCTGGCTCCAGGATTTCAGTGAGGGCCTGTTGGGTCTGGCCAAAAAATATGCCTGTCCACTGGTGGGCGGTGATATCACTCACGGTGAGTTGAGCATTACCATTCAGGTACAGGGCACCGTCGATCCGGATAAAGTACTGCGGCGGGTTGGCGCCAAGGTCGGTGACAGAATCTATGTCAGCGGTTTTCTCGGCGACGGTGCTATCGCACTGGTAAGCCTCGGAATCGACTCTCATCTTGGAAGCAGCTTTGCGTTAAACGAATCACCGCCTTCTGAGTCCTGTACAGCGTATTTCAAACAGGCCTATTATCAGCCGGAACCCAGAATTGAGCTGGCCCAGGCATGCGTATCGACCATGACCAGCGGCATCGATATCTCCGATGGCCTCTACGGCGACCTGAAACATATCGTCACAGCCAGTGGCACGGGAGCACAATTGCGGGTTAATCTGTTTCCCTATTCTGATGCGGCAATAGCCTGTATGTCGGCAGAAAATCGCCAGCAAGCTGCGCTCTATGGCGGTGATGATTATGAGCTGTGTTTTACG
Organism: Pseudomonadota bacterium; assembly: GCA_022566775.1. GTDB lineage: Bacteria > Pseudomonadota > Gammaproteobacteria > Pseudomonadales > Pseudohongiellaceae > UBA9145. The sequence continues at coordinate 7,581 of JADFIJ010000130.1, read as the reverse complement.
GTGCCACCGAAATACTGCCAGGCGATGGAACAGGCGGCCCTGGCGTTGAATACGAGGGTCACTCGTGTAGGTGAGATCACCCGGGGTAGCGAGATCATCTGTATCGATGCCTCGGGCAGCGAGTTGCCGGGTTCGACAAAATCCTACGATCACTTCGGAAACCACTAAAACGTGACTACAATTAGGCCAATCTGGCGTCACCCGGTTTATTTTCTGGCCTTCGGTTTTGGCAGTGGTGCCGTTCCCAAGGCGCCTGGAACGGCTGGGACCCTCGTGGCAGTGGGCATTTACCTGTTGTTGCCGCCACTTTCAGCCCTGGTATACGGCCTGCTGCTGCTGCTGACATTTGCCGTGGGCGTTTATCTGTGTGGCAAGACTGCGGCGGATCTGGGGGTGCATGATCATGGCGGCATCGTCTGGGATGAATTTGTGGGTTACTGGATAACCATGTTCATGGCGCCCGCCGGCTGGCTTTGGGTACTGCTGGGCTTCGGCTTGTTCCGGCTGCTGGATATCGTCAAGCCCTGGCCAATTGCGTGGGTAGATAAAGAGATTAAAGGCGGTCTCGGAATCATGCTAGATGATGTATTAGCAGGTATAATGGCCGCCCTGTGCATTCAGGCCATCGCGGTGTTTGCGATTTGAGAGCTCTGAGCGGGAAAGAAGGATAAGTTTTTAGAGGAAAATCTGTTGACCGTAAAATTTGTAGCTTCCGCCGCCCTCCCCACCCAATGGGGGCAGTTCGTAATACACGGCTTCGAGGATCAGGAAACTGGTAAAGAACACGTCGCCCTGGTGCTGGGTGAGTTGCATTCAGCCGAGTCCCTAGCAAGTGAAGAAGAGCCGCTGCTTTGTCGCATACATTCCGAATGTCTCACCGGCGATTGTTTGTTTAGCCTGCGTTGTGACTGTGGTGCGCAACTGCGCTGCGCCATGGAGAGTATTGCCGAAGCCGGGCGTGGCATGATCCTGTATTTGCGCCAGGAAGGCAGGGGTATTGGTCTGTTAAACAAGATCAAGGCCTATGCCCTGCAGGATTCCGGCGCCGACACGGTGGAAGCAAATGAGCAGCTCGGTTTCGAGGCAGATAGCCGCGAGTATAAGATCTGCAAGCCCATGCTCGAATACTTTCAAGTCAGAAGCGTTCGCCTCATGACCAATAACCCACGCAAGGTGGCGGCCTTGCGAGAGATGGGAATAGAAGTTGAAATCGTGCCAATCCATACCGGATCAAATCCCCATAACGAAAGTTATTTGGCGGTGAAGGTGGATAAACTCGGTCACATCAGGTAGGTATTACGCAAGTCAGAGCCGGGGAGCCTCTGCGTGTCTAGTAAGAAGAAAATCATCGTCGATTTCATGCGCCATGGCGAGCCGGAGGGTGGCGAAGTTTTGCGTGGGCGCGTGGATCATCCCTTGAGCAAACTGGGGTGGCAACAGATGCAGCTGGCGGCCGCCCCCGGCCTCGTTAACGGTCAATCGGCGGTGACAAGCCAGTGGACCGACATCATTTCTTCGCCCCTGCAACGCTGTCGCGCCTTTGCCGAGAAGCTGGCTAATCGGCTCGATCTGAAACTGCTGATCGACGACCGCTGGCAGGAAATTGATTATGGCGACTGGGATGGCATGTTGCTGAGTGAATGGCGAGCGCTAGCGGCACCGCAGTTTAAAGCGTTTCGGGAAGATTTGTCGAAACTCGCGCCTCCCAATGGTGAAGACTATCTCACGTTCAGAGATCGGGTGCTGGGTGCCTGGCAGGAGCTGTCACAGAAAGCCGATGGCAGCCATCTATTGATCGTAACCCATGGTGGCGTGTTGCGTGTGGTACTTCCCACCGTGCTTGGCATGCCCCTAAATCGCAGTACGCCTCTACACATCCCCTTCGCCAGCTTTAGCCGGGTGAGTCTGCAGATAGAAGCGGGGCGCGTCGATGCCCGGCTGCTATTTCATAACGCAGTCGAGTATGCCGCCGGCTAATTAGAAGTCGCAGGCAGGGTAGACCTGGCCAGGTCGATCTGGGCGCAAATAATTTCCGCACCCTGCAGGGCGCGTGGTGTGTGGCGCTGAACCAGGTCGGGGGGGACAAAGAAGAGCCTGTTGTTGGCGACGGCATTGACAGCGGGCCAGTTCCTCCACTCATCGAGCCACTCCGGCCTTTCAATATCCATGCCGCTGGCGATGATAACCATTGGGTCTCTGACCAGGACGGCCTCCTTGCTCACTTTCGGTGCCACCCGATCGATGTCGGCAAAAATATTTCTGCCGCCACAGAGGCTGATGATGTCGTTGATCAGCTCGTTGCCACCGGCGCTGATCAGAGGCTTATCCCAGACCTGGTAAAATGTGCGAACTGCCGCCTTGTTTCTATATCGGTGGTCGAGGGCGCGCAGCCTCGAGCGGAATTTCTCTGCGGCAGGTTTCGCGATTTTTTCAGTACCTGCAAGTATTGCCAGTCTTTCCATGTGCGAGGGTATGGATTCCAGGTTTTTAGGTTCGGCGATATAAACATTCAGGCCCAATTCCCTTAGCTTGCGCACCGACGCCCTGGGGTTGCCACTGAGCCAGGCCACCACAAGGTCGGGCTGCAATGACAGGATGCGCTCCATATCCAGCATGTCATGCTGACCAACCACGGGCAGGGATTTTGCGGCTTCTGGATAGTTGCTGTACGCGATTACGCCCACAAGTTTGTCGCCGGCACCGGCAGCATAGATCAATTCGGTGAGCGAGGGCGCCAGGCTTATGATGCGCTTGGCTGGCGCGGCGAGCTGGATCAGCGATCCTTCGTCGTCTATTGCGGCAACGGCTGTTGACTCTGTTTTTGCAGACTCCATGGCGAACAGGCTCTGGCTAAAGGCCGCCAGCAAAAACATGGCAAAGTTTCCCATTCCCGATTTAGCAACAGCGTCTATGCGGGTGGCTTTGATGAGGCTTGCTTGCATTAGTAGTCGATGCCCTTCTGCACTTTCACGCCGGCGTCGAATGCGTGTTTGCTTGACTTGAGTACGGTAACGGTGTCGGCCATCTCCAGGAGTTCCTTCGATGCGTTGCGGCCAGTCACGATGACATGTTGCGCCGGAGGTCGATTTTCCAGGGCAGTGAGAACCATTGCCTTGTCTAGATAGCCGTAGGTCAACATGTAGGTCAGCTCGTCGAGAATAACCACATCAATATTGGCATCGCTTAACAGGGCATTGGCTTTCTCCCAGCTTGCCGTGGCCGCCGCGATGTCCTTCTCCCGATCCTGGGTCTCCCAGGTGAATCCCGTGTTCATGACGTGAAATACAACCAGAGGATTGTCTTCGAACAACATCTGTTCACCGCATTCCCATACCCCCTTGATGAACTGGATAACGCCGCATCTGAGGCCGTGACCAACGCTGCGCGCCAACATGCCAAAAGCTGAGGAACTCTTGCCCTTGCCGTCGCCGGTGAGCACCACCATCAGCCCCTTGTCGATGGTGGCTGCAGCGATGCGCTCATCGATATGGGTTTTCTTGCGCTGCATGGCCCGTTTGTGGCGTTGGTTTCTGGTTTCGTCTTTATCCATGAAGTGATCCTGATGAGATCTGTAAAATTAGCGGAACGAGTTTGAGTGAGGGCAACAAGAAGCAGCAGAAGGGGGTGGGCCGAATTCACCGATCGTCCGATCTTCCGGGCCGATGGCATGGGCTACTAAACCACGGATGCAGCGAGCGGTGACTGCACCACAGGGGCGCGCCGCAAATTCCTTGCTTAACATCTGTATCTCCCAATGAACGACCCTGCGTGCAGCGGCGTAAGCCTGCAAGCAGAATTGAAAATTCATCAGGGAGGGGTCAGGCAGCCGAGACCGGGTAAGGCTCCGCCACTGATGTAGCCCTCCGCTGCATCATCTAAGTGTTGGCCAGGGAGGTATCGGACTCATCGCGGCCTGGGCCGTCGATTTACCGTTGCGGGGGCAGTGTTGGCTTCGCACCAACTTCCCAATTAACCCTTACAGGGCACCTGGTTCAACGCATCCTCGCGGTAACAACTCCAGCGCGAGGATGGACCTAGTCTATAGACAATTGTGGATTGGAGTCAATCCCGGCAGAGGAAGTAGTGACCAGGGGGATGAATACCAGGGTAGGCGGGAGTCACAGTTTTTCGGCAGGGGGGCTAGACCGCTTCGGACTGAATCTTGCAGACCTTGAGTTTGTTTCTGATGGCGCTGACGAAACTTTCACTGTCAAGGTTAACAGCCGCCAGCATCTCCGGCACCTTGCCTTGTTCCAGGAATGCGTCAGGTAAGCCCAGGTTCAAAACCGGAATCTGATAATTTGCCTGCAGCAAAAATTCATTCACCGCAGAACCGGCGCCACCCATGATCACATTTTCTTCGGCGGTAACGATGAGCTGATGTGAGGCGGCCATATCGCCAACGAGTTCTTCATCTAGAGGTTTCACGAAACGCATATCTACCACGGTTGCATCCAGTGTCTGGGCCGCCGCCAGTGCCGGCGTGACCATGCTGCCGAAGGCCAGGATAGCAACTGTACGGCCCTTGCGTCTGGTGATGGCTTTGCCGATAGCGAGGGTGTCCAGCGATCTGTCTACAGATGCGCCTGGCCCCTTTCCCCGGGGGTAGCGTACGGCCGATGGGCCATCGTGATAATACGCGGTACTTAACAGCTTGCGGGTTTCATTCTCATCGCTGGGTGTCATCACAATCATATTGGGGATGCAGCGTAGATAGCTGAGGTCAAAACTACCGGCGTGGGTTGGTCCGTCTTCGCCTACCAGGCCAGCCCTGTCGATGGCGAACATTACATTGAGTCCCTGTAGGGCGATGTCGTGAATTAATTGGTCGTAGGCGCGTTGTAAAAAAGTCGAGTAAATGGCGACGATCGGTTTGAGCCCACTGCAGGCCATACCGGCGGCGAAGGTCACGGAGTGCTGTTCCGCAATGGCGACATCGTGAAAGCGATCGGGAAATTGCTCGGCAAAATCTTTCATGCCGGAGCCCTCGCCCATCGCCGGAGTAATACCCACCACCAACTCATCTTGCGCGGCTAAATCACAGAGCCAGTCTCCGAATACCTTGGAGTAAGTTGGTGAGCTCAAGGTTCTCTTCAGGTCCGCACTAGAAACGCTGTCACTTGGCGGATTGGCTGCCTTGGGCTTGCTGGATGCGTCAATCTTGCTCATGGCATGCATACCGAAGGGATCGTTTTCCGATGCCGAGTAGCCCTTGCCCTTCTGTGTTACGACGTGGAGTAGTTGCGGTCCACCCAGGGATTTGATGTTGCCAAGCATCTCTACCAGGCCGACGGTGTCATGACCATCGACCAGGCCAATGTAGTTAAAACCAATTTCCTCGAACAGGGTGCCGGGGGAGACCATGCCCTTCATATATTCTTCTGCCCGGTGTGCCGCCTTCGATGCCAGCGGAATTTTGGACAGCATGTGCTTACCGCCCTTGCGAATAAAATTGTAAGGCTTGCTCGCCCACATGCGAGCGAAGTAACTGGACAGCCCGCCGACGTTATTCGATATCGACATATTGTTATCATTGAGAATCACCAGGATGTTTTGGTCGAGATGACCTGCATGATTCAAGGCTTCGAATGCCAACCCCGCCGTCATGGCACCGTCACCAATCACGGCGATGTTGTGGCGATCCTGATTCTGAAGCCGGGCCGCCATCATCATGCCGAGAGCCGCACTGATTGAGGTGCTGGAATGACCCACGCCGAAGGCATCGTACTCACTCTCTGCTCGACTGGGAAACGCGGCCAGACCCCCGCTTTGACGCATGCCGAGCATTTCGTCCCGACGCCCCGTCAAGATTTTGTGGGGATAGGCCTGGTGTCCCACATCCCAGACTAATTTGTCCCTGGGGGTATCGAACACGTAGTGGATAGCGATCGTGAGCTCGACGACACCGAGACCGGCGCCCAGGTGGCCACCGGTTTGACCGACGCAATAGAGCAGAAACAGGCGCAGCTCATCGGCCAATTCGGCGAGTTGAGCCACCTCCAACTGCCTGAGATCCGTCGGATCGGCGATCTGATCCAGTAGTGGCGTCTGCGGTCTGTTCGCTGGTATTTCGTTAAGCATCGTGGCTATTCAACTCCGGGATTCCGTCTTTTAGCTACTTCTGCGCCCTAGCAGGCGGTTAGAGGTCAGTAAGTTAAAGCAGTGCCGGGAAATCGTCAATCAATGCAGGCGCCGGATGATGTAGGAGGCCAGCTCCCGCAGCCGGTCCGCGCTGCCACCGAAATCGCCAAGGGCCGCTACCGCTTGGTTTGCCAACTCCGTCGCCCTGGCCTGGGCTGCTTCCAGACCCAATAGGGAAACATAGGTGGGTTTGTTCCGCTGCTGATCTGAGCCCTGGGGCTTGCCGAGAGTGGCGCTGTCGCCGATTACGTCCAGTATGTCATCCTGCACCTGGAAGGCCAGGCCTAAGGCCTGGGCATATTGACCCAGGGCGTCAAGCTGGGAGGCGCTGGTGTCGCCATGGCTCAAGCCCCCTAACAAGACACTGGCCCTGATGAGCGCGCCGGTCTTTAGATTGTGCATGGTTTCGAGTTGGCTCAGGCTCAGTTGCTTGCCCACGGCCTCGAAATCAAGAGACTGACCGGCGACCATGCCCTGGGCGCCACTGGCTTCACTGAGTACAGAGATCATGGCCAGTTGCGTCTCCGCGTCAAGCGCTAGCTGTCCGTTGCTGAGCAATTGAAAGGCAAGGGACTGCAGGCCATCTCCCGCTAGAATAGCGGTGGCCTCATCGAAGGCCTTATGGGTTGTGGGCTTGCCTCGACGCAGGTCATCATTGTCCATAGCGGGCAGATCATCGTGGACCAGAGAGTAACTGTGAATCAGCTCCACCGCACAGGCGGCTATGTCGGCCGCCGCCAGATCTCCGCCCACGGCCTGGTTGCTACCATACACCAGCACCGGACGAATGCGTTTGCCGGCACCGAGCCCGGCATACTGCATCGCCGCCAGCAGCTGTGCGCTGGCCAGTGGCACCGCGAGCTTGCTGGTCAGGGTCTGGTTGACACGCTGCTGGCACTGGCTCATGAATGTTTCCAGCGAAGGGGAGGGTTGTGCACTCATTTAGATTAGTCTGATTCGACTTCGAGATCTTCGGTGTCACCGTTTTCGTTGATAAGCACTTGTACTTTCTGCTCGGCCTGTTTCAGGGCAGTCTGACATTTTCGCGTGAGCTTGATGCCTTTCTCAAAAGCCTGTAGAGAATCCTCCAGGCTTAACTCCCCGTCTTCCATGGAACTTACCAACGCTTCCAGGTCTTCCAGCGACTGCTCGAAATCAAACCTGGTTTGCTGCTTCTTCGTCATCTTCAGTCTTCCACAGGATTCGAGCTCTGGCGCCGGACTGGTTGGCGGCAGAAATCCCCGTTTCCCTATTCTGGGGCTGCGATTATACGCCATGTCACTGCTAAAGCACCTCGAATCACCGGATTCGGGGGGAAATCAGCAACGTCATCCCCTCATCGTCGTTTTAGTTGATTGAGCAATACCTTTTGGGACGCAAGCTTGGAGCAGGGGGGTTATTTTGCCGTTCCGGTGGGCCAGGGATGGCCCAACCGAACGG
>JADFIJ010000129.1 GCA_022566775.1 Pseudomonadota bacterium | reverse complement strand
GCTTGCGAGGGTGCGGCCGAGAAGCGAGCCTCACATATCCTGTTCGAAGTAGGTAGCGATCGATCGCCGCAGCAAGCCCTGGAGCAGGCTGCACAGGCCCGGCAGCGCATCATCGATGGCGAGGATTTTGCCGTAGTAGCATTGGAACTTTCCAGCGATGTGGTATCGGCAGAAGAGGGCGGTGATATCGGCTATACCGACGGTAGCGCGTTCCCGGCAGAAATCGAAACTGCGCTGGACAGCATGGCCGTCGATGAGATATCCCCACCGCTTGTGACCGAGTTTGGAGTTCACATCGTCAAGCTCACCGAAGATTCCGAAAATAAATTTCAATCCTACGAGGAAGTTTCCGCCAGAATAGAGCGAGAGTTCAAGAGTGCTCAGGTGGCCCTCATCTACGCCGAGCGCCTGGAAGACCTGTCCAACCTTGCGTTTGAAACCGGTGACTTACAGACGATCGCCGCAGATCTGGAGTTGGAAATCCTGGAAAGTGAGGCTTTCGGTCGCAGCGGCGGCGGCGGTATTTTTTCCAATCAGGCGGTGATTGCGGCGGCATTCTCCGATGACGTTTTGCTGGACGGCAATAACAGTGAGGTAGTGGAATTAGACTCCAGCAAGAGTGTGGTAATAAGGGTTAAGCAATTTAATGATTCCAGCATTCGAGTGCTGAGCGAAGTAGAACCTGAGATCGCAGTCCTGTTGCGTATTCAGATGGAACAAGATGCGGTGCAGGCCCTCGGTGATGAAATCCTGGGCGCCATCGAGACGGGCGCCGACCTGGATGAAGTGTTGGCGAGTAACGAACTCGAGTGGATTGAGGAAGAAGCTGCGGCGAGAGCCGCCTTCAATATTAACAGACAAATACTGCAACAGGTCTTTGCCATGAGGACGCCGCAGGATGGCCCGGAACGGGCCGATATGACCCTCGACAATAGCACCTTCGTGCTTATCGAATTAACGCAGGTGAACCCGGGCTCCCTGGAATCCCTGCAAGAGGAAGAACGAAATTCGATGACCAACTCCCTGCTGACAGATTTGGGTTCCAGTGATTTTCAGGCCTTCGTCGCTAACTTACGGGAGACTGCGGATATCCAGCAATCTACCACCTTCTTCGACACATTTTAGGTGGATAGCGGCTGGGTTGAGGCAGAGACTTTGCGTACTTAATCAGCGGCGAGAATGGGCAGTGCTAATCTGTCTCCGTTTGATTCAGAGATCCCATCGCGGTGGTATTGAAGCCGCCATCGACGTACAAAATTTCTCCGCTGATCCCGGAGGCCAGATCGGAACAGAGAAAGCTTGCTGCGTTGCCCACTTCCTCGATAGTGATGTTACGACGCAGCGGTGTTTGCCCGGCATTGTGTTGTAGCATCTTGCGAAAACTCTTGATTCCAGCAGCCGCCAGCGTTCTTATGGGGCCGGCAGAAATGGCATTGACCCGCGTCCCGGTGGGCCCGAGGCTGGCAGCCATATAGCGCACATTCGCTTCCAGACTCGCCTTGGCCAAACCCATCACGTTGTAGTTTGGCAGGCTGCGTGTTGCCCCCAGATAGCTGAGCGTCAACAGAGAGCCATTGCGGCCCTCCATAAGCGTTCTGGCGGCCTGTGCCAGCGCCACGAAGCTGTAGGAGCTGATCTCGTGGGCCATCAGAAAACCCTCGCGAGTGGTCACATCGACATAGTTGCCATCCAGTTCATTGGCCGGGGCATAGGCAAGACAGTGAACCAGGCCATCGAGGCCATCCCAATTTGTGGACAGCGATGAAAATAAGGCCTCAATTTCCTCATCCCTGCTGACGTCACAGGGATAGACAAGATCCGAGCCCCAGGATTCGGCAAATTTCAGGACCCGGTCCCTGAGTCTTTCGTTCTGGTAGGTAAAGGCGAGCTCGGCGCCCTCTCTATGCATGGCCGCAGCGATACCCGAGGCAATAGAGAGTTTACTGGCCACCCCTAAAATTAATACACGCTTACCTGCTAAAAAACCCATAATTCAATCCCACAGAAACATTGCCGAAAGAAGCCCTATTTTACTGCAAACAGGAACTATTTTCCCATGGTGAGCGGCGAGCTAGGGGAATACATGGTTCGTCGCGCCGGCCTGCTGTGCTATTTGATGCCGTGCATAAAGTATTTCAACAAGGGTACCAGCGCGATGCATAGCACGCCGGCACCGATGCTATACCAGCCAGCGGTACTGTAGACTTCCATGTAGGTAGTCAGCGCCGCCCCGGGGTCGACGACCTCGCCCCCAATGGTGTCTGAACCGGTCATCGCGGCAATCGTCCCGGACACATAGTTGCCGGCGGCTGAAGCAAGAAACCAGCATCCCATCATCATGCCCACAACCTTCGGTGCCGACAATTTTGTGGTCATCGACAGGCCTACCGGCGAGATGCAGAGCTCACCTGTGGTATGCAGCAGGTACAACAGCACCAGCCATATCAGTGCCACCTGGGTAGGGTCGGTGGCCAGGGATGCACCATAGACCAGGAACAGGAAGCCCAGCCCCAGCTGGATCAACGACAGTGCAAATTTCATTGGCGTGGAAGGCTCCCAGCCGCGACGAGCAAGGTATAACCAGAGCGCACTGAAGATCGGTGCGAGGGTGATGATGAAGAAGGCATTCACCGACTGAAAAGCGGCGGCGGGAATTTCGAAACCAAAGATCATACGATCTACGTTCCTATCGGTCATCAGGTTGAGTGAGCTGCCGGTCTGCTCAAACAGACCCCAGAAAATAATCTGGTAGCTCATCAGGAACAGGCAGACGATCATCCTGTTCCTGTCCTCACGTTCGCATTTCGTGAACGCGTAGCCGATGACGATGGCGGTCATGGAAACCAGGGACAGGCTGAGGATGCCCCCCACGACCGCGCGATATTGAATCAGTTGCCAGAATACCAGCACCCCAAGCAGGGAAAGTACATAGACCAGGATTTCGCGGTTAAGCCCGAAACCGATATTCTGTGACAACAAGGCGGGATTGGCGGGCAGACCCGCATCACCAAACAAGTGGCGTCCACGCAGAAACACCAGGAGTCCCACCAGCATGCCGACGCCAGCTGCACCGAATCCCCAACTAAAGCCCTTGTACTGCAATAAAAACCCACAGACGATGGCGCCGAGAAAGGCTCCCACATTGATACCCATATAAAACAGGGTAAAGGCCCCATCTCTTCTGGGGTCCTTGCGCTCATACATGGAACCAACCAGGGTCGATATATTTGCCTTGAGGAAACCCACTCCCATGATGATTAGCGCCAGGGACAGGTAGAACAGCTGCAGGTAGAACGGGTCCCGCTGCACCTCGATCTGACCGCGGACGGTGACCTCTATGGCCTGCGCTCCTTCGATCGCCATACCCGCGTGGCCGGCGACCAGGAGCAGGGAACCCAGAATCACCGCTTTGGAGGCCCCCAGGTAGCGGTCGGCAACCATACCTCCTATGACAGGCGTTATATATACGAGGGAGATATAGGCACCGTAGATTCCGGCTGCGGCCCCATCCGTGAACAGGAAGTGCTGGGTAAGATAAAAGATCAGCAGGGCGCGCATACCGTAATAGCTGAACCGCTCCCACATCTCGGTGAGGAAGCAAACCACCAGGCCGGTGGGGTGTCCGAGGAATTCGCCGGTGCCGGTACGATTGAGAGCAGACTCTGTCATGATTAATTACGCTCCGATGATCCTAACTGTAGAATTTGTCCAAGTCGCAATATGGAATCCAGCGTAATTCGATTCCATAAGCTTCGCTGTCGGAAATAAATTTAGCCAGGGCGAGAATCTTGGCGACGTGGGCGTGGGTTTCGCGGCTAGTTTCCGACGTCGTCTGGCAGGCGACCAGGGCACCGCTGCAAACCAGCAGGCACAGGTGTCGAAACAGGGGACGAGGAATGAATTGATGCATAGAATACAGCGAGGGTTTCAGCAACCGCCCTTCCAGCCTCTCGCTGTTGCCAACAATTTAGCCGGCTTGGGACCAGCCTGAAATCTTGTACGGCGATTAAATGTCGAACTAGGCGTGGCAGCTTCGTTGCCAGCAGTCGTCCAGGTGGTTGCGCCTGTGAAGCTGGTTAGCGCCGGCCCTGTCGTCATCATAGTTGCCCTTATTTGCCACAAAATCGACATGATATAGTGACTATTCTTTAATACAAGCCAAATAGGTGCTGGATCGGCTTCGAGTGTATTAATCCCCTAAAAATGGTTAAATCCTGGTCTGCTAGCAGTTAAAAGAGAGTACTGGCAAAAAAGTATGAATATACTGTCTAAACATGAAACTCGGCGACGGCTGCTTCGGGGTGTGCTGGACTCCGACCAGCTGAGTGAGCTGGTGGGCCAGTGGTTCCAGTCGCCACAGGGTATTGCGGTACTGCGGGCCGAACAGGCCCTGGTGACGCCGATCATCAGCCGCTTGTTCGGATATCATATCCTTCAGGTCGGCTGCAGCAATGAAGTGTCTCTGATCGGGGACAGCCCGGTTGGGCATAAGATAAGCTTCGTCCCGGCGCATCGCCCGGGATCGACGCAACCGGTGGCAAATAACGAGGAGTTACCACTGGCAAACGACAGTATCGATGTGGTGGTTTTACATCATGCTCTCGATTTTACCGATGACAGCCACCGCTTGCTCAGAGAAGTGACTCGCGTATTACGTCCCGGGGGGCAGATGCTGATCGTAGGCTTTAACCCCATGAGCCACTGGGGGCTGTGGAAGCTTTTTAAACGCAAGATCAACATTCCCTGGCGCGGGCGATTTATTTCCCGCAAGCGCATCAGTGATTGGCTGCAGTTGCTGGATTTGCACATCGATTCCGTGAATTACGGCGTGCATTTCCTGCCGCTGAATTTTTCACGACTGCTGCGCTACGCCGATAAAATCGAAAAATTTGCTACCTCGGTCAAGAGCCCGTTTGGGGGTGCGTATTTTATACTCTGCGTCAAACAGCGCATTCCTTTAACGCCCATCTTGCCAAAGTGGCGATCATTGCGGAGTCGGGCCACGGTCGTACCGACGGCGGAAAACGTCCGCGCTAGAATTCATTAGCAGCAATCCATTAGTTTAAACAAAATCCGAAACCGATTCCTGGTAGCGAAAGTTATCCATGCAACAAGTAGTTGAAATGTTCACAGATGGTGCCTGCCGCGGAAATCCCGGCATAGGCGGTTGGGGGGTTTTGTTACGCTATGGCGGCGTTGAAAAATCACTATTTGGTGGCGAGGCGATGACAACCAATAATCGCATGGAACTGACCGCGGCAATCAAGGGCCTGGAAGCGCTTACCAAGTCCTGCAACGTGCAAATTACCACCGATTCCAAGTACGTATTAACTGGCATCACCGAATGGGTGAGTAACTGGAAGCAGAAAAACTGGAAAACCGCTAACAGGAAGCCTGTTCTTAATGTGGAATTATGGAAACGGCTTGACGAACTCGTCGGCTTACACCAAATTGAGTGGCATTGGGTGAAGGGTCACAGTGGCCACCCCGAAAACGAAATTGCCGATCAGCTTGCCAATCGCGGCATCGACGAGATGGACCTCTGACTCCTCAGCTCGGCGATCAAAAGCACCTCTGAATCATGCAGTGATGTCTCAGGCTCGCAGGCAGGTTAGTAATCAAGACAGGACCGCTGAGACATTACTGCATTGTTCAGAGGTGCCCAACAACCCCCAGGGATGAATTCATGCGACAGATAATCCTCGATACCGAAACCACCGGACTGGATCCGCTGCAAGGCCACCGGATTATCGAGATCGGCTGCGTAGAGCTGGAGGATCGGAAACTTACCGGCAATCACTACCAGTGCTATCTCAATCCCGAGAGAGAGGTCGATATCGCCGCCATGGAAGTGCATGGTATCAGCGATGAATTTCTTGCCGACAAGCCCGTCTTTGCGCAGGTGGAGGCTGAATTTATTGATTTTGTCCGCGGCGCCGAATTGCTTATTCACAATGCGCCCTTCGATATCGGGTTTCTCGACAATGAGTTGCGGCTATCGAATGCCGGCAACGGCCCGATGGAAGATCTGTGCGAGGTGCTGGATACCTTGGTATTGGCCAGAGCGAAGCATCCCGGACAGCGCAATAGCCTCGATGCCCTGTGTAAACGCTACGACGTGGATAACACCCAACGGGAGCTTCACGGCGCGCTCCTGGATGCGGAGATACTGGCCGATGTCTATCTGATGATGACCAGCGGCCAGTCCAGCCTGCCGCTGCAGGACGAGCCCGAAGAAGCCCTGAAGCGGCGCCGCCAGGCCAGAAAGTACGATCCGCAGCGGACGCCGCTTCGCGTTATTGTGGCCGGGTCCGATGAGTTGCGGGCACATCAGGATCGACTGCAGGAAATCGAAAAAAGCAGCGAGCAGGGTTGCCTCTGGCTCGATCTCGACACCGACTGAAGCGCATGCCAGGGCGATGAAGCCAATCCCTCAGCGGGTACCTGATCTGGACGGTTTATCTTGAATAGGCTACGCAGAAGCTATAATATCTAGCGCTTTTGAGTCTATCAATACCACCAAAAATTCAATAAATACAGTGGACTGAAGTGGATTTGATTGGGGAAAATTCGTAGTTTTAGCGGCTATAGCCGCAGAAACAGACGCAAAACCTGATGAGGAATTAAACCTATGGAAGAGCTTGTCTGGAATACCGAAATGCTGGTGTCCGCTGTGGTGTTGGTTTTGACTTTCGTCGCCATATTTACCGAAGGCATACATGGTATTCATCGAGTCAAGTGCGGCATGGCCGGAGCGGCAACGATGATTGTGGCCGGCCAGGTCTTCGGGTTTTACAATCCCGAACAAGCCGTCCACTCCATCGACTGGAATGTGGTGTTCCTGCTGGGTGGCATGATGACCATCGTCGCCATCATGATCCCCACCGGGGGGTTTCAGCAACTCGCCTATGCGATTGCGGATTTCAGCAAGGGGCGCTTGTTTCTGTTAATGGCACTGATGGGAACGCTGGTTACCGTACTTTCCCTGTTGCTCGACAATGTCACCACGGTGGTCATATTCGGGCCGTTGATTATCCTGATCTGTCAGTCTTTGCGTGTCAGTGCGATTCCATTTTTGTTGGCAGCGGCACTGCTGTCCGACACCGGCGGCGTGGCGACACTGGTGGGTGATCCACCCAACCTGATGATCGGCTCCGCCGCCGGCATCGACTTTAATCAATTTGTCATTCACATGGGGGGTATGGTTTTTGTCGCCTGGATCATCATCCTGGTTTTTCTTCGTTACCTGTTCAAGGAAGAGCTCGCGGTCACCCCCCATGAGTTGGAGCTGAGCGAACGGGCGCCGTTGTCTGACCCCAAAACCTGGTATGCTTCGCTGGCGGTGTTGGGGATAATGGTCATCGGTTTCGTCATGCACGGAAGACTGGGTTGGGAGCCGTGGTTTGTGACGGCGATAGGATTGACGGCGCTGGTATTCGTCGGCAAAGACATCGACATGGAAGAGGCATTCGCCCACACCGAGTTGGCTTTGCTGATGTTTTTTATCTCCCTGTTTATCATTGTCGGTGGCGTAGAACACAGTCAATTTCTTGAATTTCTTGGCACCTTCATCGTGCCTTATGTAGAAAGTGATCTACTCAAGGCGACTCTTATCTTGATGTGGGTGTCGGCGGTGCTGTCGGCTGCGATCGACAATATACCTTTCACCGCCGCCATGATTCCCATCATCCTGGGCATGGAGGCGCAAGGGATCAATGTGACGCCACTGTGGTGGGGTCTGGCTGCGGGAGTGGGCATGGGGGGTAACGGCACCCATCTGGGCTCTACCGCCAATGTCTTCATCGTCACCATCTCCGAGAAGATGGCGAAGGATGCCGGCGATCCAAGCCTGGCGATTACTCCTGGCATGTGGTTCCGGAAGGGCTTGCCGGTGATGCTGCTGACCCTGTGCTCCTGTACCGTCATCATGTATTTTTTCTTCGATTTCTTCGCCGAACCTCTGACTTAATCCAGGCAAGCGCGCTGCAGCAGTGCTGTGGCGCGCAAGCCACGAGCACTGACCTCTGCAATGAATGCCTCAACTCGCCCATGGATTATTGCTACCCCCGCGCTGGGCATCGCGATCGGGGTAGGCTAGGTTAAGGCGCATGGTTCAACGCGGCTATTTCCCAAGATTCGACGAGCTGTTAGAGACGGACCGATTCGTCCTGATTTATGATAATCAAATCGTGGTCCGGGGCCATGAATTCATCTGGGAAAAATCGGAAATAGACGCCGTATTGTCGGTTGGCGCCGAGCTGTTCTTGCTTGAAGAAGGCCCGGAAACGACGTTTATTGCAGTGCATATCAAGGAAAACCCGGCTAAGTTACTGCGGGCAGAAAACCGTTCCTTACGCAGCTTATTATTTGAGCGCGGCGAACTTGCCCTGGCCCTTGCCGGCAAGGCTAGCCAGATTCTGGATTGGTATACTGCGCACAGGTACTGCGGCGCTTGTGGCGCGCCCACCACTCAACACAAATCTGTAAGAGCGGTTCATTGCACGGTCTGTAATCGGCAGGTTTTTCCCCGCATCAATCCCTGTGCAATCATGCTGGTGGTGAGGGGGGATCAATTACTACTCGCTCGCAGCGCCAGGTTTAAAACCGGATTTTTTAGTTGTCTTGCAGGTTTTATAGAAGTAGGTGAGACTCCAGAACAAACTGTGGTGCGGGAAGTCAAAGAGGAAGTGGGCATAGAGGTCGAGAATATCCGTTATATCAAGAGCCAGTCCTGGCCTTTCCCGTCACAGTTGATGCTGGGCTTTATTGCCGATTACAAGGCGGGGGAGGTTGTGGTGGCACCGAAGGAGATCGAAGAGGCGCATTGGTATGACGTAGATTCGCTGCCGAAGGTGCCGTCGCCCGCTATCAGTGTGGCAGGAGAATTGATTCAAACCTTTGTAAATCAAGTCAAACAGCACCAGTTTGGAAGCAATAGCTGAGTACAGGATTCACAGTCCTTATTATTAGATACAGGAGTAAGACCCTTGGAATATTTAATCCAGTACGGGATGTTCTTCGCCAAGGTGGCGACCATCGTGGTAGCAATCATCATCGTGCTCGGTGCGATTGTGGCCAGTGGTAGTCGCCAGAAAAAAACTGGCAGGAAAGGCACCATCAGGGTCACCCCTCTGAATGACCATTTCGACGATATGCGAGAAACTTTGCGGCATTCTGTACTGGACAAGGATCAACTGAAGAAAATTCACAAGCAGGAAAAGAAGGCAGCCAAGGCGGAACTTAAACAAGCCAGGGAAGAAGAAAAGCAGAGACAACGGGCCGATAAAGGCTCGGAATCAGGTTCAGCCGCTGTCGGCGATCGAAAAAAACGCAGCTATGTGCTGAATTTCAAGGGCAACATGGCTGCCGAAGCCGTGACCTCATTGCGTGAAGAGATAACAGCGATTCTCACTCTGGCGGAAAAGGCCGATGAAGTGATCTTGCGCCTGGAGAGTCCCGGCGGCATGGTACATGCCTATGGCCTGGCTGCATCACAGTTGCTAAGAATAAAAAACGCCGGCATCCCGCTGACAATTTGTGTCGACAAGGTCGCGGCCAGCGGGGGGTATATGATGGCCTGCCTGGCCGATAAATTGGTTTCGGCGCCATTTGCCATCATCGGGTCTATTGGCGTGCTGGTGCAGTTGCCTAACTTTCATCGCGTCTTGAAAAAGAACGATATTGATTATGAGATTATCAGTGCGGGGGAGTTCAAGCGTACCCTGACTACCTTCGGTGAGATAACGAAGAAGGGCAAGGCCAAGGTGCAGGAAGATGTGGAGACGATACACGGTATCTTTAAGCAGTGGGTAAAGGACCATCGCCCCAGTGTCGACATAGACAAAATTTCTACCGGTGAAACCTGGGTGGGTATGCAGGCGAAGGAACGCTGCATGGTGGATGAGATTAAAACCAGCGATGAATGTATTCTGGCTGCCTGTGAAACCTCAGATGTATTCGAGGTGGAATTCGACTTGAAAAAATCTTTTCAGGACAAGTTGAGTTCGGCTATACCGGGAGTAGTAGAGAAGGTACTTATGAACTGGGCCAATAAATCGAGAATTAACGATTATCAATAACGCGTTTCTATTTAACTGGGTGGATTAGATCCTTGCAAAAATTTAAAGCATTGGTAGTGGTAGAAGAAGTAGCGGAAAAGCAATTTCAGGCAAGTGTTAGAGAACGCGATCTTGCTGAATTACCGGAAGGTGATGTGCTAATTCGGGTGCAGTATTCATCCCTGAACTATAAGGATGCCCTGTCTGCAAGCGGCAACAAGGCGGTGACGCGATCCTATCCCCATACACCGGGTATCGATGCGGCTGGCACGGTAGTGACGAGCACGAGTCCGGATTTTGTCGAAGGCGATGAAGTGATTGTTACCGGCTACGACTTGGGGATGAATACTGCCGGCGGATTTGCTCAGCTCATCCGGGTGCCTGCGAACTGGGTAATCCAGTGCCCCGAGACGATGAGCCTGAAACAGGCGATGATTCTCGGCACCGCCGGATTTACCGCGGCGCTATGTGTCGAAAAGCTCCTGGCCAACGGCTTGACACCGGCAAGCGGTAGCGTGTTGGTGACGGGTGCCACCGG
>JADFIJ010000128.1 GCA_022566775.1 Pseudomonadota bacterium | reverse complement strand
TCGACTGCGCCGTTATTTTCATCATCCATTCCTATATCAATCTGTGCCTGGAATATTCAAAATTTAGCTGGCAGACCCCCCGCATCAAGATTGCGCTTAATGTGGTGCTGGCCGGCATGATTGTGGCTATTATCTTCAGCCGTTCGGTGATAGCGGGCGCCGAGCCGAGCAGTTACTCGATTACTCGCATAGCCGGTGACTACTATTTTATTTTCCCTCTCTATGTACTGGCGGGCGTGAGTTTTGCCATCGCTTTGCTGTTTCGCGGATTGAAGAAAGCCGATTCCAACATCTCTCGCCAGCGCTGTCTGGTAATCCTCATCAGCACCGCGACACCGGTGGTGATGACATTTATGGTATTTGGCCTCATGGCCATGGGTGTCGCTATTAACGGCGCGATCTTCATGTCGCTATCATTAACGGTGATGCTGGCGCTGATGGTATACGCGGAGGAAAAGACGCGGCTGTTTCGCCTGCTTACTTTCGTGCCCTACTCCCGGGAAAGAAAGTTTCACAGGGAATTGCTGACCAAGGTGACAGATTTCATGGCCATCGGCGATGACCCATCTCAGCAACAGCCGTTGCAGCTCAGGCAGATGATGCGCGATTTCGAAGGCGCCGTGGTAGAACACGTACTGGGTTACTATGGCGGCAACCAGAAAAAGGCGGCCATCGCCCTCGGAGTTTCCGAGGCGACGCTTTCGAGGCGCGCCCGCGCGCTGCCTCGCTAACAGCCCGCTAATCTAGCGCCAGAGTAGCCAAGACGAAATACGCCACTTCTTCGTAGGGGTGGGCTTGTTTCAAGGCGGCGATCGCGGCGGCCAAAGTTGCTTCCCCACAGATCATCTCAACCTTGTATTCCGCCACAGTTTCCAGCTTGTTAATTTCACCGAGATAGGCAGAGCTGCCTTGCAACGGGCGAAACTGGCCCTGTCCCAGGCTTTGCCAGGCACAGCTGTCATAGTCTCCGATATTGCCGGCGCCGGCCTCGAACATGGCTGACTTCACCGTCTCTAAATGCGTCTCGGGCACGTAAAATTCAATTTTGTATAGCTGCGAGGGCTTCATCTCACGCCAGCCATTGGCGCGCGTTGCGGAACATGCGCATGCTGGGCGCATCTTCGCGCCAGTGATCCGGATGCCAGGAGTTTTGGCTGGCACGAAAAACCCGTTCCGGGTGCGGCATCATCAGTGTTACCCGCCCGTCCGGGCTACAGAGCCCGGCAATGGCCGCCACCGAACCATTAGGATTGGCGGGATAGCTTTGCGTGTTGTCACCGTAATTATCCACATAGCGCAGGGCAATGGCCTTGCCGGCATCCAGCACCTGCAGATCGTCGACACGCCTGAAATGGGCCCTACCCTCGCCGTGGGCAACCGCCAGGGGAAATTGAGATCCCTCCATACCTGCCAGGAAAACCGAGGGACTTGCCTCGACCCTGACCAGGCTCAGCCTGCCTTCGAATTGTTCGGAGCGGTTTTTCCCGAAGCTGGGCCAATGCTCTGCCCCGGGAATGAGTTCATGCAACAGCGACACCATCTGGCAACCATTGCAGATACCCAGGGTCAGCGTGTTGGGATTGCTAAAATATTGTTTGAACTGAGATCGCATCCCATCATTGAACAGAATTGACTTGGCCCAACCGCCTCCCGCACCCAACACATCGCCGTAGGAAAAGCCGCCACAGGCAACCAGTACATTAAACTCATCGAGTTTTACCCGGCCCTCGATGAGGTCCGTCATGTGGACATCCACCGCATCAAAATGCGCACGGTCGAAGGCCGCCGCCATTTCGATCTGCCCATTCACACCCTGTTCCCTGAGCACCGCGACTCGCGGCTTGCTGCCTACATTGATATAGGCCGCCGCCACGTCCTCGTCAATATCGAAGCGAAGCTCCACATTCAAGCCCGGGTCCTGATGCTCCAGAATTCGATCGAATTCTTGCTTCGCGCAATCAGAATTATCTCGCAAACTCTGCAAGTGAAAACTGGTACCGGTCCAGACGCGTTGCAATTCGATTCGCGGGCGCGAATACAATGCTTCCCCGTCGAGAAAAATATTGATGCTATCGCTGTCATTGATTGCAGCGATATCATGAATGCAGTCGCCGAGTCCATGAGAATTCGCGGCCCCCATCACCGCCGCCAGATCTGCCTCGAGTACTTGAATCACCGCACCCAATTCTTCGGCGAACAGCGCAGCGATGACATCGCCATTACCACAGGAGGAGTCGAGCAGGGTCTGCAGTTGCAGGTCGAGTCCGCAATGACCGGCGAAAGCCATCTCCACCAACGTGGTGAACAAGCCTCCATCGGAGCGGTCATGGTAGGCCTGGAGCTGACCGGCGTTTCGACATTCCTGAATCAATGCGAACATGGCAGCGAGGTCGGAAGCCTTATCCAGATCGGGCACGGTGCCGCGCATATCCCGATACACCTGGCTCAAGGCTGAACCACCGAGACGGTTCCGGCCGCGGCCGAGATCGATCAACAGCAGCCGGGTCGGACCCTTGTCGGTTCGCAATTGCGGCGTCAGCGTGGTCCGAATGTCGACGACCGGTGCAAAGGCGGTCACGATCAGAGAAAGGGGTGCGGTATTACTCTTTAGGATATCGCCTTCGGTCCATACCGTGCGCATAGACATGGAGTCCTTGCCAACGGGAATGCAAATACCGAGCTCTGGACACAGGTCCAGCGCCACCGCCTCCACCGTGGCATACAGTTTCTGATCTTCACAACCATGTCCGGCCGCCACCATCCAGTTCGCCGACAGCTTGATATCTGAAATCTTAGCGATCTCGGCGCAGGCGATATTGCATACTGCTTCCGCGATCGCCATTCTGCCCGATGCCGGGGCGTCGAACAGGGCAAGTGGCGTGCGTTCGCCCAGGGCCATGGCCTCGCCGACATAGCCATTGTAGGAAGTCGCAGTCACGGCGGCGTCGGCCACGGGCACCTGCCAGGGCCCCACCATCTGATCGCGACTCACCAGGCCGGTTATGGTTCTATCGCCAATGGTGATAAGAAAGCTCTTGTTGGCGACGGCGGGCAGGGCCAGGACTCTCTCGACCGCGGCCTCCAGGTCCAAATCCGCGGTGGAAAACGCAGTGGGCTCAATACTGCCCGATGTCACATCCCGATGCATCTTTGGCGGCTTGCCAAACAATATATCCATGGGCAGATCGATGGGACTGTCGCCGAAGTGGGAATCATCCAGAGAAATATGCTTCGCCGCCGTGGCCTCCCCGACCACAGCGTGGGGGCAACGCTCTCTCTCGCATATGGCTTCGAAGCGCCCGAGATCTGAGCCGTTCACCGCCAGCACATAGCGTTCCTGGGCTTCGTTACACCAGATTTCCAAGGGTGACATTTGGGGTTCCGCATTGGGAATGGCTCGAAGCTTGAAGACACCGCCACAGCCGCCGTCTTTGACCAATTCCGGCAAGGCATTGGACAGACCGCCGGCGCCGACATCGTGGATAAAGGCAATCGGGTTCTCGGCGCCAAGCTGCCAACACTGATCGATGACTTCCTGGCAACGGCGTTCCATCTCCGCGTTCTCCCGTTGTACCGAGGCAAAATCCAGATCCTCGCTGCCGGTGCCCGCGGCGATTGAAGACGCGGCACCACCACCGAGTCCGATTAACATCGCCGGACCACCGAGGACGATGAGTTTGGCCCCCACGTCGATATCTTCTTTCAACACATGCTGTTCACGGATATTGCCGATGCCGCCAGCCAGCATGATGGGCTTGTGGTAGCCCCTGACCTCCTTTACACCGGCTTCGTTGACGACGAGTTCTTCAAAGCTTCGAAAATAGCCACACAGATTCGGTCGGCCATATTCGTTATTGAACGCCGCGGCGCCAATCGGTCCTTCCAACATGATATCCAGGGCCGAAGCGATGTGTGCCGGCCTGCCCAGATCTTCCTCCCAGGGCTGGGGTAAATCCGGAATCCGCAGATTGGATACGCTAAACCCGGTGAGCCCGGCCTTGGGTTTGGAGCCCTTGCCGGTGGCGCCCTCGTCCCTGATTTCGCCACCGGAGCCGGTTGAAGCACCGGGGAATGGAGCGATGGCCGTGGGGTGGTTGTGAGTCTCCACCTTCATCAATATATGCACCGCCTCATCGTTGAAGGCATATATTTTCGATTTCGGATCCGGAAAAAATCGCTGGCTGTCATGCCCCCGCATCACGGCGGCGTTGTCGGAATAGGCTGACAGCACATTAGCCGGGGATTTTTCAAAGGTATTGCGAATCATGCCAAATAGAGAATGGGCTTGTTTTTCGCCATCGATAGTCCAGCTGGCATTGAATATTTTGTGACGGCAATGTTCCGAGTTTGTCTGGGCGAACATCATTAACTCCACGTCATTGGGATTACGACCCAGTTCGCTGAAGCGCTCAAACAGATAACTAATCTCATCATCCGCCAGGGCCAGCCCCAACTCGGTATTGGCGCGGCCGAGAGCAGCCTCGCCTTGCTGCATAATATCGACGGATCGGGACGGTTCGGGCTCGGCAGATTGGAACAAAACGCCGGCCTCTTCTATCTCGTTCAACACCGCCTGTGTCATCCGATCATGCAGCAGCACAGCCAGTACCTCAGCTTCTTCGGCGGATAAATCCGAGACTATAGATACGGTGAACAGGGTCCCACGCTCGATTCGTTTGATATCGGTCAAACCACAATTGTGCAAAATATCGGTGGCCTTACTGGACCAGGGCGAGATCGTGCCGGGCCGGGGAACCACCAGGCGACTTAACTGGGTCGCGCCAGTGGCGGTGCTGTCCGGAGCCTGAAAATCGCTGCCGTAATCCAGTAAGGATCGTAGCCTCGCATTTTCGTTTTCACTCAAATCTCCATCACAGTCGATGAAGTGGACGAAGCGGGCGGAGATGGCTTTGACCTGGGGGAGTTTCGCTTGCAGGATGTCGAGTAGTTTGGAAGTCTTGAATGCAGACAGGGCTGCCGCCCCAAACATCGCTTGCATTGATGGTACCCTGGCTCGAACTGGCGGTGTCTAGGGAGCCTCTGATTAATTAGGCAAACCCATTATGGACGTAACTGTGTAGACGCAATTACGTGGGCGCAATGATACTGGATTTGAGGCCTGAGTTCAGAAAAACCTGTGCCGCAAGCCGATTAGAAAAGTGCGGGAATGCCACCCAGCACTACCGGCTCGGGACATAGCTCCCCTGTTCACGCGTGACAATTTGACGGTCCTGTTGATCCTCGATCCAGAAGTCAACATGAGACAGGGTAGTAATATCTTCGAACTTGTCGGTGAAGACCGGCTCCGCTCGAACCCTGTACAATTCTCCGGCTCTGGCATTGAAATGCAGGGTGCGACTCATGGTCTCACTCTGAGCGGCGTCGTTCTCCAGGACAGGAGTAAGACCCCGCGCGCTACCCAGGTCCCATTCGAAGTAAACGGTCACATCATGAAAGCCGGGTACGATTTGAATGGCTCTGTAATTACCACTATTTTCAATCTGTATGCCGTCGACACTCAGAAAACGCACCGTGTCTACGTAGCGATTGATCATGTCGATGCGTAGATACCGGGTGCCTTCCAGGGTAGACAATTGCAACTCCTCCCGCACGTCGCCCGGGTAGGCCTTGTAGGCAGGGGGTGATACGGCGCAGGCGCCAAGGATCGCCAGTAGTGGCAGCAGAATCAGGGATTTACGCATAGTGATTGCTATTCCCATGAGCAATGTCTTGCCTGCAGTACAGACACCCTGAATTTATACAAGCAGCCTGTCTATTTGACAAGTCAATCGGCCCTCCGATTAATGCCGCGTTTGGCCTTAAAAAAGGCCTGCACCAGTGCGCTGCACTGCGCTGCCAATACTCCCTCCACATAACTGAGTTTGTGATTGTAGTGTTGGGAATCGAGCAAGTTATTCTGGCTGACGACGGCACCGGCTCTCGGCTCTCGCGCCCCGAACACCAACAGATCGACGCGGGCGTGGATCAGTGCACCCACACACATGGTACAGGGCTCGATAGTTACATAGAGGATGGTGGCAGGCAGACGGTAGTTCTGCTTGCTGGCTGACGCCGCTCTAAGGGCGACAATCTCTGCGTGTGCGGTCGCATCGTGGCGCATGATTGGCTGGTTAAAACCACTGCCGATGAGCTTACCGGCTTCGATCAACACCGCACCCACCGGCACCTCGCCCTGCTCCGCGGCAATGCGGGCTTGCCGGATCGCCTCCCCCATCCAGCGCTCGTGATGCGCAGAGGCAGAATTCTTATCCAGGCTGGATTCATCTTTATGGGGAATTGTGGGTGCTTGATCGACCATAATCACCATCGAATTAAATGATTGCGTTGGTGTAATTTCCTCGGGTTCCATCGATTCAATTTGCTCAATCGCAAATTTAATTTCATCCTATGGGTGATGACGGTGGCTACAGGATGAACTACGAGCCCTTGAAAACCGGTTTGCGCTTTTCCATAAATGCCTCTCTGCCTTCTTTGTAGTCCTCGCTCAGAAAGCAGTCATTGACCAGTTCATCGATGTACCGGGGGCCGGCTTGCCCAGGATCATTCACCACTTCACCGACCGCTGCCTTCGATGCCCTGATCGTTAACGGGGCATTCGCAACCAGGGTGTTGGCATAGTCCAGTACCTTTGCTGGAAGTTCTGCCCGGCTTACCACAAAATTGATCAAGCCAATTCTAAGTGCCTCGTCGGTATCGAGGAATCTCGCACTAAACAGAATATCCTTGGCATGAGAAGGGCCGACCAGAGAGGTGAGGGTTTTGATGACACCATAGCCATAGCCGAGGCCCAGCTTGGCGGCGGGTATGCCAAACACAGAATCTTCGGTGGCGATGCGAATGTCGGTATTCAGTGCCAATGCCAGGCCACCGCCAATACAATAGCCCTGGATCATGGCGATGAGGGGTTTGTCAAATTCCGCCAGGCGGGTCTGCGCCACATCGAAGGCTTTTTCATATTCATCCCGTTGTTGTTGGCTGGATCGTTTCTTCTCGAACTCGGAGATGTCGGCGCCTGACACGAAGGCCTTCTCGCCCGCAGCTTTAAGAATGACTACCCTTATCGATGAATCCTGGCCGAATCCCTCGAGGATTGACCCTAGCGCCAGCCACATTTCCAAGGACATGGCATTGTGGCGTCGGGGATTATTAAATGTTATCCAGCCGATGGCATTGTCAACTTCCGCCAATACTTTTGTGGATGGTGATATCGACTCCATTGCTATTCTTTCCTTCCTCTTCATAACCTTTACGCCTTGGTGGCGCCGTCGACCGTAATCACGGTGCCGTCACGCACCAGTGCTTCGATCCGCTCGTCACTGTAATCCAGTTGCTTGAGAATCTCTATGCTGTGTTCGCCGAGCTCCGGTCCCGCGCGGTCAAATTTGGCGCCATGGCTGTAGCGGGATAAATTGATCGGTGAGCGGATCAGATCGATCTTTCCGAGCTTAGCGTGGTTCGCCTGTTTGGTCAGGGCGAGGAACTTGACCTGTTCGTCTTCGAAGGCCTGTTCGATGGTGTTGATGGGGCCGCAGGGTATACCAACGGAATTGAGCAGTTCTACCAGATCCCGGGTGGCGTGTTGACGGGTCAGTAGATTGACCTGGTGCCACAGCGCCTCCCTGTGCGTGAGTCTGCCCGCCACGGTCTCGTAGTCGGCGTTGGCAGCCAACTCATCTGCCTGCATGATTTCGCAGAAGGCCCTGAACATTTTGTCGGTGCTGGCGGCCAGGTTGACGCGGCCGTCGGCGCTGTCGAATACGCCCATGGGAGAAAGGGTGGGATGGTTGTTACCCGCCTGGCTGGGTACCTCGCCGCTCATGGTATAGCGCGCCGCCTGAAAATCCAGCTTGCAGAGCATGGATTCCAGCAAGGAAGTATGTACCCATTGGCCCTCGCCGGTGTGCTCGCGGTGCAGCAGGGCCAATAATATACCCTGACCCAGAAACATCCCCGCGGAGGTGTCACTCACCGCGATACCGGCACGCATCGGTCCCCTGCCTGGTTCCCCGGTAATCGACATCAAGCCACTGCTGCCCTGGATTACCTGGTCTACGGCGGGCCGCCTGGAATAGGGCCCCTGTTGACCGAATCCCGAAATACTGGCATAGATAATCCTTGGATTGATCTTCTTAAGCGCCGCATAATCCACGCCCAGTCGATGCTTCACATCGACGCGAAAGTTTTCAACCACGACGTCTGCTGTTTTTGCCAGGTCCATAAAAACCTGCCTGCCGGCGTCCGCTTTCAGGTCAAGACAGAGGCTGCGTTTGTTGCGATGCAAATTCTGTGAGTCCGAGCCATGGCGCTTGCCGGCGATATCGCCACTGAGGGGCGACTCGATCCGAATCACATCGGCACCCCAGTCACTAAGCAAGCGTACCGCCGTCGGTCCTGCCCTGGCGATGGTTAAATCCAGCACCGTGTATTGCGCCAGGGGCAGTGACTGCTGATCCATAGTTGCCTCGGATGGGTGTCATATTATTCGGCTGTAGGGGAAGAATATAGAATCAATAGAGCGAGAGCAAAATTACGCCCCTTCCTGGCTCTCAGCTCCTTGCTTTCCTAAAAATTCAGAATTTCTATCAGCCATTCCAATTCAGGCAATTACGCTCTAGACTCCTTGTGATCCAGGCGAGGAAGGCAGCGCTTGCTATTGCGAACGAATGTCCATTTCTCGTTACGGGTGGGTCACCTGAGGTTTCGGAATTAGTGAAGATGCCCGGTTAAAATAGACACGATAAGATGGTTCTGTGCTGGCTTACTATGATTTGGAGATGGCAATGAGGATACTCTGGACCTGTGTATTGATACTGATTTCGACTCTCTCTGCCGCCGCGGTTCCGCGGCAGGTGTGGTCTTGTGAGGGCATAAATTCGACGGGTTTTAAATGGGAAGATGATAACTGGGAAACCTTTAATTTCTTTCCGACCAACTACCTGCTCACAATTGGTGAGGGCGGCACCGCTGCTACCGTCGTTTTTGATGGTCATCAGTGGTCGTTTAGTGATTGCGTGCACAGCAATGTCTTACTCTGCACCAGTCGAGTGGGGAATACGCTCATCATGAACCTGGCTACCGGGCAAGGTGCAGTTTCCAGCATCGTCGCGATTGCACTGCCTCCCGATGGAGACATCGCTTCCAGTTTCATAGAGCGCATCCAGTGCAGCAAAGTCTAACAGGCTGTTGAAAAACTATTACACTGGTCAATCCTGCGTTAAAAATTGGCTCAAAATGCTCGTTTACTGCGTGTAAACTCCGCTTTTTCGCCGTGTTGCCTTGTCTTGACTGCGCTCATGACGTTTTTCAACACCCTATTAAGGGTCGATATTGGATTTCCCGGGGTCAATTCCGGGCGAAAAATGGGCTACGAAATAGAGCCCGATTGACACCGCATAGCCGATACCGAAGGCGAATAGCAGCGTTCCCAGACCCACGCTGCCACCGAGTAACCAGCCAATAGCGACAGCGGAAATTTCAATCGATGTTCTTACTACGGCAATTGGCAGGGTGGTCACTCTTTGTAATCCAAGCATCAATCCATCTCGCGGACCCGGACCAAGATTGGCAATCAGATACATGCCACTGCCCAGGCCCACCAGTAAAATCCCCATAACAAGCTCGACTATTTTCAATGCATAGTGTTCAGGCGTTGGCAGATAAGGCAGGGACCATTCTATCGCCACCGAAATCACGACGACATTGAGCAGGGTTCCCAAACCCGGCGTCTGCTTGAGTGGAACCCAGAATAGCAACACCCCCACGCTGACCGCGAAAGTTGAAACCCCGATACTCCAGTTGCTTAAATTGGAAATACCCTGGGCCAACACTGTCCAGGGACTCACCCCGGCGCCGGCGGCTATCAGCAGCGCTTCCCCCACACCAAAACATATCAGCCCCAGATTGAGAAGCGACAGCGTGACCAGGCCGGGGGTGAAATTAAGCGGTTTCTTAGAGCTCCAGGACACCACCGGAACGGTTTTTACAAACAGGAATTTCATGCGGGAAGTCCGACGATCCAAGCGCTGTTATGCGGGCACTTGCATAGCGGGCGCCCGGTGTCCTGTAGTTTATTCCCACTCAATGGTTGCAGGAGGCTTGCTGGAGATATCGTAGGCGACGCGGGAAACGTCGGCGATTTCATTCATGATGCGACTGGATACGGTCTCCAATAGTTCAGGATCGAGTCGCGCCCAACGTGCGGTCATAAAATCGATGGTCTCGACGGCGCGCAGGGTAATCACGTAGGAATAGCGACGCGCGTCACCCACCACACCGACGGATTTTACCGGCAGGAAAACCGCGAAGGCCTGACTCACCTTCTGATAGCAATCGGCTCTGTGCAATTCTTCCATGAAGATTGCATCGGCTTGCCGCAGGATGTCGCAATACTCTTTCCTGACTTCTCCCAACACCCGTACACCCAGACCAGGACCGGGAAATGGATGTCGATAAACCATGTCGTAGGGAAGACCGAGCTCCAGGCCGATCTTGCGCACTTCGTCTTTGAATAACTCCCGTAGCGGTTCGACCAGTTGCATCTTCATATCGTCGGGCAGGCCGGCAACATTATGATGGGATTT
>JADFIJ010000127.1 GCA_022566775.1 Pseudomonadota bacterium | reverse complement strand
CAGGACACCGGGGTACCAAACCAGGAGTATGATCGCCAACAGTATTAAAAATACCGTCAGACTGATACCAAAGTGGATAGTGCTGGCCTGCCATCGATTCATTAGCTTGCTTCCATCGCGTGCTTAATTTCCAGTGATTCAGGGCCTTCTGCCAAGCATAATCTATAATGGAGCCTCTGATTAATTATTGTCGGCGCCCAAGCTTAGGGCTCCTCTGAATCATACAATGATGCTCAGGCTTTCAGGCGGGACGGCTACCATGTCAGTAACTATGAGCGGCATAGCCCGGCGTCTGGTCGCGGATAATTTGCTCGAGGTATCACAAGCAGAGGCTGCAATGAAGTTAGCGGCCAAAGATAATATTCCTTTCGTTACGCATCTGCTGGACAGAAAACTCCTGCCTGACCGAACCATCGCTGCGGCTGCCGCATCTGAATTCGGGGCACCCCTGCTCGACCTGTCTGCCTTCGACCTCCAGTACTGTCCTGCCCGGGTGGTGGATATCAGACTCATCAAACGACATCAACTGCTGCCACTATTCCAACGTGACAAACACCTGTTCGTGGCTGTCTCCGACCCGTCTAATCTAAAGGCGCTCGACGAGATAAAATTTCATACCGGCCTGGGCATTGAATTAGTGGTAGCCGCTGCAGACGAATTGTCTGCCACCATAGTCAAATTCATCGAACGGCAGGAAAACATCCTCAGTCTTGGCGACGAACTGGATGCCACTGACAGCGATGAATTAAGTATTGAAGCAGTGAAAGACGACCGGGCTGATGCGCGTCATTCTGCCTGCGACGAAGCACCCATAGTGAGATTTGTAAACAAGATATTACTGGATGCCGTCAAGGCCGGCGCGTCGGACATTCACATCGAACCCTATGAGACGACTTACAGAGTCCGCTTTCGAATCGACGGCATTTGCAAGAGATCGCGCGCCCGCCAATCCACCTGGCAAACCGAATAGCGTCCAGACTCAAGATCATGTCACTGCTGGATATCTCCGAGAAGCGGGTGCCGCAAGACGGTCGTGTCAAAATAAGATTCTCCAAAAACCGCAGCACCGAATTTCGTGTCAATATTCTGCCGACCCTGTGGGGCGAAAAAATTGTTTTACGGCTGCTCGACACGCGCAATGCACGACTGGGCATCGACGCACTAGGCTTCGAAGTAGACCAGAAACGACAGTATCTGCAAGCGCTGAATCGAACCCAGGGACTGATCCTGGTGACTGGACCCACAGGCAGCACAAACCGGCCACCTGGTGTTGACGACCCTCCACACCAATAACGCGGCCGAAGTCTTGACTCGATTAAACAAGTTGGGAATTCCGGCATATGACCTTGGCACTTCTCTCAATCTGATCATCGCTCAGCGCCTGGCACGGTGCCTCTGCAAACATTGTAAAGAAAGTGTGGAAATTCCCGAAAAACTACTCATAGAGGAGGGTTTTACCCCAATTCATCGGCAAAACCTGAGCCTGTTTCGAGCCCGAGGCTGCGAGCACTGCAATAACGGCTACAAAGGCAGAGTCGGAATCTATGAACTGGTTCCTGTATCCGCTGAGCTATCCTCGCTTATCATGTCCGGAGGGAATTCCCTGCAACTGGCCGAGCAGTTAAATAGTGAGGGAATACGCAGTCTCCGGCAGTCTGCACTACTGAAGGTGGCCAGGGGCTTGATCTGTCTGGAGGAAGCAAACAGACTGACTTAAGGCCGTCTCCATCAATACATTGGCAGGGGTGACGTGGTATAGTCTTCACCATGGAAAGCTCTACCAAAACATTCGCTGAGGTGCGCTATGGCAACTGAAGCAGTACAGAATATCTACCTTTGGCAAGGCACGGATAAAACCGGCAATAAGACCAAGGGCGAAATACAGGGCAGCAGCCAGGCGCTGGTTAAAGCCCAACTCAGAAAACAGGGTATCAATCCTACCAGGGTCAAGCGTAAGCCCAAGGACTTGTTCGGGCCTAAGAAACAAAAAATCAAGCCCATGGACATCGCCGTATTTACCCGGCAATTGGCGACGATGATGAAGTCGGGTATCCCCCTGGTGCAGTCATTCGAGATCGTCGGCGAAAGCCTGGAAAATCCGTCCATGCGGGTACTGGTTGCGGAAATTAAGGACGACATAGCAGCGGGTAATAACTTCGCCGACTGTATTCGCAAACATCCGCGCTATTTCGATGACCTGTTCTGCAATCTTGTTGAAGCCGGTGAGCAGTCCGGAGCATTGGAAACCATGCTGGATCGACTCGCCATGTATAAAGAAAAGTCCGAAGCGCTCAAGGCCAAGATCAAGAAGGCGATGAATTACCCCATCGGCGTGGTCCTGGTGGCACTGGTGGTAACAGGCATTCTTTTGGTCAAGGTGGTACCGCAATTTGCCGTGACCTTCGCCAGTTTTGGTGCAGAACTCCCCGCATTTACCTTACTCGTACTCAAGTTCTCTGACATCGCTATCGCCCATTGGTGGAAGGCCATCATCATCATCGTGGCAATGGTGTATGCCTTTAAGGAGGCCAAGTTTAGATCGAAAAAGTTTGCCAATATCGTAGACAGAATTGCCTTAAAACTGCCGATTGTCGGCCCGATCCTCAACGCCTCCTGTTATGCCAGGTTTACCAGGACCCTCTCCACCACGTTCTCGGCAGGCGTACCCTTGGTGGAGGCCCTGGAATCGGTGGCCGGTGCCACCGGCAACATCGTCTATTCGACGGCCACCAGGCGCATCAAGGATGATGTCACTACCGGACAACAGCTGAACTTTGCCATCAAGAACACCACGCTGTTTCCCACCATGATTGTACAAATGGTTGCCATCGGCGAAGAGTCCGGGGCCCTGGATTCGATGCTGGACAAATGCGCCACCTTCTTCGAAGCCGAAGTGGACAACGCCGTCGATGGTCTAACCGCACTCATGGAACCGCTGATCATGGCGGTGTTGGGTGTTCTCGTCGGTGGTCTGATGATCGCGATGTATCTGCCAATCTTTCAACTCGGCGCGGTGATGTAAGAACACAGGGTAGGGCACCTCTGATTAATTCGACGACATAAACCGAGGCTCCCGCAAGCTCTGAATGGCAATAATCAACCTTCTCTCTTCCAATCAGGTGGTCCTGATTTCAATTTGTGCGGTGCTCGGACTACTGGTCGGCAGTTTCCTGAATGTAGTGGTGTACCGCCTGCCGATCATGCTGCAGCGTGAGTGGGGGGAACAATGCTACGAATATCTGGAAATCGAAAACCCCGGTTTGGATAGCGATGAATCGGCGGCAAAGTTTGCTGTATTCAATCTGCACAAACCTGACTCACATTGTCCCCACTGTAATCACAAGATCAGGGCCTGGGAGAATGTGCCGGTGCTCAGCTATCTGTTCCTGGGCGGCAAGTGCGCGAGTTGCAAGGCAAAAATATCCCTGCGCTACCCCGCCGTAGAATTTGCCACAGCGATACTGTCTGCACTGGTAGCACTGACATTTGGCGCCACCTGGCTTACCGTGGCGATCTTGTTCTGTAGTTGGTGCCTGCTGGTGCTGACGCTCATCGACTTCGATCATCAGCTATTGCCCGACAATATCACCCTGCCATTACTCTGGTTGGGGCTACTGGTAAACGCGGTGGACCTGGGCTTTGGGATCAGCATGCAGGAGGCGGTTATCGGTGCTATTGCCGGTTATTTGTCCCTGTGGAGCGTCTATTGGGTATTTAAGCTTGCTACCGGCAAGGAAGGCATGGGCTATGGGGATTTCAAGCTACTGGCGGCTCTGGGGGCCTGGATGGGCTGGCAGGCCTTGCTGCCGATTATCATTCTCTCTTCCCTGGTGGGCGCCGTATTTGGTATTTTCGTGATTGTGGTAATGGGTAGAGACCGTTCGATTCCCATGCCCTTCGGTCCCTTCCTCGCCGGCGCAGGATTCCTCATGCTGATATGGGGTCCCCAGATTAACGCATTTTATGTCGCCACCTTCGTCTCCTAGTTCACAGCGCCGGCCGACAGAGAGTTCAAGGGCAATGAATCGCCCCTACGTCGTTGGACTTACCGGCGGCATCGGCAGTGGCAAGTCCACCGTTGCCGATGTTTTTGCTCAGCTGGGCGCCGCTTTGATAGACGCCGACCTGCTCGCCCGGGAGGTGGTCGAACCCGGGTCTGCTGCGCTGAGCCGCATCGCCGAACATTTCGGCGACAGCATCATCATGGCCGATGGGTCGCTGCACCGGCAGGCTCTTCGAGGCATAGTATTTTCAGATGCCCTTGAGAAAGACTGGCTGGAGAATTTGCTGCATCCGCTGATAGCCGAGTTAATGAAATCCCGAATTTCCAGTTGTTCCTCGCCCTATTGCCTGCTGGTTTCACCGTTGCTGCTGGAGACCGGGCAACAGCAACTGGCAGACCGAATCCTGGTGGTGGATGTGAGTAAGGCAACCCAACTGACGCGAACACTGCTTCGGGATCGAGGCGATCCCGATACCATTAATGCGATCATCGCCTCCCAAATCGACAGACAGCAGCGCTTGCAAAAGGCCGATGACATTCTGGATAATGAAGCCGGCCTTGACGAGCTCAATGCCGGCATCCATCAACTACATCAAAAATATCTGCGCCTCGCCGAGGAGTCCCGTGAATCAAACCAGAACCAGAACAGTTAATTGCCCTACCTGCAAGAAACTGGTGCCATGGGTGGAGGCTAGCCGATACCGGCCATTCTGCAGCGAGCGCTGCAAGTTGATTGATTTCGGGGAATGGGCCACGGGAAAAAACCGACTGGCGGGTGAAGCCGTTTTTTCTGATCCTGAAGAGGAACCCTTGCAGTAGACAGGGGGATTCCTAACAGCTTGCTAAGGCAGGGGCGTTCCACTTATGGGAGGAATAGACATCCAGTAGAACTTGCTGCTGGGACTGTGCACTTCATTGTCCAGAAACACCATCAGCAAATTTCCATCACGAGACAGCCTGATCTTCCTGATCTGCTCACCCTCGAGTAATCCCAACTCGAATTCTTCGAGGATGAGGTGGGTGACCACATCGAAGAAATACAGTTTCTCATTATCCGTCGCAATCAGGATAGTACCGGCATTGTTAAACGTTGCACTCAGCGGAGAACTACCCAGAAACCACTCACCATCTATGTCGAAGTAGGCGACAGGATTCATGTCCAGAATACTGAAATCATTCTCGCCGACCCGATTTCCGTTGGGACAGGAATAGGCGAGTCGACTGCCATCCGGTGAGATACTGAAATCGGTGCAAGCACTGCCGACTTGCTGGTCAGTATCTTCAACGAAAGACAGCACATTGCTAAGTGGATCGAAGTCGAACGTGGCGAGGTTTGACTGCGTGGCAAGGAATACATGGTTTTGGACCGCGTCGTATTCAATTCGGATCGGTTCTTCCAGTGGCAGGCTGTCACTGAGAAAACCGCCATCTCTGTCCATCAACCCCAGCCACAAACCGGTGCTAGTGAATGGCAAATCGAGTTCCGGATCGACCCGGATATTATCGAACATGATGGCAAATACATTGCCATCCTCACCTAAGGCCAAGTCCCTCAATGCCCAGCTATAGGTGTGACTGCCCATACCACTGGTAAAGGTCTGGGCTATTCGATTCCAGCTGATGACGCCGGTATTCAGATCGAGGCGATAAAGACGCTCAGACTCTGGATGCACGGTCATATAGACGGCACCATTAACATCGTCCAGGGTAAATTGATCGGGAACCGTATTAAACGTATAGGTAGCACCCGTTGCTCCGCTTAGAATATTTCGCTCTACCACGCGATTTCGGATCGAATCGCCGACTAATACCCAACCATGACACAGGGGTACAAAATCCTGGGAGGGTTCTACGATCAGCCCACCGTCCAGCGCCGAGATGAGTGTTTCGGAGGGCCCGGCTTGTACCGGGCCCAGCGATATGGTTTCAAATAACCAGGGATTGCTACCTTCTATATATTCGAGTCTGATTGCTATTTGTTCACCCTTAAAGTCGACACCGGGGAGATCCAGAATGCCAGAGTTGATGGAGTAAGTGGCTGCACTTGAGCCGTCGCCAACATCAGGCGCCTGAAACGCATCGCAGTCAAACAATTCGATCCCGGAAAGCGAAGGCCCACCACTCCCTGGATCTGTAATCACCGCTGCGGTTAACTCATAGATTGATGCGTTGGGATCGATCAGACGCAACTGCACGCTGGCCGAGCCCACCCCGGCGGCTTCGAGATCTGGTACTTCGAGTGTATGGCCATCAAAACTTGCCGTATCGTCAGCTACAGCAGGCGGTTCGCCAGAAGTAAATTCCAGGGAGAACGTGTCGAAAAACTTGGCTCCAGTCCACATCGGAAATAAATTTTCTTCGATCGCACCCGGTGCCGTACCACTGCTGATTCTAAATCCTACAAACCGACTGCTGGACAACGTTGAATTGACGGCGGCGGTCACATCAATATCGAGTTGAGACAAGCCGACCACGTCGACTTCGGCTATGGGTAAAACAAAGCCGATGGAGTAATCTGTGTTTTCGACAACGCCGTTGTCGGCATAGAAAAATATTTCCAGCACGGCGGCACCATTTTGAGGATATACCACCTCGATAGGCAGACTCAATGTGGCGCTGGAAACCGAAGTGACCGCAGCGAAATCAAATACCACCGCGGTCGCATCGATAAACAGGGCGCCGGTTACGGCCCAACCTCCCGAGCTAACATAGCTGGCATTCGTCGCAGCTCCCACTTCTGGCAGGGGCGGGATGGGCTCTCCTTCCCCGGATTCCACCAACGGTGGATTTGCCTCCACCAGCACGGCGGTATCCACCAGCACAGCAAAATCCGCATGGGCAACACCGAGGATTAAAAACCCTGCGAGGCTAATCACCTTAAGAAGTTGTTGTAAAACCCTGTTGATTGACATGGGTACCGGTTCCGTACTGATGGTAATTTGCTACTTCTGACGCTATTAAAACCTATATTTTCAACTAGTTAGCATAAATCTCAGTGATCTGCATCACAGAAATCACTCGCCACCGAATTCGCTTGTCCACAGAGCTGTATCTGCCTGCCGAAGAAATACTTTATCACAAATAGCGCGAAATAATTCCAATCTTCAGCTGGCTAAGTCTATTTATATCAGCGAGTTGGGGGCAATATTTCACTTTTTACCTAAAATAGAGAGCGCTACCTGCATTGGGGGAGACTGGGCGCTTGCGCCTGGACCTACAAAAACGTCTTGATGCCGGCGATGCCATGCGCACCGTAAAACCTGGCCTTATCCTGGTCTGAGCGCTGTATGCCCCCCAGCGCGTATACCGGCAGACTGACTCCGTCCGCCAGGGCCTGAAATTCGTCCCAGCCCAGTTGCTCGCCCCCGGCGTATTTTTCAGTGCGACAAACCGGAGACAGTGACACGAAGTCTGCTGCCAATGCCTCTGCCTTACGTAACTCCTCGAGGTTGTGGCAGGATGCGCTGAATAGAGCGTCCTGCCCTATCGGTCGCTGCGTCAGCTGCTGCAGGCGACTGGCACTGGCATGAAAACCCGCCGCCGAACAGTCCTCGAGTAGAGCCGGGTCCTGATTCAATATCAAGTCCACGCCGGTGCCTTCACATACATCCCGGGCACGCCGGAACCAGTGAAGATACTGCGCGCTGTCCAATTGCGTCTGCCGAATCTGAATCAACTTCAGACCGCGTCCTGTCAGCAGCTGCAATACACTTTGCAGCCGATCGAAGCTGCTTACATCGGGGGTAATAGCGACCTCACGGGGCAGGGACAGGCACTTGATAATTTGCCCATTGGCTGCAGGAAAATCCCGCTGCGGCAGTGACGCAATTGATCGCCATTCTACAGCCTGTCCTTCGAGACCTGCCGGCTCGCCAATGAACTCTGCAATGGTCCAGACATCCAACAGCACGGATTTATCGCTGTAGTGATAGAGGATTTTCTTGAATGGAGAACAGCGCAGAAGTTTGATTCCAAGCTCTTCTTCAAATTCTCGTTTGAGTGCGCACTGTACGTCTTCGCCAGCTTCCACCTTGCCCCCAGGGAACTCCCACAGCCCACCCTGATGGCTATCTCGGTGGCGCCGGGAGATTAGCACCTCGCCTGCTGCGTTAAACAGGACACCGACGGCAACATGCATGGGGGAAGAAGTAGTCAAACGATCTCAGGTTCGATATTCGGCATTAATTTTAACATAGTCGTAGGAGAGATCGGAGGTCCATACGGTCTCGCTACAGTGTCCGCGGGCCAGCTTGATTTCGATGGTAATTTCTTGTTTATCCATCTCGATCTGGGCCTTTTCCTCGGCATAATTCGGATCCAGCTCGCCGTTGCTAATCAGGGCGACATCCCCAAGCGTAATAGCGATCTCATCCAGGGCTAAATCCTTCAGACCCGACCTACCGACGGCGGCGAGAATCCTGCCCCAGTTTGGATCGGATGCAAAGAAGGCGGTTTTTACCAACGGCGACTCCGCCACGGTATAGGCTACCTGCAGGCATTCTTCCGTGGAAGCGCCCTGCCTGACGCTGATGGTGATGAATTTCGTCGCCCCCTCGGCATCTCGAATCAAGCCTGTTGCCAATTCCTGGAAGATTTGCCTCAGGGCCCGGTCAAATTCCTCATTCACGGAATTATTGCCAGCATCTATTTGCACCTGGCTGTGACCGGTTGCTACCAGCATACAACTGTCGTTGGTGGAGGTATCACCATCGACCGTTATCCGGTTAAAGGAGTGAGAAACCGCCTCTGCCAGTTTCTGCTCGAGAAGTTCCTGATGAATCTGCGCGTCCGTGAAAATAAATGCCAGCATGGTGGCCATGTCGGGCTTAATCATACCGGACCCCTTTGCCATGCCGGTGATTGTCACCGACTTGCCGTCGAACTCGATTTGAGTCGAGGCCAGTTTGGGCCGGGTGTCGGTGGTCAAAATTCCTGTCGCCGCTTGCAGCCAATTGCCGGCAGAGAGATTAGTGATTGCCTCGGGCAGGCCGGATTCTATTTTGTCCACTGGTAGCGCTTCGCCGATGACACCGGTTGAAAAAGGCAGCACCGAGTCGGCTTGCACTTCGGTTAGTTTCGCTAGCGTCTGGCAACATCGCAAGGCGTCGTCACGCCCAGCCGCTCCGGTTCCTGCGTTGGCATTGCCGGTATTAATCAGAAAATAACTGCTGGTCGTAGCCTGTAAATGTTTCCGTGCCAGTAACACCGGCGCCGCGCAGAATGCATTTTGGGTAAACACACCGGCAACAGCAGCGCCTTGTGCAATCTCAATCAGCACCAGGTCGAGACGATCCGCGTAGCGGATATTGCTCGCCACCGCCGCCAGTCGTACGCCGGCTACTTCATAAAAACTGTTCGCGTCCATATCCTTAGTAACCGGCTACAGACGACCGTGGCAGGTCTTGTACTTCTTGCCGGATCCACAGGGACAAGGTGCATTTCTACCGACCTTCGGTGCCTCCCGTCGCAATGGCTGCTGTCGCTGTGCGGCATCGGCTGCCGGCGGCGATTCGGCAGCCTCAGCCTTGGCGAGCGCAGAGACCGCCTGGTGCTGGTAGCTGACTCTTTCCCTGATTCTTTCCTGTTCGCGCTGGCGCTCGATTGCATCTGCTTCATCTTCCTGACGGATTTTGACATGACTCAACACTTTTGTGACTTCATGCTGCAGATTCATCATCAATTCCTGAAACAGGATGAATGCTTCGCGCTTGTATTCCTGCCGTGGATTCTTACCGCCATAGCTGCGCAGGAATATACCCTGTCGAAGATGATCCATGGTGGCAAGATGGTCCTTCCACAAACCATCCAGTATCTGTAGCGTAATCTGCTTTTCGAACAGACGCATCTTGTCACCAACAATGGCGCATTTCTCTGCATATTCCTTGGCCAGCACTTCAACAATTTTTATCTTCAGCTGGTCTTCATAAAGCTGATCATCTTCATCCAACCAGGATTGCAGCGCCTGCTTGCTGCCAAAATCGGCTTCGATGGCCTGCTCTAATCCCTCTACATCCCATTGCTCAGGAATACTCTGGGGTGGCATGTAGTCATCTACCAGTTTATCGACGACTTCTTCCCGCATATCCCTCAACAACTCTGATACATCATCACTGGCCAACAATTCGTTACGCTGGCGATAAATTATCGTGCGTTGATCGTTCGCCACGTTGTCATATTCGAGCAACTGTTTACGGATATCGAAGTTGCGCTCCTCTACCTTGCGT
This sequence comes from Pseudomonadota bacterium, assembly GCA_022566775.1. GTDB lineage: Bacteria > Pseudomonadota > Gammaproteobacteria > Pseudomonadales > Pseudohongiellaceae > UBA9145. Next base: position 387 of record JADFIJ010000127.1, on the reverse strand, counting down.
TGGGCTTTTTCTATCGAACGCGTAACCATGCCGTGTTCAATCGCTTCACCGCGTTCCATTCCCAGGCGGCGCATGAAATTCTTAACGCCGTCGGTAGCGAATATTCGCAGCAAGTTATCTTCCATAGACAAATAGAATCTTGAATAACCCGGGTCGCCCTGGCGTCCGGAACGCCCGCGTAACTGGTTGTCAATACGCCGCGACTCATGGCGTTCCGTACCGATTATGTGCAGGCCACCGGCGGCGATCACCTGATCATGTCGCTGCTGCCAGTCAGTCTTTATTTTCTGCACTTCGCTCTCGCTGGGATTATCGAGTTCGGCGATCTCGGCTTCCCATTTGCCGCCAAGCACAATATCGGTGCCACGGCCAGCCATGTTGGTAGCA
>JADFIJ010000126.1 GCA_022566775.1 Pseudomonadota bacterium | reverse complement strand
GCCCCCCAGGTAGCGCTGAAAAGTTTGCTCTACAAAGTCGTCCACACCGGGAACGAATAGAACGGCTATTACCGTAGCAAGCACCGCGATTGCAATAAACACGTAGAAGTATTTCATGTTTTATTCCTTATTGCCAGCGACTGGCTTCCCTGACTTTTAGTTTCGCGGTGCCGCCTCGAAAACCCAGGTTTCGCCGGCTTCGACTGTTGCCCTGGTGGTCTGTGACGGATATTTCTGTCTGATGGCAGCGCTGATTCCATCCAGTATGGGACCGGATTTGATGCGCACCAGCTGGCGTTCATAGCGTTTGCCATCGATACGCATGATGGCGCGACCGTCCCGTTCGGCCTGCCGCGGCCAACGTTTCCACAGGCGCCCGACGGCAGTAGCCATATAGCCTGACCAGACATAGATTTTGCCATCGTATTCCGCAGTCCAGATGCGCCGAGACTGGGGTGGGTCCAGTAACTGCATTTCGATAGTCGGTATCTCGCTGACGAAGCGCCAGTCCGGCTCCGCGCCGGTGTACAGTTCGCCGGATTCCAGGGCCCCGCCGGAGAAGACCCGGTTGGGGCCGTCGGCAAATCGTTGTTTTGCGGCTGCGGTGGCGATCGCAGTCACCGGTATCAACAGCAGGCACAGCGCAATGGCTATTATTCTTCTGAGCATTTTCATAATTATCTCTTAAAAATAGGTGGAGTAATAAACACAGTCAGGGTAAAAATATAACAGATTTACCCCGATCCCAAATATCCTTTGTCTAAAAAGGGCATAAAAAGAAGAAGAATAAATGAAAAACCAAATTTTTGCGTGCGTACTGTCTGCTCTGATCCTGAGTTGCACCCCAGAGGTCAACGAAGTGCCGACTGCAATGGTGGGTGAATGGCGCCACCACGGTGGCAATCACGCTTCCGCCAAGTATGCGGCGCTGGACCAGATAGACGCCAGCAATTTTGCCGACCTGGAAATAGCCTGGCGCTACCAGTCCGCCGATTTACGCATTCCGGAAGACCTCTACTATGCAACCGGTGACTACCGCGCCGTGCCCCTGGTCATCGATGGCACCATGTACACCAATACCAATCATGGTCAGGTGGTGGCGCTGGATCCAGGTAGTGGTGAAGAGTTGTGGGTTTTCGATCCCCAGAGCTATCTGTTAGGCCCGCCGCTGTTCTCGCCGGCACAAACCCGGGGCATCGAGTATTGGACCGACGGGGAAATCCAGCGCATCTTCCTGGCGACCCTGGGCAAGCAGCTGGTTTCCATCGATATCGAAACCGGCCTGCCGGATCCGAATTTTGGTGAAAATGGTTTCGTCGATCTCAAGAATGACCTGGGCAAGCTGGAGTTCGAGATGAACAATATCACCCACGGCGCACCACCCATCGCCGTGGGGTCATCGGTTATCGTTGGCTCGAAGATCTTCGACTACACCATGCTGAATCGAAGCCCCCCGGGCCATGTGCGCGCATACGATGCCTACACCGGCGCGTTCAAGTGGCGCTTCAACACGATTCCGCAGGGGGACGAGGATTTTGTCGAAACCTGGGAAGACGATTCCTGGCGCGTTGCCGGCAATACCAATGTGTGGACCTTCATGTCAGCCGACGATGAGGCGGGTTTGGTCTACCTGCCGGTGTCGACGCCAACCAACGATTATTGGGGCGGATTTCGACTGGGTGAGAATGTTTACGCGGAATCCCTGGTCGCACTGAATGCCGAAACCGGCGAGCGTGTGTGGCACTTTCAAACCGTGCATCACGGCTTGTGGGATTACGACATCGCCTCGGCGCCCAACCTGATGGACATCGTCGTCGACGGCCGCGCGATCAAGGCGGTGGCCCAGGTATCCAAGACCGGTTTCACCTATGTCTTCGATAGACTCACCGGCGAACCGGTCTGGCCCATCGAAGAACGACCGGTGCCACCGAGTAATGTGCCCGGTGAACGCGCCCATCCGACCCAGCCACACCCCACCTGGCCATTGCCTTTCGAGCGCCAGGGCATGAGCGAAGCTGACCTGATCGATTTCACGCCCGAGATTCTTGCGCAGGCACAGGAGCTGGCGAAAGAATTCGTCATGGGCCCAATCTTCACCCCGCCGATTGTGCAAGGCAGCAACGGCAAGCGCGCCACCATCTTTCTGCCCGGTGCCGGGGGCGGCGCCAGCTTCCCCGGCGCCAATGTGGATCCGGAAACCGGTATTCTTTACATTCCATCCCAGACCCGACCCTATGCCATGTCGCTGGTGGAGCCGCCGGCAGGTACCTCAGACTGGCCCTACGTCATCCAGGTACAGCGCAACGTGGGGCCCATGGGCTTGCCCCTGGTAAAACCACCGTATCGTCGCATCACCGCAATCGACATGAACACCGGCGAACACCTGTGGCAGGTTCCATTCGGGAAGGGACCGGCCAATCATCCTGCGCTGGCACACCTCAACCTGCCACCGTTGGGCAGTGCGTTTTCGGATGTCTCTTCCGAGGGCGGCATGCTGATCACCAAGACGCTGTTGATTTCCTACCTGGCGCAGAAAGACGAGATCGATCCTGCCGCCCATGGCTCGATCCTGGTGGCCCATGACAAGATGACCGGTGAACTCATTGCCGAGGTCATGGTAGATCAACGGCTGCACGGGCCGCCCATGAGTTATATGCATGCAGGCCGCCAGTACATCGTCGTCGCCGGCGGCGGCAGAGACAGGGATGACGAATTGATCGCATTCGCGCTGCCCTAGCGGGAATGTGGTCCTGACCCAGATAGAGCGCCCGCTCGGTTTCAATTGCCAGTTTCGTGGCTAACTAACTACTTGCAATAAGAATACATGGCATCGCACCACCGTGTGATTAAGTCGCTGACTCACAAATCGACAGGCAGGTGGTCAATCAGTAATAATATCGATGGCTTATCGTATACTCTAGTTTAATCAACTGTCCGTGCTCCTCTGTTTGACCTGAACGATCTGAAAAAACACGCTGGCTCTCGGCGATAATACAAACAATGGATGAGGGAAGATGTTCAAGAACTATCTAAAGATCACACTACGTAATCTCTATCGTCAAAAACTCTATGCCCTCATCAATATATTTGGGCTTTCGCTGGGTATTGGCTGCTGTCTCATTCTGAGCCTGTATATTATTGGTGAGCTCAGTTATGACCGGCACCATGAGAATCACGAACGTATCTACCGCATAGTCAATGAATATATCATCAACGGCAATGGCAATCGTGCGGCGATGTCATCACCCGCTCTGGGAGAGTTGATGTCGATGGATTATCCAGATCAAATTGACGCCTATACTCGATTTCAGCGACCAGGTGGCAGCCAGTCAGGTACCGTGTTCAGACAGGGGACTAACATCTATTACTGGGATAATGTGTACTTGGTCAGCTTGAATGTCTTCGATGTATTCAGCCATGACATTCTGTTTGGAAATCCTGAAGGGGCATTGGATGACGGCCTGTCAATTGCCGTAAGTGAAACATTTGCACAAACCTATTTCGGTGATGAAAACCCTGTTGGTCAAGTTGTTTCTACGGATACTGCCGACTACAGGATCACCCTCGTGTTTGCGGACTTGCCCGAGGCGAGTCATCTGAAATACGACGTACTCATTTCCATCAATCGAGTCGGTGCGCTGCCGGAGAGTGAGGCGCGGCTGCAACAGATGTTGGGCAACATCGGTAATTATACTTACTTGCTAATGAATGAGAGATTCGAGGCAGAAGAATTCGACCGCATGTTTGCTACATTCACGACCAACAGAGTCGATGAGATGGCACGACAATTTGGTCTGGAAGACAGTTTCTCTGCACGATTTTGGGCTCAAAATCTGGCCGATGTCCACTTCGATGAGGCGCTTGAATTCGATGAACCCGCTGGCAATGTGTTTTATATATACAGCTTTGCCGGAGTGGCGATTTTTATCTTGTCGATCGCGTGTATCAATTATGTAAACCTTGCTACTGCACGATCGATGCAGAGAGCGAGGGAAATCGGTATGCGAAAAGTTCTTGGTGCCCAACGCAGTCAACTTATCGGACAGTTTCTTGGTGAGTCTCTATTTTTTGTGTTTCTATCCCTGATAATTTCTCTGAGCGTCGTGTACCTGATGATCGAGAACCAATTGCTGGGGAATTTATTTGGTAACCAAATTTATGCCGCCAACTTGTTTTCACCGCAACTGCTTGGCTGGCTATTTGGTTTGAGCCTGCTGGTTGGTATTCTGTCCGGACTATACCCTGCCTTCTATCTTTCTTCGGTGGCACCTGTTGTTGCCCTGTCGGGTGATTCTCAAGTGCGCGGCAGCACTAGTGGCCGACTACGACAGGTGCTGGTGTTTTTCCAATTCACGATTTCTATTGGCATTATCGCCAGCACTCTGTTGATGGCCAACCAGATGCGCTTTGTCTCAAATTTAGCTCTGGGGTTTGATAAGGAGAACAAGATACTGGTGTCTCTTCGAGGAGCAGATCTTATCGAGTCACTGCCCGCCCTACGTAATGAGTTGGCCACCAACCCCGGCATTCTCGGTGTGTCCACCCTGCAAAATATTCCCGGCGGTCAAATGGGACTACTCGGTCTGAATATAGAAACTCCACAGGGAACCATGGAGCTGCAATCTGTCAATGTGATGCAAGTGGGTGAGGATATCATACCCACACTTGGTATCAGATTGCTGGAAGGCAGAGATTTTTCTCAAAAGTTTTTGACTGATGTCGGACGATCGGTGTTGGTCAATGAAACCCTGGTAAATCGAATGGGTTGGGATCAGCCTATTGGAAAACGTCTCGAGTCCGTTGGTGCCGGGTTGAATGGTCGGGTAATCGGCGTTGTCGAAGACTTTCATTACGCCTCTCTTTATCAGGAAGTCGGCCCTCTGATGATGATGGCACCACAGACTGACTACAGCAACGCCACTGCCGAAAATCGTGCCCTGGCAACCCAAACCATGTTGCTGAATGTGGCGGGAGAGAATCTCTCCCAGACCCTTGAGTCTATTCGCGAGTTAATGCAGCGGTTTGATCCTAGTCACCCCTTCGATTTCGAGTTTCTGGATGTTCGCTTAAATCAGCTTTATGTCTCGGAACAGAATGTGTTAACACTTATTACTATTTTTGCCAGTATATGTATCTTTGTGAGCTGCCTCGGTTTATTCGGTTTAGCTTCTTTCACCACAGAAAGAAGAACCAAGGAAATTGGCATACGAAAAGTGATAGGCGCATCAAGCCTTCAAATCATCTGGCTCCTCACACGTAGTATTGTCCTGCTTATTCTTATCGGTGCAGTAGTCGCATCGATAATATCTTTTATAATTATGAATCAATGGCTCAATAGCTTTGCCTATCGTGATGCAATTGACCCGCTTGTATTCTTGTATTCAGCTGCGGCAGCATTAATCGTAGCGGTAGTTACTGTGGCGCTACAGTCTTATAAAACCGTGAGCGCAAACCCGGTTGTCGCATTGCGTTATGAGTAATGCCACAAATAGCAAACCAATAATTTCCGAGTGCACAAAGGGAATCAAAATGAAAAACCTGTCTAAGCTTTTTGCGTTTATCGCCGTGTTTTCTATTAATTCAGTCTATGCACAGAGTGATTTGTCAGGCATTTGGGAAGGTGATCTGGTGGTAGCTCCTGACCAGACAATAGTGGTGCAATTTACTTTGCAACGCGCTGCCGATGGTTCCTACACAGGACTGCTTAACGCACCGGATCAACCGAGCTTGACCGACGTTCCAATCGATTCCATCAGCCTGGATCAGGCAAGCCTGACCATGAACGTGAGCGCAGTGAGCGGTGTCTACCAGGGAATCATAAGCGAGGGCAATATCCGGGGAAGCTGGAGTCAACAAGGCACAACATTTGACTTGAATCTGGTGCCCTATCAGGAACCGGTATTATCTCAGGCGGCTTTCGAGCGAATCTCGGGGTCCTGGATAGGTGTTCTGCGTCCCATACCAGGAGGTGATTTGGAGTTCACCGTAGTAGTTCGTTTCGAACAGGATGCGGAGGGGGAGTTCAAGGGATTTCTCTCGATTCCGGATCAGGGAGGAAACAATATCCCGATCGACTCCATAGCATTGGAAGGCGACGAATTGGTTCTGACGATTAGTCAGGCCCAAGCTGAGATAACAGGCTCGCTGAGCGGTGAGAGTTTCAGCGGAACCTGGAACCAGGGTGGACAGTCACTGCCACTAATTCTGGAGAAGGGCGAGTACGAGCAGGAAGGACTGAGTCTTTCTGCCTTGAATTACGCGCGACTACAGGGGCCCTGGCATGGCCAGGTCGCTTCACTAACCGTCGTGTTTCGGGTCGAACAGGTAGATGGTAAGTACCTGGCCTTCCTCGACAGCCCCGACCAGGGAGCCTCAGATATCCCTATAACCACACTGGAAGTGAACGGCGATGACCTGACCTTCGAGATAGCAGCAGCCGGCGCATCCTTCAGCGGACAAATCAGTGCAGAGGAATTAAACGGAGAATGGAATCAGGGCGGACAAACCATGCAGCTTGCCTTGGTACGAGGTCCCTACACACCCAGCGTTAATCTCTCGGATCAGGCGATGCAGCAACTGGCGGGTACCTGGCAGGGTGAGGTTAACGACACCCAGCTGGTTTTTCGATTCACACTCGATGCGGATGGTAACTTCGAGGCATCACTGGATATCCCCAGTCTGGGGGCCAATGGTCTGCCTCTTAGCAATCTCAATATCGACGGAGAGAATTTCAGTTTCGGTGTAGGTGGAATCGGCGCAGAATTCGCTGGCACCTTGTCTGGCAACCAGCTTAGCGGAGAATGGACCAGAGCCGGCGATACCAACCCGCTTCTCCTGAACAAAGACTAAGATGAATATCAGTTATCTATACGACATTCGCATACAGGCCACTAAAAAGGAGAGGAATGGGGTCAGGTCTAGTTCCCTTTCGTTATTTGCCACTGGGCTAAGGCGTCGTGGGCGTTTGCTGAATTGAAAGTTGTTGAGTTATGGCTATTGGTTTTGGCCGCGAGCTCGATGACGTAGCCATTGGGGTCGCGGAAATAGATGGACTGAACGAAATCGTGATCGGAAATCCCCCGGGTTTCGATGCCTGCCTGCTCGCCTTTGCGCATCATCTCCAACAAGTGATCGTGCTCCACTTCCAGGGCGATATGCAGGTCGAAGTCACGTTGCTGCTTGAAGTCAAAGGGGGCATCGGGCTCTTCGAAAAAAGCCAGGAAGGAGCCATCTGCCATCTGGTAGAAACTGTGCAATACCTTGCTTTCACGCCCGGTGATGGTCTGTTTGATCTCAAAGGCCAGTTGTAATGGCAGGCCAAGAAAATCTTCATAAAACTCTCGGGTTTGTTCCGAGTCCCGGCAACGATAGGCGTTATGGTGTAGACCTTTGATCATAATAGTCCTCGGCTGAATTCTCGGAACGAGGAAGGGGTTGATTCAATCCCTATCTCGCCTTGTGTGCATTAATTATTTTTGCTGGCTGCCTGCGCTGCCGCTTCCTGTACCCGGGCACCGCGCAAAATATTGAACATCGCGTAATTGCCTTCGTGACAGGCATACTCATAGATTATGTAATCATCCAGCGCCGGCATTGGACGCACAGCGGTCCAGGAGCGGGTATACACTTCAGAATCCTCGATGGTGAATTCATAGTCGATCAGTTGATCGCTGACCCGGGTAAAGCGCTCCACCGAGCGCAAATTTCTTGAAGAAGGGAAGCGGTGTCGCGACTTATCACTAAAATTGGTGGTCTCGACCACCAGGGTATTGCCTTCCCAATGGCCTCTGGAATCTCCATTCCACTGGCGAATGTTTGCATGCAATCGCGGACGCCCGTCCAACGGGATTATGCGCACGTCATGGATATTCTCTACAACAATGGCGACGAAATCGGGATTCTGCACAATCTGATAGGTGTTGTTATAGCCGGTGGAAATCGGCGGTACCCCGTGATAGGTAATACAGCGCACCCAGTTGCTACGATCCAGCCACGAGTCCGAGGGATGTTCGCGTCTATAGGCCGCTGCCTCTGCCTGCCTCTGGCGCGTCTCCTCTGTTAAGGGTAAGCGGCCATCGACCGGATCGACTATCAGCGAAGTTCTCAGGTCTGTGGAAACACTGCCGCGGTCGTACCAGACGATATTATAGTCTCCGACTACGCCCGGCGTGAGGGGCCGTTCGCGCACAACTTGCGCATTGATGTCGGCGGCTTCCGCGTCGGTATAAAACTCCTTTTCCTCCAGTCGCAGCGGGCGCTGCAGCGGGGTGAGACTGGCATAGGACCAGGTACCCTGCAGATCGGGATCGCCCCAGGGCGTAAACGCACTGTAATCTGAGGCCTTGGCGACGTCCTCAGACTGCGCCGCGACGACGATCCCGACCAGGGACATTATCCCGGCCACAGCCATCAAACTGGCCAGCACCGCCTGCAATTGATTTTTCATTATGCGTCTCCGCCACTCTGAGAATCCTTAGAATACCAGCTTGGCGCGGACATAGAACTGCCGGTTTAATAATAGGGCGCAACGCCGTTGGCGCTAAAAATACCTGGCCTGTCCCCTATTTCTCCGCTTATGGGTTATTCTGAATGTCCTGGCCTGTCTACTACTCTAATACTCGGTACGGAGCAAAACATGAAGAATCCAAGGACGTCGTTAAATGGATTCGGGTTCCCCTTGAATGGCTGTTACGGGCTGGTACTCGCGGCCTTATTGTCGGTGGCAGCGAGCGCCCAGGAAAACCCCTATCAGCTCATCACCTACTGGGGCGAACTCCCCGGCGGGCGCGAGATGGGAGTGGTGACCGGGGTCCAGCCCGACCCCGATGGCGAGCATATCTGGATCGTCGAGCGCTGCGGCGGCAATCAGTGCGCCGGCTCATCGCTGCACCCAATTCACAAACTGGACCGGGACGGCCACACCGTGAAGAGCATCGGTGCCGGGCTGTTTGCCTGGCCCCATGGCTTCGACATGGACGCCGACGGCAACCTCTGGATAACCGAAGGCGCGCCGGCGGGGGACGCCCGCGGCGAGCCGGGTTTGGAACGGGGCATGGGCCACCAGGTAATAAAACTGAACCAGGATGGCGAGGTGCTCATGCGCCTGGGTGAGGCCGGCGTGGCCGGCGATGACGCCACGCATTTCAATGGGCCGGCCGCGGTGCTGATAGCCCCCAATGGCGAGATCTGGATTGGCGACGGACATCGCGGTGGCAACAACCGCGTGCTGAAATTCTCCCCAGACGGGGAATTGCTGCTACAGCTCGGTGGCGGCATCGAATCTATTAGCCGGGAGAGCGGACGTTTTAATGATCCCCATGACTTGAAGATGGACTCCCAGGGTCGGCTGTTCGTGGCCGACCGAGGCAACAACCGCATACAGATCTTCAGCCAGGATGGCGAGCTACTGGATATCTGGACCCAGTTCGGTCGCCCCAGCGGTATCTGGATCGATGCCAACGATACTATCTACGTCGCCGATGGCATGTCCGGCGCACAGTGGAATCGGGGATGGCAGCGAGGCATTCGCATCGGTGATGCGAGCACCGGCTGGATTACCGAATTTATTCCCGACTACGAAGTGCCCACCGGTAGCGGTATCGAGTTCCTCGCAGCGGATGCCGATGGCAATATCTTTGCGGGCCAGGTTGGCCGTCAGCGCTTCGAGAAGTATGTTCGCGTAAGACCGTGATAAATGGGGTCAGAGTAAATATACAGTAGTTCCACCGCTAAGCTCATGGCTTAGCGGTGAAACTACTGTATATTTACTCTGACCCCATTTATCCGAGTGAGGCGCGCCATGTCATCAACGCTTCGAACCAGCTCATTGGCGGCGGCCCTGCTCGCCTTGATTGTATTCACCACGGCAGCGCTAGCACAGAGCAATCCCTATAGCCGCGTCGACGCCCCGGTGCCTCCGCCCCAGATGAACGGGGGTGAATGGGGGGAGATGATCCAGGTGCGAATCGGCCCCCAGGGAAATGTCTACGTTTTCCATCGCTGCTTCAAGGTGGTACTGGGTGATCCCAATGTGGCGCCCGGGCACTCCGACGGACTCAGCGCGAACTGCTTCGGCAGATGGGCAGTCCATCCGCCGATTCTGAAGTTTGCGCCGACGGGCGAGTTCCTCGACGCCTTCGGCACCGGCCTGGTGGGCAGACCCCACGGCTTCACGGTGGACCACGAGGGCAATATGTGGCTCACCGATGTGTCCCTGGTGGCCGGCGAAATGGGCGCCGTCGTGCTCAAGCTGAGTCCCCAGGGCGAGCTCCTGTTAACCCTTGGCGTTCCTGGCGTCACCGGTGAAGGTCGAAACACCTTCAATCGACCCAGCAGCGTGGCGATTGCCGCCAACGGTGATATTTACGTGGCGGACGGCGAGGGTCCCAACAACCGCATCGTCATGTTTTCAGCAGATGGAACCTACACCGGTGAATGGGGAACTACAGGATCGGGACCAGGCCAGTTTAATACGCCGCATGACATCGCTATCGATTCCCGCGGACGTGTATTTGTGGGCGATCGCGGCAACAGCCGGATACAGATCTTCGAAGCAGACGGAACCTTCATCGAGCAGTGGCGCAATTTTGGCCGTCCCAGCGGCATCTTCATCAATCGTGCAACGGACACGCTCTATGTCACCGACTCCACCTCGAATTCGACGAATAATCCAGGAGTAAAGCGTGGCATCTATATCGGCAGCGCCCGCAACGGTACAGTCAATTACTTCATACCCGAGCCCGACCTGGAGTTAGCAGACCA
>JADFIJ010000125.1 GCA_022566775.1 Pseudomonadota bacterium | reverse complement strand
CAACGCCATTAGCTCGCTCGCATCTCCCATCGCAGCTATGCGCTCACCAATAACTGCAACGGCGGTTACAGACGAGCCATCCATGGTGATGATGTGATCGCCGACGAAGATAATATCCGCCGATGGCAAGCCTGTTGTCGCAGTTTCCGGTTCTGACTCCGTTTCCGATCCACAAGCTGCAAGCAACAATGCTGATACCAATGCTATCGAATGTAATTGCTTTCTCATAACTCTTCTCTTTTGGTGGCTGGGGCTTTAGCGGCACTGGAATATCATTTAATGTGCTCTGAATAACGTGATGGAATTTTTCACCGCTGGAAGGCGTTTGACCGCACAGGATTTCGTAAAGCACCGCACCCAGACCATAGATGTCGGTACGATGATCGATTGCAGGATCCTGATTGATCTGCTCAGGCGACATATAGTGTGGCGTGCCCTGCACAGTGCTGTGGGCTTAAGCGATAACTCGAATATGGATCAGATCAGCCTTGAGTTACTGAAATGTGTCATAGAACAGCTTAGCACTAACGGCTTGTGCCACACCATCGACTAACTTGGGTCTAAACCTTATGGACTTTATCCTGGCTTCAATTTCAAACTGAGCGTCCGGACCCAAACTGCGGGCGCGCACGGACCTGAGCTCCTGGGCCGTGCTGATGGAGGTTATGTATCGACCCTGATGCCATCGGTATACCTTTTCCAAACCAGCCAAAATAAGCGAATACTCGGCCATCTCGCGGAATCCAGCAGGTCTTGGAGTTGATGTATCAAACTCGATCGGCGAGCTGACATGGGAAAAATTAACTGACCAGGGTATGACGCTTAAATTCGCTATATCCTGGGCATTTACTTCTTCGTCGGCATCAATATTCGAGGCTGCGTACGCCTCTTCCCAGTTACTGTGGAGAGAGATTGCTGGCAATAAAATTGGCAAGTGGAAAAATCGATTTATCACCTGTCGATCGATATTGGCATTTCGAAATCCATTATAGGCACTCAGATAGGACTGCTCAGCCCCACCCTGATTGGAGAACAGCACCTGCCAATCCCCAATGTAAATATCCGCAAAAGCGATGGCTTCCGGCTCGAGGGTCTCCTGATTCGAATAAATATTCCTGATCTGACCCAGTCGGGACAGGCCATTAAAATAGTACTCGAGGAGCACGTCTCCACGTGATCTGGCCATACCCGGCGAGGAGAATGACCGCAAACCAATGCTGATCGAACCCCCAACTTCAACTGCACGAGCTTGTAAATGGAGCTGCACCACGCGCTTGTATATGATTGCAGGCAGGCGCAAATCATTTGGTCCCCAGGCGCTAACTGCCAAATTCAGGGCGCGTTCGGTTAGCCTGGCAGCATCTTTGATATGCGTGCTCTGTCTAACAGTTCCGTCCTCGACCACGCCCCGAAGGTGAAGGTCGGCGAGTCGCAATGAGGCCTGTATGAATTCTTCATCGACTATGTTTTCGCGACGATTCAACAAGGAAACCAGGTATTCCATCAGTCGATTGGCTCTCCTCCAATCGCGCGCATCGACCAGATTGTCGATCTTTGAGAACTGCAATGGCAGTTGACTTCGAGTGAAGAGGCCTTCGCTGAGACGTGTTATCTGTATTGCCTGATCCAGTACTTCAATGGCGTCGTCGTATTCCCCCAGCTCACTTAGCCGATTGCCGAGTTGTTCCAGTGACTCCAACAGGCGTGGGTCCAGGCGACCATAAGTGTCTTCCAGTTGCTCCAGTAATTGTCGAGACTGAGCCAGCTGGGCCTGTGCGGCTTCCGATTGCGCAAGCAGCTGGGTACAGGCTAGCGAAAAAACCACTGCGGCGATGGCTGGCAGGCGAGACAGCTTGCGTTCGCAACTATTCATAAGCTTATTCATCGGTGGACAGTGTGTTCCTGGTGCTCGGGCTAGGCCCTTTATAGTCAATAATCGGCACTTAAGAAAGCTAAAATTCAGAAACCAGGCTTCTGTGTCAGCTCCTGAGGCCAACCTCAGCCAGCCGTCATGGAGCTGGATTGGCTTGTCCCTTCAATTATACCGAAATAGTGAAAACTGCTTGCAAATGATAATCGCAAAGTTGCAGTAGCGAATTTCCCGGTACGCCACGCAGAAACCGACGCCATGGGAGTGGTGCATCACGCCCTTTATCTGGAAAACCTTCGGCCGATGCCGCGGTATTAGGCCTGCTATCAGGGGGTTCAATGTGGTAAATTCATGGCATCTGAATAATAATCTGCCACAGCCTGAGAATTTCTGTGACACTGACACAATTTAGATCGGAGATGCTTTACAGCCGAGCAGCGATTCGACTCGCAGTCGGTCTGTTTTCACGGAAAGAATGCAATGAAAAAATTCGTAGATAGAGTCAAATACACCGCCGTTAAGTCTCTCACCCGACTAATGCTCACTGCGCTCGAGAATGCAGCCTTGCAGATCGAAGCGCAGGCAATGAAATTTACTAAAACTCAGCTACCTCCTATTCGGGAGGAATCTCAGGCAGTTGCCGAACGCTTCATTACCAGGATGAACGGCTACTTCGATGCGTTGGGGGTTGTCAGCGAGAAAGAAGAAATTGAAGTCGACTCCGAGGATATGTCCCTGGTAGATCACGATTACCTGGAAGCCATCATCGCCATGAAAGGCATGGTTGAACGTGCACGGCAGAGCGACACCAAACAATATATCAGCTTTACCACTCGATTGGGCTCGCTGTTCCAGAATGTACGCATCGGTCCGACTAACAACCCGCTGGATCCGGAACAGATCGGTGATTGCTTTAACGAAGCCATTCGTCCGATGGGACTCAAGGCACACTATTTGCTGACGATCCATCGTGAGTTCAATAAGACCGTATTCAAAAATCTCGAGGAAGTTTTAGAGGAGGCCAACCAGGTTCTAATAAATCTGGGCGTGTTACCCAACCTGGATGTCAAGGCCAGGAACAGGGAACTGATGAAAGCCAAACGGGAAGAGGACAGATTAGCCGCTGCAGCGCGACAACCCTTGCCGGAGAAATCCAACAATGAAATGTTTTCCCTGATGCAGACATTGATCGGCAAACTGATAGTAAACGAAGGTGCGTCCCCTGGCGCGCCCGTTGCCAAGATTTCGTCCAATGTGGAGGCTCCCAGCGCTCAATCTATGGATTTGGCAGCTGGTCAAGAAGATCTCAGAACTCAGCAAGCGCAACTGATGCAGGTATTATCGAACATCCAATCCACTCTATCGGTGCCGTCCAGCCCTGAGTCCAGAACTAGCGTAGATAGCGTGGCGATTACCGAATCGATAAACAAGTCGTTTAGTGAAGAAACTTCACCGGGAAATCCGTCGGTCATGGATGCCGAGTCTTCCGACGTGATTAATCTGGTCACGCGACTTTATCAGGCAATCTGGAAAGATGATTCCCTGCCGGTGGCCATGAAAGAACTCATTGGTCGCACCCAGATACCTATTATGAAAGTGGCGCTAACCGATACCTCATTCTTCGATAACGAACAGCATCCGGGGCGTGTATTTCTTAATGAATTTGCTGTGGCAGGAATTTCCTGGACTGTACAAACACAGCTGGGCAGCGACCCCATCTATGTAAAAGTGCGGGAATTGGTTGAACGCCTGCTCGACGAGACAGATATCAGCAATGATTTTCTTCAATCTCTTATTAACTCGCTACGAGAAGTTAAAAATCAACAGCGCGGCACCGACGCTTCACTGGAACACCGGGTTAGAAAAGCCGATACCGATCAAGCGAGCCTGGATGATGTCCATGAATTTGTTTCCCAGAAAATCAATGAGCGGATACTGAAGAGCAATCTGGATCCCTCGATACGATCTCTTCTGGACACGCATATGCACGCGTTCCTGGTAAAGCTGGTTTTGAAGGAAGGCCTGGACGGAAATTCCTGGAAGCCTGTCATGAGCACCATCGATGTTCTGTTATGGACAGTACAAACCGATAAGCAACTGGGCGATAAGGAAAGATTCGATAAAATTAATCCCAGGCTACTCGACAATCTCGGGAAGGCCTTGGAAATTGGCGGCGCCTCGAAAACGAAGATCACCAAAATCATGCGCCAGCTAAAACAGGTGCAGGACTATAGTTTTCACCAGGCTGCTCTTCGGGCAGGGGGAAGCCCTGCAGGCACGGCGGTTCCGGAACCAGAGGATGCCGCCAAACGGCGTGAAACGCGCCGACGGGGAGGTGAAACGCCGCTGCCTAGAAGCGATCCGCATTTGAAGCAGGTAGATAAACTACCCATAGGTAGTTGGATGGAATTTAAAGGTGTCGCTGGATTCCCGGTGCGCTGCACACTGGCGGGAAAGATCGACAGTATCGACAAGCTGTTTTTTGCAAACCCAGAAGGAGCCAAGGTTGTGGAATTGACCCGATCACGCCTCGCGCGAGAACTTAAGGCCGGTTCCGTCAAGATTGTCAGCGAAGGCTCCCTGATGAATCGGGCCATGGAATCAGTAATAAGCGAATTGCAGGACTCCGCATCACCAGAAGACGCCGACACCGGTGAGCAGTCAGCTTCCGCTTAGACAGCCTCTGAATACATCCCGGCTAACCGTGCAACTTGCCCCCAGCCAAAAACAGCAGCAGACCGAGGGCTGCCGCCGTAGCCGCTACGGCGTAAGGCAGGCTGTATAAATTTTGATTCCATGCATAAACAAATCCGAGCACGGCAGGGCCTGCGGCGGTTCCCCACGACGACACCAAATTCGCCACGGAGAAAATTCTGGCGTACTCCCGCACCCCGAATGCCTCCGCTATTAACAGCGGTTGTAACATCAATAAATTTCCAACCGTGACACCAAACAGGCCCAGGCCCAGGCAAAGCGTGACGGCGCTCACACCCACCGCTAGCAAGCTCAGTGACAAGATCTGCAGCACCATCATAAATATTGCAAAGGCCCGTATCGACATCTGATCCACGATCCAACCACCAATGAGGCGTCCAACGATGCTGGCAACGGGCAAAATTGCGATGGCCATCGCGGTCTGGCTCTCGGTCAACTGTTCTCGGACCAATCCAAATTGATGGGCGATGCCACCCACCTGCGCCATCATCAGGAAGATATAACCGCTTGCCACTCCCCAAAAAAATCGCCCGCTCCTTGCCTGTCTAAATGTGAGACCGTCGAGGGATGCATCAATTTTCTTATCGACACGCGACTCCACATTTTCAGCAACTCCCGAATTCTGAATCATCGGGCTAGTTCTTTCACCGTCGATCGAAAGCCCCATAGCTGCAGGATCTGAACGCAACCAGATCAAGGACACGGGTATCACACCGATGAGATACAACACCCCCATTAGTGGCGCTGCAGTTTTAAAACTAAGCGATTCAACCATCAACACACTAAGTGGCGTCAGTATCACCCCACCGAGGGACAGACCAGTAGAAGCGATGGACAAGGCCATGGCCCGCCGTTTTCGGAACCAACGCGTGACCAGGGTGGTTGCGGGAATCAGCGAAGAAGCAGAAAATCCCATGCCAAAAACCGCATAGACCAGGTAGAGTTGCCAGACTGAATTCACGTAGGCAAGCGCCGTTAATGCAAAAAAAGATACGATGGCGCCGGTACAAATACACCACCTTGGATCGAAATCCTGCACCCACCTGGCTACCCCCAGCCCGGTTATGCCGCCACTAAAAAAGAAGATTGAGATGGCCACAGAGACAGATTGAACTGTAAAGATGGGTCTGTCTGCGAGGGCATTCAGATAGATAGCATGGTTGTAGAAACTCAGGCCACTACTAAAAGTCAGCAATACGAGGATGGCAGCAACTATTTTCCAGCCGTAATAAATAGGACTGCCATCCGCATCAGGCATTAAGCACTCATTCCCTGTATTGGGCTGTCAAAAATCAGGACTGCGCTGTTGCCGATCGTAGTCGGCAAGACTGAAATAGCTAAACGAGTTCTCATTTTTTCCATGACATGGTCCCCTGCATAGACGCTGGCAGCGGGTAATCCTCACTGTCCCAGTTTTTCCAGGCCGGGGCCCTAATTAGATGATTTGTAATAGCTAATATAGCCGGTAAACATCTCGTCCCAACTTTCCACGCCGAATCTAACTTCCTTATCGGGATCAGGATTGGAAGGATTGGAAATGGAATTGTCGAAGGCGCCGATGACGTGCACCCTGCTGCCGGCGGGTAACACCACAGGTGTTTGCAACAGGTAGTGTGGCTGCCAGCCATAGTTGTAAGCCGGCACACTGAATATGTCCCGCAGCGAGCCATCGGCCTGCTCTACGGCAAATTTCATTTTCTTGCCACGATAGCCCATGCGTGGCCGCACGCCGATAATGACTACCGCCTCCTCGAAAAGATGTTGTGCCTGCATGGCAAAATCGTGCTGATTCGGAGGTAGCACGAAACGGGGTGAAACTACCTGGCTCAAGATTTCGGTGAGTGCCGGTTCGTCACTAAAATAAAGACCCAACCGGGTGGTATCGACAGTCGCCTGTCCGTTGGTGACATAATGAAATTGCATGGATAATCCATGGCCCTGTGGAATCTTCACGCCGGTGCCCCGGGGATAGACGATCGCTTGTGCATCTCCGGGCGCATACCCTTCCACGAAGCGACGAGTAACTGATTCCTGTTGCCGTTCCGCGCCCCAGAAATCTTCATCTGGTGCGGTAACAAAAGTCATCAGGTGATGCAGAACCGACTGGTCCCCGGCTTGATATTGAACCGCTGAAATCCATTTGTCTTCAGTAAACGGCAACTCGATATGGTCATAGAGATAGTCCATGACGCCGGTGGCCGCCACTTCGTTATCAGCTGCGGTGACAATATAATCAGGCTCACCCAGTTGCCATCGCGTGGAAGCGTCAAATTCGAGCTGCTCCAACGGGTCGAATTCTCCGTCTCCTCTTGGCGCGCGAGCGTCAATCCAGTGAATTAGCGTTTGTAATTCCTGCGTCGATAAATACCGGGCATTTTCTGAATGCCCCACATAGGGATCGACCTGGGTCGGTGGCATCCGCTTGTTCAGCAGCACCTCCCTGATCATCGGCGACCAACCCAGCACCATGATATAACTATCCAGAGCAAAAGGGCCCACACCCCCCTGGCGATGACATTCGGCACAGTTTTCTACAATGATCGGGGCAACTTCGGTGGTGTAGTCCGGCGCTGACAACTGGTGCGCAGCTTTTACAGGGTAGTTGATTTCACAACCGCTGCCAGAGATTTTCTCCGTGTTCTCGATAGCGCCTGTCAAGACCCCGGCAACGATGCCATCCAGCTTGCCCGCCACCGGTCCCCTATAGTAAAGAGACAAGCGCACCGGGTTGAGCACCAGCACATCACCGGCTCGTTCAATCCCCAAAGTTTCCGAGACCAACTGGCCAACATCTTCCAATATGGGCAGGTCAGTCTCGAAGTCAAGCAGCGCCGCCCGACCCAGGTCCAGTGAATCGATGAGAAGAAACTCAATGCCCCGACCACTGTACTTCGAGCTGATGGCTTGGTAATTGGCGAGAAGAGACGCCATGGCATCACAGCCGTGGTCATAGGCCATGAGCACCAGCGCCTTGCGATGCTGGTAACGACTCAGTTGATGGAATTCGCCGCTGGAGTCCAGCAGTGCGAAATCGCCAACCCGATCCAATGCTGCCATTAGCGGCGAAGTATAAAGACCTAGAAGGGAAAGCAGGACGGCTGCATAGATTCTTTTCATGACTGCATTTTATCGGACCACGTTCATAACACTACATTTGCAGCTAGGCGGTGTTTTTTACCGTAGCTGTTGAGCTAGAAATGTATCGTAATTGAGTAAGGATTCCACCGGAATTGCGCTAAATCAATTTTCCCAAAACCAGTTGCTGTTAGTGTGCGCGAATCCTCTCATACAAGTGCTGGTGATGACAATTACGAGACTTGTTACATTTTGTTTAAAACAAGCCCTCTAGGCCGATGGTGTCCGGCTTGCGCAAACTAGACTCGGGGGAAAATGGCGGCTATCCTAGCGACCCTGTTTGAGAAGATTCAATCACCAATTGATAGTAGCCCGCCAAAAGTTCTGTATTAAGACCGGAGAGAAGGCGGGGATTGAATTTATCGAAACTGATTTTGGAGAGCATATCGATGCGACAGATTCACAAAACAATCGTTGCGGTAGCACTTGGACTACTGGCAACCGTTGCACTTTCCGTGCATGCGCAATCTACTGATAATGCCCGGTTTCTTAGCCTGGCGCCACCGGATGGTTTGCCCATTATTCCCGTAATGGAAGGCTGGATAGCAAACCCAGACGGTACCACCAGTTACTCCTACGGTAATATCAACAGAAACGACGAAGCAGTTGATATTCCCCTGGGAGAAAACAACTACATGGAGCCGGCAAAGTACGACGGCATGCAGCCTACTCACTTTCCTGCGGGCCGTACTACCGGTATGTTTACGGTGACCGTGCCCGCTGAAGACCGGGATATCGACGTGTGGTGGCACCTGAAAACAGGTGCCAGTGACGCCCTCAAGGTACCAGGTCGCTACGGTATCTCGGCCTATGAGCTGGATTTCATTCGCCCACGTCCGCAAGGCGCCATGCAGCCAATGGCTGGCTTCGGAGAAGATGGGGAACAGGTCGTCGGCTTGTTCGCCCAGATAGCGGATTTCCCGGGATTGGTGACAGCCGGCACGCCCGTTACCCTGACAGTGAACGTGATGGATCCCTCAGAACGTGACCGCGATGATCCCCGCTTCGGTGAACCGCTGGCAGTTGGCGTTCAATTCTCCCATTACCAGGGCGCCGGCGTGGTCGAGTTCGCACACCACGAATCCACTGTCGCGCCTGAACCTCCCGATGAAGATGATCGCCGCTTTCGCTTTTACACCCCGCCTGAGCCAGGAGACATCACGGTGGAAGGTGGTGCGGGTGTGGCGCGGGTAATTGCTACATTCCTTGAGCCGGGCCAATACATGATCCACGTTAAAGTTGACAACTTTAAGGCTCCCGACAGCTCCAATGGTGATCAATGCTGCTGGACCAATATGATCATGCGGGTCAACGTCACTCCCTAGTTTAACCCACTATTTTAGTGGTTTTTCGGCCGATTCCCAGGATCGGCCGCAGCCCGAGGGGCTGACTGCCCCATCTTTTCAGTTATTTCGAGCAGAATGCCGCCCAAAGGCAAATCTGCGGGATTCTTCTGTTGCAATTTGTTGCAATCAAACATAGAAAATGACGGCTTGTCGGTGGACATTTATGGTCCACCCAACTACCATTTTACTATCTATACCCATATATCTCGGCTTGAGGAGAAAGGCATGAAAACAGTGCAAGGTTGGAGTAAGAAAGTCCAGGTGTGGACTGCCCTTGGAGCTACCGCAATACTTGCGTTTGGCCTTCAGGCGAACGCCCAGGATGAGCAAATTACCTACAACAGCCACGTTGGCAAAATTATCAACGAAAATTGCGTTGTTTGCCACCGCGAGGGCGGCATAGGCCCCATGCAACTCAGCAACTATGATCAGGTTCGTCCCTGGGCTCCTCTGATTCAACTGCGGGTGGCCAGCCGGGAGATGCCTCCATATGCCTACGACCACGGCATTGGTATCCAGGATTTGCAAGGCGACTGGCGCCTGGAGCAGGAAGAAATAGATACTATCGTGGCCTGGGTAAACCAGGGATCGCCCCTGGGTGATACCGACATTGTGCCGCCAGCACCTGAGCTACAAAATCCTGACGAGTGGAATTTCGTCGGTCAGTTTGGTCAACCAGACCTGATCGTTGCCTCAATTCCCATAGACATTCCAGCCGACGGTAACGATTTGTGGCATAAGCATTATGTAGACATTGGCATCACCCAGGAGCGCTGCATCAAGGCGGTTCAGGTTAAGCCTCGCGGCGTCGCCAAGGCGGTTGTGCACCATGCTAACTCTTCAGTCGAGTTCTTGAATGAAGATGGAGAATACGAGCGCTATGGTCAACTCACCGAGTACGCCATGGGCAAATGGGGTGAGATCGTTCCCGAAGGCGTATGCCGCACACTGCCGGCTAATTCCCGTGTTTTCTGGGATATTCACATGTTCCCAGGTGGTATCGGTGCCATGGCACCGGGGACGGTGATCAAGGACAATGTAGTTGAAATAGGCATGTGGTTTCACGACGAAGACTTCCAGGAGAGGACCAGCCCTTTCAAACAGGACCTGAGACTCTATCAACTGCGCGATGGTTATGAATCCGGTCATTTGATCGTGCCACCTAATGGCTACACCATGACCCAGGGTTTTCATTCTTTCGATCACCCGGTGCGTATCGACAGCTTTCAGCCCCACGGTCACCTGCGCATGAATGCCGCTTCCCTGGAAATTTTCTACCCGGCGACTGGCCGTACCGAGCAGATCAGCCAGATCTCCAACTGGAGTGCAACCTGGCATCACAGCCACCTGTATCAGCCAGACGTTGCTCCGCTGCTGCCAACAGGCGCGGTACTGGTAATCAAGCAGTGGTATGACAACACCGCCGGCAATCCCAACAACCCCGATCCCGATCAGTGGGTGGTGGGTGGCAGCCGTACCGGCGACGAAATGTCCCATGCCTGGATCGCGGTGACGCACCTCGACGATGAAGGTTTTGAAAAATTGGTCGCCGAGCGTAAAGCACAGGAAGAACGCTCACTGGCTGGCAATGACTAACTAGCTTGCGCTCAAGAATCTGCCGATTCGTCTCCGTGGTGAAATAAACAGGCATACACTCGCGGTAACCACCTTTAATGGTCGGGTGTATTTGTTATGGCCCTGCCATTTAAAATCTCTAGTTAATTCTAAGG
>JADFIJ010000124.1 GCA_022566775.1 Pseudomonadota bacterium | reverse complement strand
GCTGACATCGAAGCCTGTGGGAAAATTCAATGTCCAGGAAAGTGTGCGCGGTAAAAACCAATTAATCAGAGGCTCCTTAAGGTATAATCGCCGGTTTTTATCGGCCGGGCCGGTGCAATCGGCTTGTGACCACCGCCCCACGCAGGCAACGAATCAGTTAAAAGAGGAAGCAAATGCCAATTTACGAATACCAATGTAGGCTCTGTGAGCACAAGATGGATGTGCTGCAGAAGATGAGCGATGCCCCCCTGAAGGATTGCCCGGCGTGCGCCCGGCCAGGACTGAAGAAATTGGTATCGGCAGTCAGTTTCCGCCTCAAGGGCAAGGGCTGGTATGAAACCGATTTCAAGACCGGCGAAAAGAGGCAACTGGCGGAATCCGATTCGGGTAAGGCAGCGGCAGCCAACGATGGCGGCAGCGGTGATGGGGATGCCGGCAAGAAGCCCGATGGTGGCGATAAAGCGGCGGCAGAAACCGGAAAATCGAAGCCAGAAAACAAGTCCTCCAGCCAACAGGATTCCAAATCGGCCAACACCAAGGCCGGTAAATCTGAGCAGGGCTCCAGTTAAACGGGTGTTGTTGTGATGGGCTCCGGGGTTTGGCAGCGGTGCCGGCAGATACCCATGAGCGTAGCTTAAACAGGAAATGAATATGCGCAGCAATTATTGCGGAGAATTAGACGAATCATTTGCAGGCAAAGACGTGGTCCTTTGCGGTTGGGTGCACAGGCGCCGTGACCACGGTGGCGTGATATTTCTCGATGTTCGCGACCGCGAGGGGATTACCCAGGTGGTTTATGATCCCGATACCGTAGAGAGTTTTGCGATCGCCGAGGGTGTACGCAACGAATTCGTGATCCAGGTTAAAGGCCGGGTGCGCCTGCGCCCGGATGGCACCATCAACCCAGACATGGCCACCGGCAAGATCGAGGTATTGGGCAAGGAGCTAGTGGTATTGAATGCGGCCGAGACCCCGCCCATACAACTGGACGAGCACGGCAGCGTCGGCGAAGACATCCGCCTGCGCTATCGCTACATCGATCTGCGGCGGCCGGAGATGATCGAGCGCCTGCGCTTTAGATCCAAGGTGACCAATACGGTACGTAACTTCCTCGACGACCATGGTTTTCTAGACATCGAGACACCCCTGTTAACGAAGGCAACGCCGGAAGGAGCGCGGGATTATCTGGTGCCGAGTCGAACCCATCCAGGCAAATTCTTCGCCCTGCCGCAGTCGCCGCAGTTGTTCAAGCAGATACTGATGGCGGCGGGGATGGATCGCTACTACCAGATTGCGAAGTGTTTCCGCGACGAAGATTTACGCGCCGACCGCCAGCCTGAGTTCACCCAGATCGACGTGGAGACCTCATTCATGGACGAGGAGCAGATCATGGCGATCATGGAAGAGATGATTCAGCACGTGTTCAAGACCCACCTGGATGTGGATCTGGGCAAGTTTCCCGTCATCACCCACGCCGAGGCGATCCGACGCTATGGCGTCGACAAGCCAGACCTGCGCATCGACATGGAACTGGTGGATATTGCCGAGTTGATGCAGGCGGTGGACTTCAAGGTTTTCAGCGCGCCGGCGAATGATCCAGCCAGCAGGGTGGTGGCCTTGCGTGTGCCCGCCGGTGGCAGCCTCAGTCGCAAGCTAATCGATGGCTATACCGATTTTGTAGCGATCTACGGCGCCAGGGGTCTGGCCTGGATCAAGGTCAATGACATCGACGCCGGCGTCGAGGGCCTGCAGTCACCCATAGTGAAGTTTATGTCCGCCGACGTGATCTCCGCCCTGATGCAGAAGCTCAACGCGGAAAGCGGCGATATCATTTTCTTCGGTGCCGACAAAGCCAAGGTGGTCAACGAAGCCATGGGCGCGCTGCGGATCAAGGTGGCGGAAGATCTCGGTCAGGTGAAGCCGGGTTGGACGCCGTTGTGGGTGATCGACTTCCCGATGTTCGAACGCGCCAGCGATGGCAGCCTGACCTCCCTGCACCATCCCTTTACCGCACCCGCCTGCGACGCCGAGGCATTGGCCAGGGATCCGGTCAACGCCCTGTCCCGGGCCTATGACCTGGTATTGAACGGCACCGAGTTGGGTGGCGGCTCTATCCGTATCAACAAGAGCGCGATGCAACAGGCGGTGTTCCAGGTGCTGGGAATTGGCCCGGAAGAAGCCCAGGAGAAGTTTGGATTTCTACTCGATGCACTAAGCTATGGCTGTCCTCCCCATGGTGGTATAGCCTTCGGTTTGGACCGCCTCATCATGTTGATGACCGGTGCCTCTTCTATCCGGGAAGTTATCGCCTTTCCGAAGACGCAGTCCGCCGCCTGTCTGCTCACCGATGCGCCGAGCGTGGTGTCGGAGGCGCAGTTGCGGGAATTAAATATCAGGCTACGGGAACCGCCGCCGCAAAGTGAATGAGCCTCTGACTAATACCTCAGAAGCGCCCTAAAATAGATCGTCGGTGTCTTCGACGCCGGTCCAGGAAAACCATCGGAGTGGGTTATGTCGGGTCACAGTAAATGGGCCAATATCAAACACAGGAAAGCGGGGCAGGATGCCAAGCGCGGCAAGGTCTTCACCAAGTTGATTCGTGAACTCACCGTGGCTGCGAAGATGGGTGGCGCCACGGTGGCGGACAATCCACGCCTGCGCGCCGTGGCGGATAAGGCGCTGGCCGCCAACATGACTCGCGACACCATGGACCGGGCCATCGCCCGTGGTGCCGGTGCCGCCGAGACCGATTCCCTGGAAGAACTGGTATACGAAGGTTATGGACCGGGTGGCGTCGCGGTGTTGGTGGAAACACTCACGGATAACAAGAACCGCACCGTCGCCGAGGTCCGGCATGCATTTACCAAGTTCGGGGGCAGCCTGGGCACCCATGGCTCGGTGGCCTATCTATTCCAGAAGGCCGGCATCATCAATTTTGCCGCCGGCAGTGACGAAGAAGCGATCATGGAGGTGGCACTAGATGCAGGCGCCGATGATATCGTCAACAATGAAGATGGCAGTATCGATGTGATGACGAGCCTGGAAACTTTCGGTGCGGTGCAGGATGCATTGCGGGAAAATAAACTAGAAGCGGAGGCCGCGGAAATGACGATGCTGGCTGCAACTGGAGTGGATCTCGACCTGCATGCTGCGGAAACCCTGCTCAAACTCGTCGAGCTAATGGAAGATCTGGATGACGTGCAGAATGTTTACTCCAATGCCCATATTTCAGACGAGATTGCCAGCCAACTTTAATTTCGTGCCGGCGACTGTCGTCGTCGTTTGTTGTAAACGCTGCCGAAGGAAACCACATGGCCATCATACTGGGAATTGATCCTGGTTCTCGAGTCACAGGGTATGGCCTGATCAACGCGGTGGGCAATAAACTGGAATATGTCGGCTGCGGTTGTATCCGCACCCAAACCCAAGACTTTCCGCAGCGGCTGCAGATAATCCACGCCGAACTGGTGAAGGTCATCGAGCAATTCTCACCCCAGCAATCTGCTGTCGAAGAAGTCTTCATGGGACGCAATGCCTCGGCGGCATTGAAGCTGGGTCATGCCCGGGGTGCGGCCATGGTCGCCTGTCTCTCGAAGCAGTTACCGCTGGCGGAGTATTCCGCGCGCAAGGTGAAGCAGGCGGTGGTGGGCAACGGCGCCGCCGACAAGGCGCAGGTGCAGCACATGGTTAAAGCGCTGCTGTCCATAAGTGATAACATAGCGGAAGATGCAGCCGACGCCCTGGCCGTCGCCATCTGTCACGCGCACACCCAGGCGAGTCTGATCCGTATGGCAGGGGCTAAATCATATTCGCGCAAGCGACTGCGGTGACAGAGCTCCGGTCTACGGATGTCCTGTAATCGTAGTAGATCTTGCCGCAGTTTTTAGGGCGGTGGTACGCAGCCCGCAGAGATTGAACGGGACAGGGATCCGGTACTGTCTGAGTAGACACACCGTGAACCCATCCCTGGGGGCTCGGCGCCAGCTCCCTGCTGGCGACGGTCTACTCAGACAGCACCGAATCCCTGTCTTCGGGTTTTGTGTAATACTAAATTTTGCAATGGACCGCCAAGCGATGTGATGTCATATCCTTCTGCATCAGCAATCGAGGCGCCGCACCGAGTGACCGAGGGAGACCGTCTTTTTGGGCTCCCGACCGAGTGAGGGCACCCGGGATGGGGGCAAGCCGCTGAGGCAGAAGGATATGGCAGCGCAGCGCGCCGTCACTAAATCACCTTACGTTTTGTGTCCATAGACTTTGAATTGGATTATTTTTAGGCTGGTAGTTAAATAGGGATCAGGTTTTGATAGGACAGATACGCGGCATTCTGGTGGCGAAAATACCACCGGATATCCACCTTGAAGTGGGAGGTATTACCTACGAGATTCAGGTGCCGCTGAGTACCCTGTATCAATTGCCGGAGATTGGGCAGAAGCTGGTTTTGCACACCCATTTTGTGGTGCGCGAAGACGCCCAGTTGCTGTATGGGTTTTATGATGCCAAGGACAAGGCGATGTTCCGGGCGCTGATCAGGGTGAATGGAGTCGGACCGAAGCTGGGGCTGGCGATTCTGTCGGGCATGGAAGTGGATGAGTTCGTGCGCACGGTGCGTAATAACGATGTGGCCACCCTGGTGAACATGCCCGGTATCGGCAAGAAGACCGCCGAACGCCTGATCGTGGAAATGCGCGATCGTCTCGCCGAATGGGAGGTGACTGCAACTGTCGGTGCCGGCAGCGAGGTGGGGTCCGGTGCTTCTGCAGTCACCAAGGATGCGGAAACGGCCCTGGTTAGCCTGGGTTACAAGCCGATGCAGGCGGCACATGCGATCGCCCAGGTGATAAAAGACAAGCCGGGCGTCGCCAACAGCGAAGAATTAATACGCCTCGCCCTGAAGAGCATGGCTTAACATGTCGATGGAAGAAGAAAGACTCATCTCCGGCACCGGCACCGCCATGGAAGATTCACAGGATAAGGCGATTCGGCCGCTGACCCTGCAGGACTACGTGGGGCAGGAGGTGGTGAAAGAGCAGATGGATATTTTTATCCGTGCTGCTCGCAATCGTGGTGAACCCCTGGATCACACCCTGGTGTTCGGTCCCCCCGGCCTGGGCAAGACCACCCTGGCCTATATCATCGCCCACGAACTCAAGGTTGCTATCAGAACCACCTCCGGTCCGGTGCTGGAAAAAGCCGGTGATCTGGCTGCCATGCTGACGAATCTCGAAGCTGGGGATGTGTTGTTTATCGATGAGATTCACCGGCTCAGTCCCGCCATCGAAGAGATCCTGTATCCGGCGATGGAGGATTACCAACTGGATATCATGATCGGCGAAGGGCCGGCGGCACGTTCCATCAAGCTGGATCTGCCGCCTTTCACCCTGGTGGGGGCGACCACCAGGGCCGGTCTGCTTACCTCCCCCCTGCGCGATCGTTTCGGCATCACGCAGCGACTGGAGTTTTATTCGGTGAGTGAACTGACCCAGATAGTCAGCCGCTCGGCAGATATCCTCGGCACCGATTGCAACCGCGAGGGTGCGGCTGAGATCGCGAAGCGCGCCCGGGGTACGCCCCGCATCGCCAACAGGCTATTGCGACGGGTGCGGGACTATTCCGAAGTAAAGCTGCATGGCAGGGTTGACCGGGAGTCTGCCGGCATGGCATTGGATATGTTGAGCATAGACAAGAATGGCTTCGATCACATGGACCGGCGCCTGTTGATGACCATGATCGAGAAGTTCGATGGCGGCCCGGTGGGTCTCGACAGCATCGCGGCGGCAATCTCCGAGGAACCGGATACGGTGGAAGACGTGCTGGAGCCTTATTTGATACAACAGGGATTTATCATGCGCACACCGCGGGGGCGGGTGGTTACGCAACACGCCTACCGGCACTTTGGTATCAAACCCAGCGCCCACAACCAGGATCTGTTTACCCAGGATTCGATCGATGCGGAAGACACTGAATGAGCTTGCGGTGCTGGCTGCGTTTTATGCACTAAAAGGGTCCATTTCAGCCCGCCATATTTAGGCCACGTTTGACCCGTTTAATGCCCTTATTTATCCCCTCAACGTTACAATTCGGTGCTTATTATCCAAACTATTTCACTATTTGGCCGAATATTCCTCTGAGCCCGCGGCTTATCTAGGGGGAAGGGCTGTCATAACTGATAATCTGGAGTGCGCTAAGCGCTAATTTTGGAGAAAACTGCGTGAATGAACTGAGTCCACTGCAACTGATTTTTAATGCCAGCCCGGCGGTGCAGTTCGTCATGCTTATCTTGTTGCTGCTATCCGTGGTTTCCTGGGTCATGATCACTCAGCGATGGCTGGTGTTGTCGGCGGCAAAAAAGGGCGTGCAAAACTTCGAACATCGATTCTGGTCCGGCATGGATTTAAGCCAACTCTATAAGGAAGGCACCGAGATGCAGCGGGAGAATATGCAGATCGTCGGCATGGAGACTATATTTCGTGCCGGCTTCAAGGAATTCATGCGCCTGCGACGGCAGGCTTCGGTGCAGGGGGACGCGGTCATGGAAGGCGCACAGCGGGCGATGCGTGTGGCTTTCTCCAGGGAAGAAGAGAAACTGGAGAAGCATCTGCCTTTTCTGGCCACGGTAGGTTCAGTTAGCCCATATATAGGCCTGCTCGGTACGGTCATCGGCATCATGAACTCCTTCATCGGGCTGGCGAACCAGGCCCAGGCGACATTACAGGTGGTGGCCCCAGGCATCGCCGAGGCGCTCATCGCCACGGCGATGGGATTGTTCGCCGCGATTCCTGCGGTGGTTGCCTATAATAAGTACTCGGCAAATGTGGATAGCATCACCGGCAGTTATATGACCTTCAGCGATGAGTTCTCCAGCATCCTGCATCGGCAGATACACAGCGACTGAGACCGCAGACCGGCAGAACTAAATGAGGCAGGATTAAGCAGTGGAAATGAGGGTTCGCAAGCGGCATAAGCCCATGGCCGAGATCAACGTCGTGCCCTATATCGATGTGATGCTGGTCTTGTTGATCGTGTTCATGGTAACGGCGCCACTGTTGAACCAGGGCATCGAGGTGGAATTGCCCGAGGCCAACAACGAGCCCCTGGCGATCGATCAGAACATTGAAACCCTGGTGGTGTCGATTACGTCTAATGGAGAATACTACCTGAGTGTCGGCGCCACCGGTGAGGACAGGCGCCCGGTGACGCTGGAGACCCTCGGCGATCAGGTCGGCCGCATCATGAGTGCCAATCCGCGGATTCAGGTGCTGGTGGAAGGCGACAGCTCGGCAAGCTGGGGAGCGATGATTACCCTGATCACCACACTGAATCAGGCCGGGGTTTCCAACCCCAGTTTTATTACGCAACCGCTCAACAGCTTGTAATAATTAAGCAGAGGTCCCTTAAGGCTTCGGTTTCAGGAAATATGCACAACGCCCTAGACAATGTAGTGATCTATAATGGCTATCCGGTATCTATCGTTGCTGCCGTCAGCTTTCATTGCCTGGTGATAGCGGCACTGATTTATTATCAGGCGAACAGGGCACCGCAAGTGCTTAATCTGGTGCAGCCGACGGTGGTGAAGGCGCTACTTATCGATGTCAATCCCCAGGTGCGCAATGCACAGAATCTGGAGCGACTGCGTCTCGAGCGCCTCGATCAACAGCGCCAGACGCGGGAGGAGGAACTGCGCCGGCAGGCCGAGGCCGAACGCGAGCTGGAACGAGAGCGTGCGGCAGCTGAGGAACGGGCACGTGGGCAGGCGCAGGAGCGGCAGAGACAAGTCGACGCCGATGCCGACAGGCAAGCCCGACTCGAGTCGGAGCGGGCCCGCCAGGAAGAGGCTAGGGCGCAGGAGGAACAGGCCAGGCTGCGACAATTAGATCAGGCCAGGGAAGCGGAGCGTCAACGCCAGCAAGCCGCCCAGGAATTGGCGATAACGGAATTCGAGCTGGTGCAGAGCGCCACCGCCTTGATCCAGCAGCTGGTACAGGAAAACTGGTCACGACCGCCGAGCGCCAGAAATGGCATGCGGGCGATCTTGCAAATACGGATGTTGCCCACCGGCGAGCTGGTGTCGGCGACGATCACCGAGAGCAGCGGTGATGTGGCCTTCGACCGCTCCGCAGAGAACGCAGTTTACCGAGCGGCACCGTTCAGAGAATTGCAGACATTGCCGATTAACCTTTTTAACAGGAACTTCAGGACCCTGTCGCTGATCTTCCAACCCGAGGACTTATTGTTTTGAAAACACGCAGAACACTCGTTGCCGTGGCATTTTGCCTGTTGGGTCTGGCTGCATTCGCCGCCCACGGTGAATTAAGCATCCAGATCACCAAGGGCGTCGACAACCCCATACCCATCGCCATCGTGCCTTTTGCCTGGGAAGGCGACGGGGCATTGAGCGAAGATGTCAGCCAGATAGTGCTCAATGATCTCGAGCAAGTCGGCGAATTTCGGGCGCTTTCCCGGGACAACATGCTCAGTACACCCCACGAAGAACAAGACGTCTTCTACCGCGACTGGCGCCTGCTGGCCCAGGACTATCTGT
The DNA here is from genome assembly GCA_022566775.1 of Pseudomonadota bacterium. GTDB lineage: Bacteria > Pseudomonadota > Gammaproteobacteria > Pseudomonadales > Pseudohongiellaceae > UBA9145. Next base: position 2,342 of record JADFIJ010000124.1, on the reverse strand, counting down.
TGGTGGGGAAGATCAGCCGCGCCGCCGGCAGTCAGCTGGTGCGGGTGCAGTATGAGTTCTTCGATATCAACCGGGAATTGAAGCTCGCAGGTGAGGTGCTGACCGGCTCCGTGGCGCAATTACGGGATATCGGCCACACCATCAGTAACGTGGTATTCGAGCAGGTGACCGGGACCCGAGGTGCCTTCACCACTCAGATTCTGTATGTGGTCGCCGACTATATCAGTCCGGAGCTCACCAATTTCCGCCTGGAGAAGGCAGATTATGACGGTCAGCGCGCGCAGATCTTGCTGGAGTCACAGGAACCCATCATGTCGCCGAGTTGGTCGCCAACGGGGCTGGATGTGGCGTATGTCTCCTTCGAGACCAGTCTGCCACGCATCTACATTCAAAACATCGCCAGCGGCCAGCGCCGGCAAATAACCAACTATCCGAATATCAACGGCTCTCCGGTGTGGTCCCCGGACGGCAGCAAACTGGCGATGGTCTTATCCAAAGACGGGTCTCCAGATATCTACGTGCAGGACCTGACCAGCAATCAACTGACGCAGATTACCCATCATCCGCTTATCGATACCGAACCGAGTTGGAGTAAAGACGGCCGTTCCGTGGTTTTTATGTCGGATCGCACCGGGCAACCACAGATTTACCAGATCGAGCTGGGCGCCAGCGCCTTCGAGGTAGAGCGACTCACCTATGACTGTTTTCAGTGCATGAAGGCGGCATTCCTGCCCGATGGCGTGAATCTGGTGCATGTGCGGCGCGAAACCCGGCAGAATCCAAATTACCAGATCGCGATTCTGAATGTTGAGACCCTGAGAGTCATCACCCTCACCGACACCTCTTTGGATGAATCACCCAGTATTGCACCCAACGGCAGCATGATTATGTATGCGACAAAATTCAATGGCAGGGGCGTGTTAGATGCCGTATCCATTGACGGGCGAGTGAAGTTCCGGCTACCATCCTCGCAGGGTGACGTGCGGGAGCCTTCCTGGTCTCCGTTCCTGAATTAGGGAGCTCCTGAAGTATTGAGCGATAGACAGAATTAAGTGCGAGTATTCAGGGGCATTGAAGCTGCTGATTTTAGATAAACGATAGAAGGTCTTCGGAGGACTTAGAGTGGGTAAGCAAAGCAACAAATTTCTAAAAGTAGGTTTCATGGTCATTTCACTATTTGCCGTGGCGGCCTGTAGCTCAACTAGCGAGCCGGAGGAAGACAGCATGGGTGACGAGACTGCTTCCAGTAGTAGCAGCGACTCCACCCCGGCTACCACCACTGCCGTCTCCACCAGCGGTCAGTTGACCCAGGATGAGATTGCAGCTCAGACTGCGCTGCGGCAGACGGTGTTTTATTTCGATTTTGATATCGCCGAATTCAAGGCCGAAGATCGCGATACTCTGACTTACCATGCCCGCGATCTTGCCGCCAATCCGGGCAAGCGCATCCGCCTGGAAGGGCATGCCGATGAACGCGGTACCCGGGAATACAACCTGGCATTAGGTGAGCGTCGTGCCAACGGTATTCTTAATTACCTGATCGTCAATGGTGCGTCTCGTTCCCAGATCGAGGTGGTAAGCTACGGTGAGGAAAGGCCTGATCAAAATGGTCAAACCGAACGGGCTTACAGCCGCAATCGACGCGTCGAAATCCAGTAGCGAATTTCGGTGGACTAAGATCGTGGAAACAAAGCTGTTGCTTACAACGAATAAGTTATTGATCGGTCTTTACACAATTGTCCTCGGTACGATTGTTCCTGGCTCGACAGCCCTGGCGCAGGTGTCGAGTTCTGTTGTCGAATCCCAGGCCTTCACACCCGGCCAGTCGGCCTCGGGAGCTCCCGCCCAGCGCAGCACAACTTCGAACAACGATGCACTGTCATTGCTGCTGGATCAAAATCGCGACCTGCAGACTGAAGTCCAGGCGCTGCGAGCGCTGATCGAAGAGATGGGTTTCGAGCAACGCAAGTTGCAGCGCGACTCCCTCAGTCGTTATACCAATATCGATGACCGGCTGAGTTCGCTGGAGGCGGCGGCCACACCGCTTCCCGGCGCCAACAACCCGATTGCCAGCGCTCCGATACCGGCGCTGAGGCAGCCGGTGAATTCAGGGTCAGTTGGTGTAACGGCAGGAAACTCAACACTTGCCAGCGGCGCCACATCGACTGCCGCTACGATAGATTCTGCCAATACGGGTAGTTTTCTCGCCAATTCGCGCCGTAATTCCACCGCCAATTCGCCTTTGTCCAGGAGCGGCCGAGCCACGCTGGAGCCTGCGGTTTTAAGCGAGCAGCAACTTTACCAGATGGCTTATGACTCGGTAATCAATAGTAACTTCTAGC
>JADFIJ010000284.1 GCA_022566775.1 Pseudomonadota bacterium | reverse complement strand
AATCAGACCATGCTTTAGCGCTTTCATTTTTTCAGGTTGAGCGAGGACTGTCTGAGCGGAGCGAGTTCCGCAGCGCTGAAAAAATGGAAGCGCGAATGGTCGCAAGGAAAGTAGGGTAGAGGATCTTGGCCGGGAAAGTATCTTAAGAATAGAGCACCGGGAACTCATGGTAAAAGTCATCAATTACCTTAGCGTCGCCACCGCGCTTGAGTAGCAGGGACGTTTTTCGACGGTGAAAGAGAAATCCGCAGGAATCATAGTTTATAATCAACCGGCAGGACATCTTGAAGTCGGGGAATCGGATTACCCTGCCCCTTATTTCTGAATAGCAAAGTCATGGCAGTAACGACAGTAACAAGAGAAAAAGCCCATCCATCCCAGGAGTTAGTCATCGTCGGTATGTCCGGCGGCGTAGATTCTTCTGTCGCCGCCCACTTGCTAATACAAGACGGCTACCGGGTAGAGGGGATGTTCATGAAGAATTGGGAAGAGGACGATGGCAGCGAATACTGTACCGCCAGGGTGGATCTGGACGATGCGCAGTCAGTCTGTGACAAGCTGGGGATCAAGCTGCACAGGGCCAATTTTTCGGCTGAATACTGGGACCGGGTCTTCGCCCACTTCCTGAAAGAGTACCAGGCCGGTCGTACGCCCAACCCGGATGTGCTGTGTAACCGCGAGATTAAATTCAAGGCATTCCTGGAATACGCGCGCGTCCTGGGGGCAGATAAAATCGCCACCGGTCACTATGTGAGAAGGCTCGATACCGCAGACGGAACCCAACTGCTGAAGGGGCTGGACGAGAACAAGGACCAGAGCTACTTCTTGTGTGAAGTTAATGAAGCTAGCCTGCGTAACAGCTTGTTTCCAGTGGGGGAATTACGCAAGACCGAGGTACGTCGAATCGCAGAATCCCTGGCACTGAGGACCCATGACAAGAAGGATAGCACCGGCATCTGTTTCATCGGAGAAAGACGCTTCAAGGATTTTCTCCAGCGATATCTGCCGGCAAATCCCGGCACCATTGAAACCACGGATGGGGAACAGCTTGGCCGTCACGCCGGCCTCATGTACTACACCTACGGACAGCGCCAGGGCCTGGGTATCGGTGGCAAGCACAACCATGCCGAGGCACCCTGGTATGTGGTGCACAAGGATCTGCCTCGCAATGTATTAGTAGTTGCTCAAGGAAACGAGAATAACTATCTGTTATCACAGCATTTAATAGCATCTAACCCTGCCTGGATCAACGCTGTCACCCCGCGCCTGCCGCTGCGCTGTACGGCGAAAATTCGTTACCGCCAGAGCGATCAGCGCTGCACTGTCAGCCGCGGCGAGGACCAGCGGCTCGAGGTCAGTTTCGAGGTACCGCAACGGGCGGTGACGCCGGGCCAGTATGTCGTATTTTACCAACAGGATCGCTGCCTCGGAGGCGCAATCATTGAACGTTACGTCCGCTAATTTCACAGCCTGGGAGCAGCAGACTGTGGCGCTCGCCGCAATCAGCCAGAGTGCGGCGCTGGTGAGCTACCTGGCCCAGGGTAGATATGCCGCCGAGACTGACATCGCCGCCAGTGTCAACACCGTGCTGGTTATCGATCCCGGCTCCCTGGCGGACATCTATCCGAATCTGGGCAGCCTCGGTCTCGGCTTCAAGACGCTGCAGGATATGTTCAGCAATGACCGGCTCAGAGAAAATGCCGCGCTGATTCGCTACACTCTGGGCATGCTGGTTCTAAGAAATAAACTGATCAATAACAATGTGATGCAGGATAAAATTCGAGTAAAACTTGCACAGATCACCCCCCTGGGGCCCGCCGCGTCGGAGCGCCGTGACGAGGTGCCCCAAGGGGGCGAACAGAAACTGCGCGAGTACAGTTACGAGCAGCTCGCCAGGCTGTATCAGGATACAATCAGCACCCTGCCTTACCGCATACAAGTTCAGGGTAAAGCGGCCGAATTGAACAATGAGCAGATCGCGAATCGAATCCGCGCCCTGCTCCTCGCCGGCATCCGCTCTGCCGTGCTCTGGTATCAACTCGGTGGACGCAGGTGGCGGCTGGTGTTTTATCGTAAGCGCATCCAGGAAACCGCTGGCAATATTCGCCGTAAACTTATCGTTACCGACTAGGATTTTGAAATGGAAAATGACCGCTTGGATCCCCTGATGGCACTCTCGCCCCTGGATGGGCGGTATCAGGATAAATGCCGGCAACTGGCAGACTTCTTCAGTGAATTCGCGCTCATGCGTTATCGCACAATGGTGGAAATTCGCTGGTTACAAAAGTTGGCGGCCCACCCCAAGGTGGAGGCATTGCCCCCCATTTCTGCAGATGGTCAGGCCTTTCTCGAGCGACTCCTGGCGCAGTTTTCTCTGGCAGATGCCCAGCGCATAAAAGCCATCGAAGCCACCACCAATCACGACGTCAAGGCCGTAGAATACTTTATCAAGGAGAAGCTCGAAGCCCATGGGGAGTTAGGTGAACAGCTGGAATTTGTTCACTTCGCCTGCACCTCGGAAGACATCAACAACCTGGCCTACGCCCTGATGCTGCGCGATGGGCGCGACCAGGTGCTGCTTCCTGCCATGGCCGAACTGATAGACAGCTTGAGAGGGTTGGCACACCGGTACGCGAGCCAGCCGATGCTGTCCCGCACCCACGGTCAAAATGCCTCTCCCACCACCGTGGGTAAGGAAATCGCCAATGTGGTGCACCGCCTGGAGCGGCAAATGGGGCAGTGTGGGGACAACGCGGTGATGGGGAAAATCAACGGTGCCGTGGGTAATTTTAATGCCCATATTGCCGCCTATCCGGATGTGGATTGGAGCGCCCTGGG
>JADFIJ010000123.1 GCA_022566775.1 Pseudomonadota bacterium | reverse complement strand
CGAAAAGACTATTCGAGATATTCGTCGAGCCACCCGCCGACACTACCCAGCCGAAGAGAAAATCCGCATTGTATTGGAAGGCCTGCGTGGTGAAGACACCATAGCCGAGTTGTGCCGCCGGGAAGGTCTGAACAGCAATGTGTACTATTTCTCATTTTGCCAACAAACCCAGGATCGAAATTGTGTCACTACTGACGGGACGATATAATTTAATATGTGACAAGCAAATGTATGGGTTTGAAATAGGCAAAGTATTTTGAGAAATTGCTACCAGAAGTAACACACTGTCATTAAAACGTGGCTCCAATGAGGGTTTGCTCTGGCTAGATGCAATCTCGATTTTGCTCGACCTGTGGATACTGATGAATGTAAACAGGGTGGTCAGGTCTCCATCTGCGCATGTGCAGATGGAGACCTGACCCTGTGAATGGAAAAAGAATTGAAATTAAACAGAACGAAATAAGTACTAATCCATGAATGTAACAAAGAAGGAGCGATCAGGATGAAAGTATTAATAGTTGTCAGTAGTCTGTTCATCTGCACCCAGGTATTTGCTGCAGATGCAGCCGCAACCCGCGCCAAGATTGAACAAAACCTGCAGGGCAGTATTCGGGATACCGCAGAGGTGGTCCGCGATGCTAATCGCAAACCTGCTGAAGTATTGGAGTTCTTTGGACTTCAAGACAACATGAAAGTCCTTGAACTCTCCCCCGCTACAGGCTACTGGACGAAGTTTCTTGGTCCGACGCTATGCAACAATGGGGGTGAGCTGGTGGTATCGGTAGGCGTAAACAATGCATTTAAAGATGGGGTGATGTCTCTCGGTGGCCTGGATTGTGTTTCAGCTGTTAATGATGACATTTCATTGGGCCGTATTCCTGAATTTTCGTTTGAAACCGACAACTTCGACATGGTCCTCACCTTCTGGAACCTGCACAATCCAAGTGCAGAAGATCGTGAAAATTTAAATGTCGCAGTATTCAATTCACTCAAGCCTGGTGGCATTTATGGCGTGGTCGATCACACTCGCCGTCACGGTCAACCAAGCAGCCGAGCCGTGGGTCGTCGACTTGATCCAGTGTTGGTCATCAAGGAAATGATTGACGTGGGTTTCGAATTTGTTGACTTCAGCGACATGCACTATCACCCCGATGAAGATGATTTAACTCAAGAAGTCGGCACACCAGGCGTGCGCGGCAGTACCGATCGGTTTACACTGAAGTTTAGAAAGCCATGAGCGAAGCATAAAAACAGGCACTGACCACGTTTTACTATCTCTGACGCCGACTCTGTTGCCGGGCAGACAGAAAAAACGTGGTCTGTCCCTGTATTTGCAATGCCGAACCGTGATATCGGGTATCATCGACATCCAGGCCGATGTGGATTATATTTTGATTCACAGACGCCTCAATGTTGTTCTTTGACATGAGTGAGGCAGCTTACCACTTTGAGGTATCCATCTTGGATGGAAGCCCTCGGTTCAGGTAAGGGTGGGGCGTCTATATCTTCTATACATGATCACCAATACTGAAGAGGTAGTAATAATAATGAAAATATTTTGTCGTAGTTTTTTATCGAGTTTATTCCTGTTACTTGCAGTTATAGCGTGTCAGCCAGAAAATTCCCTTACACAAGACTATCCGAATATGCCGGCGGATGCGTCAGGCCCTCAGGTGCCGGACGGCGTAGCCCAGTTCGCAGTGGATCCATTCTGGCCAAAACCGCTACCTAATAACTGGATAATCGGTCAGTTGGCGGGAACGTCTGTTGATTCCGATGACAATGTTTGGATAATTCATCGCCCATGGACTGTGCAGGCTACTAATGCAGGATCTACTCCCTTGCAAACAACTCGTGACCGCACCTGGGGACACGACCCATTGCAATCTCTATGTTGCACCACTGCGCCGGCAGTACTCGCGTTCGATCCGGACGGCAATGTGATTTATTCCTGGGGTGGTGACAGTATTGATGGTGAATATGAATGGTTTAATAGTGAACACGGCATTCACGTGGATCATAACGGGTTTGTCTGGGTAGCCGGCAATGGCACCGACGATCACCATATAATGAAGTTTACAAAAGAAGGAGAGTTAGTACTTATAATTGGTGGCGTTGGCGTGAGTCAGGGTAGCAATGACACCACCTCTGTGAATCGGGCCGCTACCATGGAAGTGGATCCGGCTACTAATCAATTGTATGTTGCTGATGGTTACGGCAATCGCCGCTTGGTGGTTTTCGATGCGGAAACTGGAGAATACCTGCGTCATTGGGGTGCCTATGGTGAACCTCCAGTTGATGAAAATCCTGGTCCCTGGGATCCCGATGCACCGCCGAGCCGTACCTGGCGCACACCGGTTCATGGTCTTGCCCTCTCCAATGATGGGCTGGTCTATGTAAGTGATCGCCCCAGTAACCGTTTCCAGGTTTTTCGCAAAGATGGGACCTATCTGTTTGAAAAAGTGCTTGCGCCACAGACTTATGGTCCAGGTTCCACCTGGGGAGCGGAGTTCGATCCCCTGGACCCCGAGCAACGCTTTCTCTACGTGCCAGATGGGACCAATAACAAGGTCTGGGCGCTGGACCGTGAAACACTTGAGCCAGTTTATTCCTGGGGAACCGGCGGTCGCCAGGCCGGGCAGTTCGATTGGCTCCATTACATGGCCTTCGATTCTCAAGGCAACCTGTATACCGGAGAAGTACAAACCGGGCATAGACTGCAAAAATTTGTTCGTCTCAATGGGAATTAATGAGAACTTCAAGTGTCCGCTGTCGGCCTAGGCTGTGTGAAAACCAAAATGGCCGATTTAACAATCCTAAAAACGCGCATGGCAGGTGTGGACTCGAATAGAGATAACTTTGATGCTTCCCATGCTCTGCGGAAGGTTGTGGTAATACTTGAGAAGTACTGCATCACCATTACGGGAACACGTGTCTGGCACCAAGTCCGGATTCTTTATCTCGTTGACGGATAAGTCGATAGGCGATCTAAAGACATGTCCGTCATCGAGATAAGTTCATGTTTTTCTAAATGGTCTGTGCCCTAGATACTAAGCGCCTAATTCATCTCACTTAATATCACTCGTTTTATATGGTTTGAAAACGATCAAGCATTTAGATTCCAATAGTTTGAGGATGATGGAATCAGGCTGCACCGAAAGACAATCGGCGCAGGGCATCGCCCTATTAATCTTTTTCTACTTAACACGCACGCATAGTAAATCCTGTTTTTTGGGAGTAGTCTCGAAGCGGTAGTCAAACTAAAAATATTGGGAAAAGGGCTACCATGAAACTTCAGAAGACTTTTCGCATTTCCTGTAAAAGTTATTTTCTGCTCCTGCTCGCCAGTTGGTCCATTTTTTCGGTGCCCAATCTACTCGCCGCAGAAGATCCCTGGGTCGTTTCCCGCACTGAATTCGGCACGCCGGATTTACAGGGGAACTGGAACAAACTATTCAGAGCTCCGCTGCAGCGACCCGTGGAGCTGGGTGAAAAGCGAGCCTACGGCGAGCAAGAGGCACGGGAGATCATGGATGAATTTGCGGAAGCGGAACGTATCCGAAACTCGCCAATAGAGGGGGATAGAGTTGCACCGCCGGTTGGCGACAGCATAGCCCAGCAATCCGATCTCAATTTCAGGCCACAGGTGAACAACCTGGCGCTGGTGAACGGCGAATATCGCACATCAATTATCGTCGAGCCTGCCAATGGCCGGCTGCCCTACCTGGAGGAATTCGAAGACATATACGGGCGTCGCTTAAGGATGGGACATGGTGCCTTCGATGGGCCGGAGGCGAGGCCAGCCAGCGAACGCTGCCTCAATCAGGGCGCACAGATACCGTATATGATCGACGTCGCCGCGAGGTTCATTCAGATTGTGCAGACCCACGACTATACGATGATATTAAATGAAAAGGGCCCACAGGTCAGAATCATCCGCATGAATAGCGAGCACCCGGTAAATGGTTTCCCAAAATGGGGGGGAGACTCCATTGGCCATTGGGAAGGGGACAGCCTGGTGGTACACACCATAGGCTTTAGACCAGAGCAATCCAATGGGCGCATCCGCTCATCGACAATGCTGGAAGTAACCGAGACTTTTACCAGGGTTTCAAAACAGGATCTGATCTATCGCTACACTGTGGTGGATCCTGAAATTTACAGCGAACCCTGGGTTGCGGAACTGCCGTTTCGGCGCATGGCCAAGAGTGAAAAACTCTATGAAGCCGCCTGCCACGAAGGCAACTATTCGTTACCTGGAATCCTGGCGGGAGCCCGCCGTCTAGAAGCGGATGCCAGGGAAGTGAAAGATACGCAGTATTTAGATAATTAGTGGGGAAGAATAATTGGGGTCAGATGGAGATAGCATTCGTATAACGTAAAGTTGTTAAGTTGTCAGTATCCCTCTTAACCCCAAACCACGACTACATTCCACACATGTCTTATGGCTAGACAGGCCATCGTAAAAGGATTAGCGTCGATTTTGATGCATTCTTTGTATTCGTTGCGCGGTTTCATCGTTTTTCTGCATTGAGGTTTAACCCCATTTAATCAAGGTGTTGTGGAAGCGAGGTGTCTTGCTATGTTCAGTCGGTCATTTTCGAAAATCATTAGCTGGTGTTTTCTTGCCCTGTTAGTTTCAATTACGGTACGCACACGGATCCAGACTGAGGCGATTTAGGCGATGCACCACCGCCGCTCGATGCGGGTGATATAAATGATCTGGACGCAACCGATCTAAGAGATCTCGATCCCAGAAGCGTCGGTGATTTCACCGACGAACATGTCGTCAACCTCGATCACCCCTCAATCACCACAGATGCAGTAGCCGGCCTGCTGCCGGATGGTTGGAGTTTAGTTACTGCGACCGGCGATCTGACTGCGCCGCCGGCGTCGAAAGTGTAGAAATCAATACGGATGGTTCGATCGATATACGATTTGAGGGAGCAGATCTGACAATCAGGCCCTTATTCTTCCACCGACTGTAGTCTCCTTTTATCTCTTTATTTACTCTTGATATTGCAGTACAAGTGAGCCTGATATACGCTCTGTCGGTTATACAACGATAACAGTTTTTGAGAGAGACTCATGCGCTTCGAATGCTTCACACCGCCTCAGCTACCATGCTTGCAGGCATGGCCTCAATGAGAGCGATCTCCAGGAGCGGGATTGGCCCGGTCGGCCTGGCCATGCTTGCGGTGCTTATGACTTTCTGGGGCATTATCACCGCCTCCCAGTCGGTCGATGACATAGTCACCGCCGACACTGATTTCACCGCCTCCGATATGCGGCAGGTGGTGAATTCTTACTGTCTTGCCTGTCATAACGATACCTTCGCAACCGCCGATTTTTCCCTGCAGAGCATCGATTTTGCTAATGCGGGCAACCACGCCGAAGCCCTGGAGAAGGTCGTTAAAAAAATACGCGGGCATATGATGCCGCCAGCGGGCATGCCACGGCCTCCATTCGAGACCTACCAGTTGATGGCCAACTACTTGGAAGGCGAGCTGGATCTGGCTTGGGCAGCGAATCCGAATCCGGGACGGGTGACACCGATTCACCGCATGAATCGCTACGAATACAACAATACGATAAACGATCTGTTGGGGCTCGATGTCGATGTGATGGATCTGTTGCCAGGCGACCCAACCGCAGACGGCAGCTTCGATAATATTGCCTCGTCACTGCCGTTTTCCACCGCCCATATGGAGCGCTACATGTCGGTAGCGCGCCAGGTGACACGCCTGGCGACGGGTCTGCCGCCTCCACCGAGCGTCAGCATCTACGATATTCCACTCTATATGAGCCAGGACTGGCGCCAGAATGAGGACATGCCATTCGGGACCCGTGGTGGCATCGCCGTATCTCATCACTTTCCGGCGGATGGTGAGTATGAGATAAAAGTGAATCTGCAGACCAACTATCAGGACTATGTCAAAGGTCTGGGCTGGGCTCAACAGTTGGAGGTGCGTCTCGATGGACGTTTGCTGCAACGCTTTGAGATCGGCGGCGATGCGCCGGGCACACCGGCACCGCTGAGTTTTACCGGCACCGGCGAGCCCGGCAGTATCGATTGGGAACAGTACATGATCACCGAGGAGGGCGCGGGCCTGGAAGTCCGTGTGTCGGTGAAGGCTGGACCGCGGGTGGTTACGGTGTCCTATGTACGTCAACAGTTAGAAGACGAGGGTATTCCACAGCCGGCACAGGGCGGCAGGCTTAACACCAACAGCGAAGTCTACATGGACTATCAAAAGGTTCATTCCGTGGAAATCGCAGGACCCTACGCCGCCGCTTCGACGCTGCCTGCCGCCGGCGATTCGCCCAGCCGTCGGCTGATTTTTTCCTGTCAACCGCAGCAACAAGCGCAGGAGAGTGCCTGTGCCACTGAAATTCTGAGCAATATGGCGCGCCAGGCCTATCGCCGGCCGGTTTCTGATAATGACAGGGAACTACTGCTCAGTTTCTTCAATCGTGGTCGTGAACAGGGGGGCAGTTTTGAGGCAGGTATTCAGTTCGCGCTGGAATTCATGCTCAGCGATCCCGATTTCCTGATCCGTCACTATGCTGTTCCCGCAAATCTGGCAGTGGGTGAAATATTTGAACTCAGTGACCTGGAGTTGGCATCGCGTCTGTCATTCTTCCTCTGGAGTAGCGCCCCGGATGAGACTCTGCTGGACCTGGCCGAACAGGGCCAGCTCTCCGATCCGCGTATTCTCGCGCAGCAGGTCAGGCGAATGCTGGCCGATTCTCGCGGGGTGACAACCCTGGTGGAGGATTTTGCGGCACAATGGTTGAATCTGCGACGCCTGGATGAAGTGCAGGTAAACTCGGTGCTGTTTCCCCAATACGATATGAGTCTGATTGAGGCTTTCGGCCGTGAGACAGAGTTGTTCATTGCGCAAACCATTACCAGTGATGCCAGTGTTCTGGAACTACTGGATGCAAACTACAGCTTTCTAAACCAACGGCTTGCCAGGCATTACGGTGTCGAGGGGATTTACGGCAGTCGCTTTCGCAAGACAGTATTTCCGGATACCTCCCAACGTGGTGGCCTGTTGGCACACGGCGCCCTGCTCACCATCACCTCTTATCCGGGGCGAACCTCACCGGTGTTACGGGGAAAATGGCTGCTGGATAATTTACTCGGCACGCCATCACCGCCACCGCCACCGAACGTGCCGGTGCTGCCAGAAGCCGAACGGGGAGAAATTCCCACTTCTATTCGCGAGAGACTGGACCGTCATCGCGAGGACCCGGTATGCGCAAGCTGCCATGTCATTATTGATCCTCTGGGCTTCGCCCTTGAAAATTTTGATGTGATTGGCGCCTGGCGCGAATTTGATGAAATAGGAAACCCGGTTGATACCGATGGCAATTATCCGGGTGGTGTGCAGTTTTCAGGATTTGCCGACCTTCGCGACTGGATGACTGGCCGGCCAGATCAATTCACCCATACCCTGGTGGAAAAGCTAATGACCTATGCTCTGGGTCGGCGCCTGGAATATTACGATCAGCCCACGATTCGCGACATCGTACGCAAGGGTGCGGCCGACAATTACAGTTGGTCATCCCTGGTGCTGGGGATTGTCGAGAGTCCGGCGTTTACCAGCAGTGTTGCGGCGCAGCAATTGGCCGAAAACCCTACTGGGGAAGCCGCAGAAAGCACCGAGCCCAAGGCACTGGCGAGTTCCCGTAACTGAGGGCGGTGCTACTGAAGTAAAGATTTTTGACCTGTTCCCATGTTATATTCGAGCACTGGTCTATTCGGGTAATAACGACTCTCCATGAGAGGTAACGACAGCATGACAAAAAAAGCTAGATCACTAATTTTTGGTACCGGCAAGGCGATATCTCGCCGCACCATCCTGCGTGGCGCCGGCGCCGCCCTGGCACTGCCATTACTCGATGCTATGACTCCTGCGTTTGCCCTTGGCTCGAGCGCACCCATTCATCGCTTTCAGACCGTCTATGTACCCAATGGCATGGCCATGGATTATTGGTTGCCCACCACGGTGGGACGAGATTTTGAATTGACCCCGATTCTGCAACCCCTCGCTGCCTATAAAGAGAAGATGCTGGTGCTGAGCGGACTCAAGGCCAACTGGAATATCGCCCACGCCGGTGCCGGTGGCTCGTTCTTGACCGGGGTGACCCATGGCGGCCGCAATGAGGTTGAGATTCTGGCAGATGTGTCGGTGGACCAACTGCTGGCCAGGCACCTCGGCAAAGAGACGCAGCTGTCATCGCTGGAACTTTCCATGGATGCGCCGGCTCTGGCGGGCGCCTGTACTGCCAATCTCAGTTGTGTCTATACCCATACACTGTCATGGCGCAGCCCCACAGAGCCACTGCCCACGGAGCACAATCCCAGGGCAGTATTTGAACGTTTATTCGGTGACAGTGGTAGCACCGCACGTGACGCGCGGGAAATCAGGTTGAGACAGCAGAGCAGCATCCTCGACGCGGTGATGGATAAATTGTCGGGTCTGGAGTCCAGCCTCGGTGCCGCAGACCGTCACCTGATGGGAAGCTACACCGAATCTGTGCGCAATATTGAACGGCGCATACAGAAAGCTGAGGAGCAGATCGATCTGGAACTGCCGGAAATCGAGCAGCCGGCCGGAGTGCCAGTGGAGTTCGAGGATCACATGGAAATCATGCAGGACTTACAGGTGCTGGCCCTGCAAAGCGATCTGACCCGTGTCATCACCTTTATGATGAGTAAAGAACAGAGCGCGCGTCCTTACCCCCAGATCGAGGTGCCCGACGCGCACCATCCCTTGTCTCACCACAACAATAATCCACAGATGGTGGAGAAGATGTCGAGGATCAACACCTACCACACCACGCTGTTTGCCAGGTATCTGGATAAGCTGGCAGCTATTCAGGAAGGTGACCGCACCCTGCTGGATAACATGACTATTCTCTACGGTGCCGGCATATCCAATAGTACGATTCACTCGGGAGATAATTTGCCGGTGCTGTTAGTCGGTGGCGGTGCGGGCTGGTTGTACGGCGGCGAGCATATACAGTATCTGCATCAGCCGACGATGGCGGATCTCCACCTGACCCTGATGGACAGATTCAAGTTTCCTATTGACCGTATCGGCGGTAGCACCGAGCCTCTTCCTATTTTTTGATAAATGGGGTCAGAGGATAAATGGGGTCAGAGTAAAAATACAGTAGTTGTCCAGAGACAACTACTGTATTTTTACTCTGACCCCATTTATCCATTTATCTATCTCAACTTCGAGAACATAAACTATGTTAACTGGCTGGCGTAAACTCCTCCCACTTGGTTTAAGCCTGGTTGCCTTGCAAGCTGTGTTTGCTGGACCGGTATTCAGTCAAGGCATGCCGGTCGTGGTACAGACCGCCAAAGATGCCGATTGGGAAACCTTACACAGGCTGTTGAGCGACGGCTTGCAGCCTAACGCAGTCTATGGAGATGGTACTTCGGCCCTGCACTGGGCCAGTTACCATGAAAGCATCGACGCCGCCCGGCAGCTGCTCGCCAGTGGCGCCGACGTTAATTCCACTACCGATCTTGGCGTCACCCCGTTGTGGCTGGCTGCTCAAAATGGCAGTGCCGCCATGGTCGAAGTCTTGTTGCAGGTCGGCGCCGACCCAAATATTGCGCTGTATTCTGGTGAAACCGTAGTGATGACAGCAGCACAATCGGGCGATGCGGATGTGGTTAGACAATTGCTAGCGGCGGGAGCCGATCCCAACCCGGCTGTCACCCGGGACCAGACGGCCCTGATGTGGGCAGCAAATCAGGGGCATGCCGGCGTGATCGAGGTGCTGCTCGAATTCGGTGCCGATGTGCATGCCCGTTCCCTGGTGCGAACCCAGTATGTGAAATCCGAGAAGATTCAGGACAGCAATCCCGCCTACAAATACTGGATCGAGCAAGGCGGCAACACCCCATTGATGTTCGCAGCCAGGTCCGGTGATTTGCGTTCGGCACAATTGCTGGTGCAAGGCGGCAGTAATCTTAACGAGGTGTCCGCGTTTGGAACCAGCCCGACCATCATGGCGATACATGGCGGTAATGCCGAACTATTAGACATGCTGTTGGCCAGCGGCGCCGATACTGAATCGGCGACCAGTGGTCATACCGCTCTCCATGCAGCCGTGCTGCGTGGAAATGTTGCGGCGGTTAAGGTCCTGCTGGACCATGGCGCAGACACGGAAGCACTACTCGAACGTCCGACACCGGTGCGCCGACAGTCAACGGATTATAATTTTCATGACTCGCTCCTCGGCGCAACGCCACTCTGGTTAGCAGCCAGATTTTCGGAGCCGCAGATTATGGAGGCGTTGTTGGAGGCCGGTGCCGATCCGCTGGTGGTCAATGATGTTCACTACCCGGCCGAGCGCCGCGGCGAAAACTTCATGGCCGAGGAAGGCGAAATCTCCTTACTGATGGCGTCAGTAGGCATGGGGCACCGACGTCTTCGCGTCAGCTGGGGTACCCCCGAGCGCCGCGCCGGCCAGACCGGTCAGGACCGGGAGTCCCTGATCCTTGACACGGTCACCGTAGCCGTACAGGCTGGGGTAGATCTCAACTCGAGCGACGCATCGCAGCAGACTGCCCTCGATTTCGCGAAGGCTCGCCGCTACGACTCGGTGGTTTCCTTTCTGCTGACGGCCGGGGCTAGCGAATAAGCAGCGAATCCATGGTCGGTTTTCTTTACTATCTGCACGCCCATTCTTGCCTACTATTTGTTTACTATTGAAATGTAGTCGAGAGTTTGGGAATCCCACTACGATTGGTTTTTTACCCAGAAGCCATTTCATTAAACACCTGCAAGCTTTCAGCATGATGCTTTTATAGTATTCCAATTCTTAAGCTACAGTTGCTTCGATCCCAGTTCTGTTATTCTAGAGTTATTACTATCTACACTCTATTATTCTA
>JADFIJ010000122.1 GCA_022566775.1 Pseudomonadota bacterium | reverse complement strand
AACTCCACTTCAGATTCGGCATACTTCGCCAATTGAACAGCTTTCTCCAAAACAACTTGCGAATCGCCGTCCGGCTCGATGATGACCAGGATTTTGTTTAGTTCCAACATGAATACGAATTTTCCTTCGTCTGCCCATTGATTAGCTCAATAGTAAATTCGTTGCCAATGTCAAATCTTAATCCAGATCAACATTCCTGCTTGGTAGCTGCCTACAATCAACATTAGAGATAGACTACTTAATAAATCAAGCCAGTAATGAGGGCGGAAACATGCCTGAATTCAGAGAAATACATGGCAAGCGATTGAACCGAAATTGTGCGCGAATGTGATTGATTGCACACTCGCCTTGGTTGAGAGGAGCCCCTGATGAGCTCAGCAGATATTACCAGCAACTCACAGACCGGCATGATTCCATTGCAAGCTACCGCAACGAATCGCGAGCTGTGTCCCCACAATGCCAAGATATCTTGTGCAAGTTGTCGCCTGAATAAATTATGCCTGCCTATTGCCTTGGACAATTCCGAGATTCATCAACTGGATAATATCGTCAAACGAAATCGCCCCTATAAAAAAGGCGATCATCTTTATCGCCAGGATGATGCTTTCGAGTCAGTGTATGTGGTGCGTTCTGGCAGTATTAAATCCTACATTCTCAGTGATAGTGGTAAGCGTCGAGTCACCGGATTTTTCTTACCCGGGGAAATTATCGGTATGGATGGAATTGCCAGTAAAATATATGCCAATTCAACTATGGCTTTAGAACATTCATCAATATGCGAAATCCCCTTTACCCAACTTGAACGCCTGAGTCAGCAGTTACCCAATCTGCAACATCACTTTTTTGCCATCATGGGAAACGAGATTGCAAAGGATCAGAAAATCCATACCCTGCTTAGCAGCTACACCGCCGAACAACGTACCGCCTCGTTTTTACTAGGGCTGTCCACTCGTTATGGGCGCATATCGCTTTCTCCAACCCGCTTTCTATTACCGATGATCCGTATCGACATCGGCGAATATCTGGGACTGACGGTTGAAACAATGAGTCGAGTATTCACCGCGCTTCAGCGCAAGGGTTTAATAGCAGTTAACAATCGGGAAATTGAGCTGCTGGATATTGAAGCCTTACGCGGTATCATAGCCGCTTCATAAAAACACGCAGCACCGAGTGAAGTACCTACATGCAGAATCTCAGGTATTGACCAGTTAACTCTCAAATTCGGGAAAATCGTCATGAAGCTACTTCTACATTGCCACAGCCTTTTCCCGGTATTGACAAGTTAACTACTTTGGGACGAATTTCTACCGAATAAATGGCTCTAAGTCATTGATTTCTGGTTGTAGAGTATCCCTATTTCGACCCCAAAAGAGCAAAATTGAAGTTAACTTGTCAGTACCGATTTGACGACGAGTAACCCGATATATTGGTCAATGTCGTAAAGTTTTAAGGACATTTCCGGACTTGCTAGAGGGTTCCAATGTTAGCAGAATGATTATTTTCTGCCAAATGAAGATGCGGTCTCCGACTGACATGGCTTTGGTTCTTCTTATACTCACTCGACTTATTGACTGGTACATGGCCAAGAAAAATCGGCATTACCTGATGCAGATAGCGTTCTTACACCGCCGCCATCATTGGCAAACCCGCCACCGCCCTGCGTCTTTCCTGATACTGCAAGACCAGGCTATAGATCAGTGGTAAGACCAGGAGATTCAGTATCATCACCGTCAGCATACCACCGAGCATGGGTGCGGCGATGCGGTGGGTCACGTCAGACCCGGTCGAACTGCTCAACATGATCGGCACCAGGCCAGCCATGGTGGACATAGCGGTCATCGCCACGGGTCGAACACGTTGTGAAGTAGCCGTCAATACCGCATCCTTGATTTGTGCAACCGTCAGGGCCGAGCTGCTCGCGGCTCTGCGCTTGGCGATTTCCATGTCGATGAAACTCAACACCAGCACCCCGATCTCGGCCGCCATTCCAGCCAGGGCGATAAACCCCACGGCGACGGCGACCGACATATTGTAGTCGTAGGCATAGATCAACCAGACCCCGCCCACCAGGCCGAAGGGAATGGAAATCATTACCACGATCGGCTCGATGATATTGCGGAAGTTAAAGTACAGCAGCAGAAATATGATCAGCAGCGTAGCCGGAGCCACGATACGCAGGCGCGCGGCGGCACGCTCCATGTACTCGAACTGCCCGGACCAGACCAGGGTATAGCCGGGAGGGATAGTCACCATCTCCGCCACCACCTGTTTCGCCTGCGCCACGAAGCCGCCGATATCGGTGCTGGATATATCCACATAAATCCAGGCATTGGGACTGGCATTCTCACTCTTGATCACCGCAGGACCGCGTCTGTAATTCAACTCGGCGACCAGTGCCAGCGGTATTTGTATGCCGGTCGGCGTGGGAATCAGCACCCGCTTCAAGGTCTCCAGGTCGTCCCTTAGCCCCCTGGGGTAGCGCAGATTTACCGGATAACGCTCCCGACCCTCTACGGTTTCGGTGATATTCATGCCCCCTATCGCACTTTGGATGACATCCTGAACCGCACCGACAGTCAACCCATAACGGGCGGCGGCTTCGCGGTCGATGTCGAAGTCGAGGTAGTAGCCCCCTACTGCCCTGTCACCAAAAGCCGATGTGGTTTCAGGCAGGGTATTCATCGCCCGCTCTATCTGCAGCGACAGCTCCTGCAATACTTCCAGATCGGGACCCGAAACCTTGATGCCAATCGGCGTCTTGATCCCGGTTGACAACATGTCGATACGTGTCTTGATAGGCATTGTCCAGGCGTTGGCCAGGCCCGGAAATTGAATCGCCCTGTCCATCTCGCTCATTAATTCCGTGGTGGTTTTGTCCGGGTCGGGCCACTCTTCTTTCGGTTTCAGGCGAATCGTCGTCTCGATCATGGACAAGGGCGCTGCATCGGTAGCGGTGTTGGCGCGGCCAATCTTGCCGAAGACGTGCTGAACTTCAGGAAAGGTTTTTATGATCTTATCGGTTTGCTGTAACAGTTCCTTCGCCTTGGTAATCGAGATACCCGGGAATGTAGTCGGCATATATAAAATATCCCCTTCGTCGAGAGGCGGCATGAACTCACTACCCAGTTTCGAATACGGGTAGTAAGTCGCCGCTAACAGGATGACGGCAGCAAGCAGCGTCAGGCTGCGCCATTTCATGGCCAGGGTTAAGACCGGTGTGTGCAGCGCATGCAGCAAACGGTTAATCGGATTCCTGCCCTCGGCCAGGATTTTCCCGCGCAGGAGATAGCCCATCATCACAGGAACCAGGGTAATCGCCAGGATCGCCGACGCTGCCATGGCGTAGGTGGCGGTAAATGCCAGCGGACTGAACAGTCGCCCCTCCTGTGCCTGCATGGTGAAGATAGGCAGAAAAGAAACGGTGACGACCAGTAGTGAAAAAAACAGTGCCGGGCCAACCTCTCTACAGGATTCGCCGATCGTCTGCCAATGTTCTTCGTTGCCAAGCTCACGGCCTAATTTATCCCTGGCCTGGGCCAGGCGGCTGTGGCCGTTTTCGACCATGACGATGGCGCCATCGACCATGGCTCCTATGGTGATGGCGATGCCGCCCAGGGACATGATATTGGCATTCAATCCCTGCAAGCGCATGACGATAAAAGCCATCAGGATACCCAGGGGTAAGGTGATGATGGCAACGAATGCCGAGCGTGCATGCAAAAGAAATAGGATGACCACCAGGCTTACGATTAACAATTCCTGGATCAGAGAGGTGTTCAGACTATCGACGGCACGTTCAATCAGATCGCCGCGATCATAGACCGTGATGATTTCCACTCCTTCCGGCAAGCCACGCTTGAGTTCCTCCAGTTTGGCTCTAACGCCTTCGATGGTAGCCAGAGCATTTTCGCCGAAGCGCATGATGACGACGCCACCCACCACTTCGCCTTCACCGTCCAGCTCGACGACACCACGGCGGAGTTCCGGTCCGATATGCACATGCGCCACATCCTGCAATCGGATCGGAGTCCCGTCTGCATCCACCGCAACCGGGATGGAATTGAGATCATCGATGGACTGGATGTAGCCGCGACTACGCACCATGTATTCGGTTTCAGCCAGTTCTATCAGGCGTCCGCCGACATCCATATTGGAATTTTGGATAGCCATCCTGATGGTGCCAAGCGAGAGCTTGTAACGCAGCAGCGCATTGGGATCGACTTCAACCTGGTACTGTTTGACATAGCCGCCCACCGAGGCCACTTCGGCGACCCCATCAACCGTTTGCAGGGGATAACGCAGGTACCAGTCCTGGATGGAGCGAAGCTGTGCAAGGTCGTGATTGCCGGTTCTGTCGATCAGTGCATATTCGTAGATCCAGCCCACGCCGGTAGCATCCGGGCCCAGTGTAGGCGTAATGCCCTGGGGCAGGCGACCGCTGACGTAGTTCAGCGATTCCAGCACCCGCGATCGCGCCCAATAGATATCGACATCGTCTTCGAAAATTATGTAGACGAACGACATGCCGAAGAAGGAGTATCCTCGCACCGCCTTGGTGTTGGGTACCGCCAACATCGAAGTGGTCAACGGATAGGTAACCTGGTCTTCCACAACCTGTGGAGACTGCCCGGGAAACTCGGTAAAAATAATCACCTGGGTGTCCGACAGATCGGGAATGGCGTCCAACGGCACATTCACATAGGAATACAGGCCCACCAGGGCGATAATGACCATGGCGATTATCACCATGAATCGATCACGCAATGACGCATTGATAATGGCCTCAATCATGATTCTGCTCCTCCGAAGTGCCTGCCGCTTCGGCCTCCACCTCATCGCCAAAATTACCTAGCATCTTGGCGGTGGCTTCACGTAATTTCGATTCAGAATCAAGCAGAAATTGTGCCGACGTCACTACCTCTTCATCCACCTCCAGGCCCTGTAATACAATTACCCGGCCACTGGATTCGATCCCCAGGTCGACCAGCCTGGGCTCGAACTTGCCAGGCCCGGAGACGACGAAAACCTGGGTGCCGACGCCGGAGCGGATCACCGCCTCGGAGGGTATGATAATGACATCGTCCTGCCGGTCGGAGCGAATCAAAACATCGGCAAACATATCCGGGCGTAACAACAGGTCGGGGTTTTCGAATACCATGCGTACCTGGGTGGTACGGGTATTGGCTTCGGCATAGGGATAGATATAATCGAGCGATCCGATGAAGGTTCTGCCCGGCACACTGGCCAGCGTCATTTCCACTTCATCGCCTGCCTTGACCCAGGGCAATTCATATTCGTAGACATTGGCATAGACCCAGACCTGGCTCAGATCGACCACCATATACAGCTCCGTAAGCGGGGTAACATACTGGCCCGGCCGCGAACCGATGTTAATAACCGTCCCCGAAACCGGAGTGTGAATATGTACGATATCGGTCACTTCGCGACTCTCCTCCAGTTCCCGAATCTGATGTTCGGGCACATCGAGCAAACGCAATCGCTCACGGGAACTGGCAATCAGGTCCTGGGCGCCGCGCCTTATCTCGTCGAAGGCACTTTTCTCCAGGGCCGCCAAATTATTCAGCGCCAGCAAATACTCCTGCTGCGTCGACACCAGTTGCGGTGAATAGATACCCAACAGTGGATCCCCCGCACTAACCACATCTCCGGTTCGATCCACCAGCATATCCTCGATCCAGCCTTCCACCTTCGGATGTAGTCGCGCCATGCTTTCTTCGTTAAAATCAATTCGACCCACGGCGCGTATACTTCGGCTCAGGGAGCTTCGAACCACCTTCGCAGTTCGCACCCCGATATTCTGAACCACGACCGGATCGATAACGACAGTGCCTGCAACACCACCCGCAGAAGCTCCATCGGCATAAACAGGCACGTAATCCATTCCCATGGAATCCTTGGTGGGAACCGGCGAGGTTACGTTTGGATTCATCGCATTGCGATAAAACAGGGGCTTCTCATCGGCGGCCATTTCCGCCATGTCACCCATCTGCACCACCGGACTCTGTTGCAAGGTGAGAGATAGCCAGTAGCCGAGGCCCAGGCCCAACAGCAACATCAAGCCGGCGGTGATGATAATTGACTTATTCATAGATTGACTCCTCGCCCACCGAGGCTTGCAGCCAGGACAGGGCCTGTTTGGCTTCGGTTAACGCTTTCCAGTATTGAAGTTCATAGTTAAAGAGAGTTACCTGACTCCTCACCAGGTTTAGGAAATCCACTTCACTCACCTGATATCCTGCCAGCATGGACTGCACCGTTTGTCTGGCCTGGGGTACGATGCCATCCTCGAACAGAGACAACTGAGCCTGCGCCCTTCGATAATCGGTGACAGCGGATGAAATGTCGGCCTTGACCTGGTTCGTCTCATCGCGCAGTGCATACCGCTGTTTCTGGACCTCACTGCTCCTCTGGCTTACTGCCCTCGATTGCTTCCTGCCGATGTACAGAGGAATCTTGACACCGACCATGAACGACAGAAGATCTGACCTCGAACCGCCCACGAAAGGAGCATTCCTGCCAGCCCGGTTACCGTAGGTCACGCCTACACTAAAGTCCGGATAATAATCTCGCCTGGCCAGATCCAGGCGCGAGTTAGCCGCCTCCACCGTCTGTTCCAGATTCTTTAGCAGGGGACGCGCCACCTCGGCGAGCCGGTAGAGTTCGTCCTCGGCAAGAATCTCAGGCATGACCGCAGATACAGATTCTGGCAACAGCACCACGCTTTGAGGAGCACGGTCCATCAGCACGTTGAGTCGTATGGCCTGATTGCGCCGCAGCGATTCTACCTGTATCGCCTGATCAATCAGCTTAGACAACTCCAGCTGGGCCAGCAGCACATCTTGCTGCAAACCGGTTCCGATCTCATATTTGGTTCTCGCGATTTTGATAAATTGCTCGAGCAGCAGATGGTTACTATCTATAGTGTCGATGGCACGATCTAGGTAATACAACTGCCACCATTTGTTGACCACCTGGTTAATTAACCTCAGGCGCATCTCGTCAACCGAAAAAGAAGCCGCCTGGGCTTCAAATTCAGCCGCTTCTTCACGCAAGCCGAGTTTCCCCGGAAACGGGAAGACCTGGCTGAAACCAATCTGCATCTGGGTCATGGCTTCCTGGTCACGATTGAAAGTATCCATCGGCAGGCTCATGGCACCGAGACTCAGAACAGGGTCTGGCAGAGTTCCCACCTGTGAAGGTATTTCGGCCATAGCTTCGTAACGGGACTGCATCTCGGCAAGCCCCGGGTTGTCGCTCACAGCCACATCAACTGCCAGGTCTACGGTTAATTCGGCAGGACTCGACAGCTCTTGGGCAGTTAGGGGTGTGGCCAGCAAAGAAGCGGCAGCTATGACTAATGCTTTGAGAAGCTGTAATGAATCGAGTCTTGAATGGGTAGTTATTCTCACACCCAATCCTCCTTAAGTTTTAATTGCAGCTGACTCGGCCAATATTGCTTCCGTGTTGCCAACTGTTTTTATCTTTGGGAGTGGAAATCTCCTGCTATAACGGAATTGCTTCAAGTATTCAGTACGCCAGTAAATAACAGACGGACTGCCCCTGCATTAACGAGAAATGGGTGGGTGAGAGTGAGAAAAAGCTTGCTGGTCCGTATTTTTCAAAGACATCACTTGACCTCCCATTAACAGGTGCAATCGATTTTGAACAGTAAGGGTAATAAATCGTGCTTAAAGGGGGTTGATAAAGATCAAGATTGGGAGTCGTATTTCAATAATTCCCATAAAGTACTTACTAGTTTAGAGGAGATCGCTCTTAACTTTTCGTTTGATGCTTGCTGTCAGGGTCGTTCCTGAGCATCCATTCGTTCTCGACATTCGTGCTTCCCTGCACAGCAGATGGCGGCAGGGCAGCTTGGGGCCTGAAATTGTAAACAATTTAAAAATGACTGATATACAGGAGAATGATCCGTTAGCTTGATCAATATTGTGTAGCTTTAGGGAACTACCGAGGGATTCAGAGGCAAGCAGGATGATATTTCCTGTAAAAGAATGCGTGAACATCAATTGAGATAGCCTTTATTGCACCTATACACCAGTTACCCTCTAACAGAGCTGGCATTTGCAGCTACCGAGGGCCTGCTAAACTGCAAGCCCTTCCAGCTCCGAACCTCAATTCTTCCAAATTTTGATCCTTGCTTCTAATAACTGACCACAAAGAGGTGGCGGTGTCCAATCGCCCGATGCGAATGCATCGTTGCCAGCCACGATTCCATTGTGCGTCTGACATGCCATCGCCACCTTTCAGACGAAGGAGCAATTATCTTCTTTTCTATCACCTGCATATTACGCCACGACCCTAACAGAAGGCTGGGACCAGTTAAATAGCGCAAGGGTCGTATTAAGTCATCGGTATTTTCCCCTTACTATGTCCTTGTTCTGTTGTTACCTGAGGGAACTGTGCCACCGTTCCCCGTTATTGGAAACGTTTAGTGATTTTTAGACCATACGTTCTCGGCTCGTTTGGATAGCCACTGAAGCTACCTCGCTGTGCAACGGACGGGAATGCACTCAGCAGGTAATCATCGTTATTGATATTACGACCCCAAAGCATGGCTTCAAATCCGTCCCCCCATTCAATACCAATGCTGGCGTTGAATGTGCTGACTTCCCGAGATGCAACACTTGACGGGACGTTATCAACGATTGAAACTTCGTCATCGAAGATATATTCGACCCGCACGAAACCGGACATGGTACCACCGAGCGTAAAGCTGTAGGTACCCGACACGTTCATGCTGAATTCGTGGACGCCTGGCACATTTTCTCCACTTAAATCAACAGGTCCATCTACGCCCTGTCCATTTTTAAAAGAATCATATTTCGGGTCCAGCCAGGTTCCAGCGAACGACAACGTGAGTTCATCGATCGGTACAAACGTTGCCTCCAATTCAATACCGGTAGTCGATTGTTGACCGGCGTTGAGGAGCGCGAAACCGGTGCCAAGGAAGAGGTTAGACTGGAAGCCTTCAATTTCCTGCTCGAATATCGCAATGTTGATTGTGCCTCGGTCGAAGCGAGCCTTCAATCCAACTTCGTACACAGTGGCATCCTCAGGTCCGGCGAACCGCGATCCGGAATTCAGGTTGTTCAATCCGAGGCCGCCAGCATTGATCGCATTCATGTCAGCCGCAAATGGGCGTGAGTCACGTGACAGATTCCACGATGATGCCTTGAAGCCAGTGGCCGCGGCGACGTAAACCCTGACCCTTTCTGTAACGTCGAATGCCAAACGAGCTGTCCAGGTGATTTCGTCATCATTTGAACTCCCGCTTTCGACGGCATTTGGGAAATTCAGGAACGGAGGCATTAACTGCAGCGGTTGCAGTGCCAATAGTGAGTTGCAGGCCGGCGGAGGGTTTGTCGCCGAGCACTCCACTGGTGCCAGCGCTGAGCCTGTTGCAGCCGCTATTGCTGCCGCGGTGGCCTGATCCGCACCGGCGGCAATGGCTTGTGCAAAAACGCCTGCAGAAATAAAGGCACCACCAACCTGTTCGAGATCGACTGCGGAAAATACATCTGTCACGAGCATGCTTGCAGTCGTATCTTTCTTGTCATCGGTGTAGTTCGCACCCAGTGTCAGAGTCGCCCGGTCATCCATTATGTGAATATCGAGTTGCCCGAATATTGAAAAGGCCTCGTTGTCCTGAGTGAACATTTCGAATCGCCCCTGGCCCGGTGCAAAAAAAGTACCCGGTGGTAGACCGATACCACCTTCGATCAGATTAAATGGTGAGTTGCCCGGTATGCCCCCGGCCAGAATGTCTGCGTAACTGCGGAAATCTACGTCGTACGCAAGGACACTTTCCAATTCAACATCTTCATCGAAATAGAATCCGCCGATCATCCAGTCGACCGCAGCCCCGTCGGATGAGCTAAGACGTACCTCCTGCGTAAAGGTGTCAATGTCGGTGTCGCCCGCGTTGGGATTGATTAGACGTGCGCTGGTGAAATCGACGTCGCCATTCTCAATTTTTCTCTGATTTCGGAGCGACGTTATCGAAGTCAGCGTTGCTGTCGCGAAATCGTAATCGATCTGCAATGAAACACCACTACTCTCGATCTTGTTGACTGGTTCAAAATCAAAAAACTGTGCCCGGGCAAACGGTGCTTCCGGGAGTATCTGTCCTCCGATCGCCACTATGGCACCGCCAGTTGGGCCATTTACGAGATTCGAAACACCACAGCATGCTTCGTCTATTTCGTCATAGTCTGCGATAAAGCGGAATTCCAGGTTATCTCTGGGCTGAAACAACAGTTGTCCGCGGAGGCCGAATCGATCGTGCTCATTATATTCGCCACCGCTGTTGAGATCTTTGAAGTAGCCATCTCGCTGATTAAAACTACCGGACAGGCTGAATGCGACCGTGTCGGACAAAGGGCCGGTAATATCGGCTTTCGCAATGACTTCGTTGAAATCACCAATCGTGAGGGAGGTGGAGCCACTAAAGCCGTCCCGATCGGGTTTCGCCGTGATGACGCTGATGACGCCTGCAGAGGCATTCTTACCAAACAACGTACTTTGCGGTCCGCGTAAAACCTCAATGCGTTCCAAGTTCGGCAAATCGAACAGCGCCGCAGATGAGCGAGAACGATAAACGCCATCGATAAATACACCGACTGACGGTTCGATACCCGCGTTGTTGGCGCCGTTACCGAAGCCGCGAATAATAAAGTTTGTATTGCCTGTTTGCTGCAATTGCGTGATGCGCAGCGATGGGATGAGTGATTGTAAATCCTTGATGTCCTGTATGTGGGCTTTCTCCAATACCTCCCTTTCAACAACAGATACCGCGATAGGCACTTCCTGCAATGTTTGTGCACGCTTCGCTGCGGTCACTATAATTTCTTCAATTGGTCTGGTGCTCTGCGCGAGTATGGGCAACGTAAATGA
>JADFIJ010000283.1 GCA_022566775.1 Pseudomonadota bacterium | reverse complement strand
TGGTGCCGATCTTTGCGATGTTCAATAAATACGCCTCATTTTCCGGAGTCGCTGCGCGGGTCATCGCCCGGACTTTGGAATAACTGATTGCCCCGGTGGAAAATGCTTGATCGATCAGCGGCAGTGAGGATAAACACTTTGCCACTCTGACTTTCTCCCGTGCTGCACCTAAATCGATACCACAGTAATAGTTCAACCAATGTGCCGGCGACTTCATGCCGCTATCGCCGCCCCAGGCGTGACGTTCCACCAGTGCCGCCAATAGTTTCAGGAACCGATACTGGGCGGCATTAATGTGCCCGGCGAGTCGCGTGATTTCATTGCTGAGGGCCTGGTCGGTAGCGGGAATAAAACCGACGGTAATAGGTGCAGACTGAATCAGGCTTGGGTTTTCTGCAGTGCAAACGCTGTTGGAAGCGGGCTCATGGGAGGCAATTAAAGGATCTGGCGCGCTGTTCATGGGCGTGGACTCTGTGGCGATTCAAGGAATTACTACTGTATATATAAACAGTATTATAACTATAACCCATTGTTAAATCTACATAAATATATGTATGCTTCGCAAGAAGATATAAGAAAAAATGTTTAAAAGAGGGGAAAAGGAAGGGTATCTATCGGGAGTGAGAGTATCTATGAGCTCACGCTTAAACTCGGAAACCAGATAGCACGCGGGACAAACGGAGCTTTCAATACTTCATTTCTGACGAACCAATTGGAGGGTGTTTTGTTAGTCTGCAATCTCATTCTCTCTGACGATTTCCACAGCTCTATCAATCAAAGCGCTATTTGCATCTCCTTGCTCTTCAACAACACTGGCCAGCCTAGCAATACAACTAATTAGCAATTCTCACACGTTTTTGTTCTCTTCGTAGGCCGCAATCGCACCCTTGAGCGTAACGAGATATAACTCAGGATCTTGATCCCAAATCTCCTGCAGTTCACTACTACTCTTGCTTAAACCGGCTGACATTGCCAATTTACGTGATTGCTCAGCTTCCTGATGTCGCGCTTCGCCCGCTAAGAACGCTTCGCGTGCTTAAAGGGGTCAGGTCTTGCATGTTAGCGTATTGGTGATTGAGCTTGTGGTCACAAAAGGTCAATACTCAAGTTTTCTCCTACATTAGCAATCATCATAGCGCTAACACGCAAGACCTGGCCCCGATGTATAACAACTTATGGACGCTGCCTGGCCGCGTTGTACACGGCATCGGTTACCGGATCCAGCCAGTCCACGGTGCCTTCATAGATGGTTAATTGCAGCGCGTCTTCATCGGGATGGGCGCCATGCCAGTGTTCCCGCCCTGCCGGGGTCCACCAGGGCTCGCCGGGGTGCATTTCGAGTAAGGGCCCACCCCGGTCCTGGGTCAGGCCGCGGCCTTCCTCTATCATCAGCAACTGGCCCCAGGAATGTGTATGCCAGCTAGAGCGAACCCCGGCTGGAAACAGAATTCGAATTGTATTCACTTCGTCGGCCTGTCTGATCTCGGGCGCTCCGCCCTGAAAATTGCTCTGTTGCGCCGAGGTCTGATTGGTCTGGGTTCCCAGTACCAGCCAGCCAAGTACCAGCGCCGCACTGACGGACGTGAGTATTTCTATGGTGGAAGATTTTCGGGTTTTGTTAGCGCCTTTCTTAGCCATCTCGGCCTCCGGGTTTGGGTTGATATTCTTATAAGTTCTCGCGAAGTTATAGCAATAAACCAATGCCTGGGTGATGTCAACTGCAGCCAGCCATGCCTCTTTTAGCCGGGCCGGTGAATCCAACCAACGGGGTTTGAAGGACAGTGAAGAAGGCGCGCTTTGGCTCCCGGCGCTGGATGGTGGTACTCTGCTGCAGACGACTGATCCTGCAAAGACCCTGGCTAAAAAAACATAATTAATTGAGCATGAAGAAATCTCCCAAGCCCAAGCTGTCCCTGATTCGGTCGGTGACATGGCTCTTTTCTATTACGGCCGTGATGTGCGTGGCTTCCGTGCAGGCCCAACAAATCAATCCCCTGGAGTCCGATCCCAGGGCAGCGCGTGCCGGCGGAGTTCTGTACCGCAGCCAGTGCGCCACCTGTCATGGCGGTGATGCCAGGGGGATTACGGGGATTGACGCACCGGATTTGACCTTGATCTGGGCGGCGGGCACCACAGATGAACGCGTCTTTCAGACCATCAGAAATGGCGTGCCTGGCAGCATCATGCCCCCCCATGGTTTCACCGATCCGGAGACCTGGATGCTGGTGTCTTACCTGAGGAGTGTGGCGGCGACGGCAGCGACTGAGTTTTCCGGTGATGCCGTGCGCGGCAGTGGCTTGTTCCTGAGCAACTGTGCCCGTTGTCATCGGGTTAGGGGTGAGGGGGGGAGCCTGGGACCCGATCTCAGCCAAATCACGAGTCGGCGCTCGGCGGCGGCGTTAATTAACTCGGTACGTGAACCCAGCGCGGTGATCGCAAGGCGTTATCAGCCAGTGACCGTGGTGTTTGAAAGTGTTGCTACAGGAGCCAGTCGTAGCCCACAGCGAGTACAGGGAACGCTGAAGAGTGAGGATGCCTTCTCCATCCAAATGATGGATACGAATCAGCAACTGCGTGCCTTCATGAAGGCAGACCTGCTGGAATTCCTGCGTGAGTCCGATTCCCTGATGCCTGCGTTTTCCCGGAACGAGCTGAGTAGCGCGGAGCTTGAAGATATCTTAACTTTTCTGCAATCACAGCTCTGAGGAATCTGCACGCCATGACATTTCTGCAAGGATCGATGGGTGAGTTAGCACCTAGTTGGCTTGCTGTACTGGCGCTGGCAGCGACGCTGCCGCTGCTCGCTCAGGCCCAAGACAACACTGGCCCGGTCTACGATGACATCCTGCAGG
>JADFIJ010000282.1 GCA_022566775.1 Pseudomonadota bacterium | reverse complement strand
GCTACTTCGATGGCGATACCCTGGTGGTTGAGACCCGCAATTTTAATGATCTGACCCAGAGTTTCGGTGTCTATGGCTCATCCCTGAATAAGGTGCTGACGGAAAGATTCACTCGCGTCGATGCATATACTGTGAACTATGAATTCACCATCGATGATCCAAGCACTTTCAAGGACAAGATTACGGCGATGGTGCCGATGGCCAAGGTGGATGGTCTGATGTACGAATATGCCTGCCACGAGGGCAACTATGGCATGTTGAACACCCTTCGCGGTGCCCGCATGGAAGAAAGGCGCGCGCTTGAAGATAGCCAGTAATTGACTTGCATGCCCAGGTAGAAAAGGCCAGCATTTTGCTGGTCTTTGGTTCTGGCGCCGGGGCATTATCGAAGCCGTATCGAGTGATATGAGTCGCAGAAAGTTTTTGATTGGCATGGGCGGTATCGCCGTCGCCTCGACACCGGGCATGTTACTGGCCGCGCGTTCACGCCTCAAAGTGGGCATTGTCGGTGGTGGCATCATGGGCGCCTCGATCGCCTTACACCTTGCCCAGGCAGGCGCCGACGTCACCGTGTTTGAAAAAACGGCACCTGCCAGCGGCGCCACGGGTAAATCTTTTGCCTGGTTGAACGCCTTCAGTGATGACGCACATTACCGGGATCTCAGGTTGCAGAGCCTGGCCGCATATCACCAACTGCAAGCGCAGATGCAGCTGGATATCACCTGGGGTGGCAGCCTGCTGTGGAAGCAGGAGCCGGAAGCGGCGGTGAAACTGAGGGAGCGGGCGTTAAGACTGGATCGAGCCGGCTATAGGATGAGAGTTCTGGGGCCGGAAGAGTTTTCTGCCCTGGCGCCAAATCTTGTGCCCGGAGCGTTCGAAGCAGCCGTCTATGCAGGTCTGGACGGGCATCTCGATCCGGTACAGGTGACCCATAAATTTCTCGATGAAGCCATGAAATATGGTGCCGGGGTGCTGTATCCCTGCGAGGTGACGGATCTGAAATTTTCCGGAAGTCGCCTGACCGGCGTCGCCACTACCAGCGGCGAGTACTCCCTAGACCGGCTCGTTATCGCGGCGGGTGTCGACACACCGACCCTGGCGGCAAAAGCCGACTATGTTGTCCCACTGCAACATTCACCAGGAATTCTCGCCCACAGCGTGCCTCTGCCAGCGCTTATTCGCACGGTGAACGAGCACCTGCCGGTCTCCTTTAAACAGACATCCAGCGGCCGCATCGTTGGCACGGACAGCTCCTACGCGCCGGAGATCCCGGTGCATCGCGAGATCCTGCGAGGGCGGCAGGAATTTCCCAGTGCGGAGCTACGTAGTATGCATGGCAGACGAATTCTGGACCGGATCGCGACACTGCTTCCGGGGGCGCGCGGTGCACCTCTGCAACGATTGACCCTGGGTTTTCGACCGCTGCCCGAAGATGGTTTTCCCATTGTCGGCTATGTGCCGGGATCCGACCATGTCTATATTGCGGTCACCCACAGCGGGGTTACCCTGGCAGCTATTATGGGGCAGCTTATTGGTCGCGAAATTCTCGATGATCTAGCCCTGGCCGCCCTCGCACCCTATCGGCCGCAGCGGTTCAGCGACCAGGCTCTGTAGTTCGGATTGGCATAGGCTCACCGCCTCTGCGCGACCTCGGTTCGAGGATTTTGGGTAGTTCAAGAATAATTTCGCTTGGATCAGCCACAGCTACTGCCCCGTTCAGACTCAGTTCAGGGAGCATTGTCTACTCTGTCACCCATAGCGGATAAGCCAGACAAACGGGTGCATCCTAGCAAAACCCACAGGTAATTAACCGGTTTGTACCGGCATCATTTCCGCAAATCCCCACTGATCTGATCGGCGGTCAGGCAGTGGGGATTTTTTGCGCGAGCCGATATCCGAATTAGGTCGCGGGGCCGGCAAATCTGCTAGGATTACTTCTTTCTCAAATCAGACAGTATCTACGTGGGATGCGCCGGCCCTGATGAATTTTGTTGTGCCCCGTCCAATTAATCTGAACCCTGGCAGAGTCAGATTTTTATTTCTCTTGCTGTGCCTGTTCTGGGCGCTGCTGCCTGCGAGATCGACGGCCCTGACGCCACTGGAGGCATCCGCTCAGTATCAGATACCGTCAGATCTCAGCGGCGTTCACTTCTACCTGATCACGGTGGATGTGGGAGATAAGGTGTGGGACAACTTCGGCCACACGGCGCTACGGGTGTATGACGAGAACACCGGCATCGACACCGTATTCAATTGGGGGATATTCGATATCAGTGGTGGTGTGGTTTCCTTCTCCTACAATTTCTTTAAGGGAATTATGAATTATCGGCTGGGAACATCGACGCCGAACCAGGAATTTTCCATGTATCGGGGACAGCAGCGCACCGTCTGGCAGGACAAGATCAACCTCACCAATCCGCAAAAAGAAATCCTCTACCGCAGGCTGCTTTGGAATTTGCAGCCGGATAATGTGGCCTATGCCTATCAGTATTTTTTTGATAATTGCACGACCCGGGTCCGCGACTATCTCGATGAAGCCTTATCGGGAAGAGTTGCGGCGCAGTATGATGGTGTTACCGGGCACACATTTCGCGAGCAGATGCGTGCCCATTACGAATCGGTCGCCTTGATTGGTTTCTCCCTCGATATATTGACCAACAGCAATCTCGACCGTGCCGTGACTGAATGGGAAGATATGTACCTGCCCCTGAGCCTGCGAAAGAGTCTGGTGGGGGTCGAATCGGATGTGGCGGAAGATGGGTCGCGACTCATGCTGTTATCCGATCCCCAGCTGATCATGGAATTTTCACCGCCGATCGTTGCCCGCGATGGTTACCGGGTGGCATCGTTTTC
>JADFIJ010000121.1 GCA_022566775.1 Pseudomonadota bacterium | reverse complement strand
CTGACGAATCTGAATCATAGCATCGATGAATCGATCCAGTTCCACCTTGGATTCGCTCTCGGTTGGTTCGATCATGAGAGTGCCGGCAACAGGGAAGGACATGGTGGGTGCGTGAAAGCCAAAATCCATCAGGCGTTTGGCGATGTCTTCCTCGCTAATCCCGGACGCCTGCTTCAATGGGCGAATATCGATAATACATTCATGGGCTACCATGCCATTGCGGCCGGTATAAAGCACAGGGTAATGGGGGGCCAGTTTCGTCGCCATATAATTGGCGCTGAGGATAGCCACTTCTGTCGCTCTGCGCAGTCCTTCAGCCCCCATCATGGTAATGTACATCCAGGAGATCGGCAAGATACCGGAACTGCCCCAGGGCGCCGCCGATACTGCGGTATTAGCCGCCAGCGGTCCCGGCAGTTTCACCACCGAATGATTCGCCACAAAAGGGGCCAGGTGTGCCTTCACGCCGATAGGTCCCATGCCCGGACCGCCGCCACCGTGCGGTATGCAGAAAGTCTTGTGCAAATTTACGTGTGATACATCGGCACCAATATCGGCTGGTTTTGCCAATCCCACCTGGGCATTCAAATTGGCGCCATCCATGTAAACCTGGCCACCGTTATCGTGGACGATCTGGCAAATTTCCTTCACACCCTCTTCGTACACGCCGTGAGTAGAAGGGTAGGTGATCATTAGCGCGGCTAAATCATGGGCGTGTTTTTCTGCCTTGCCTTTTAGATCTGCAATATCGATGTTGCCGTTGTCATCGCAGGCGACAATCACGACTTTCATGCCAGTCATCTGGGCGCTGGCAGGATTGGTGCCGTGGGCTGAGCTGGGAATCAAACAAATATTGCGATCTGATTCGCCCTCGCTAGCCAGGTATTTTCTGATCGCCAGTAGACCGGCGTACTCGCCCTGAGCACCGGAATTCGGTTGCATGCTCACGGCATCGAAACCGGTAATCTCTTTCAGCATCTGCTCCAGTTCGGTGATCATCTGTTGATAGCCGCGCATCTGCTCGATAGGTGTAAAGGGGTGTGGCTTGGCAAACTCTGGCCAGCTAATGGGAATCATCTCGGTTGCCGCGTTTAACTTCATGGTGCAAGAGCCGAGGGGAATCATGGCATGAGTTAGAGAGATATCCTTATTTTCAAGACGCTTCAAATAGCGCATCATTTCAGTTTCACTATGATAGCGATTGAAAATAGGATGCTGCAAATAATCGCTGCGCCGTAAAAGAGTATCTGGGATAGCTGGCGCCATAGCACCGCTGGCAATTCGGGTATCGAAATCTTTTACGGAAAGCTCCTCGCTGGCTTTGCCAATGATGACTTGCCAAAGCTGCACGAGGTTTTCCGTACTCGTGCATTCATCCAGGCTGATGCCAATTTGTCCGTCCGAGTCGAGGCGATCAAGGCGCAGATTAATTCCTGCAGCAGCGGCACGAGTCTCGATCGCTGCAGCTTGATCCACATCGACGGCTAGTGTCAGTGTGTCGAAATAGCTTTCATTCACTAGCTTGACGCCACACTGCTTCAGTCCGGCGGCAAGAATAGAGGTAAGGCGATGAATACGCTGGCCGATATTTCTTAGGCCGATCGGGCCATGGTACATCGCATACAGCGCGGCTATATTTGCCAGCAATACCTGGGAGGTGCAAATATTACTATTGGCCTTCTCTCGGCGGATATGCTGTTCGCGAGTTTGCAATGCCATGCGAAAAGCCTGCTTCCCCCGTGTATCTATGGAGACACCGATGATACGACCGGGAACCGCGCGTTTGTACTCATCCCGGGTCGCAAAATAAGCGGCGTGGGGACCGCCAAATCCCATGGGAACGCCAAAGCGCTGACTACTCCCCATTACTACATCTGCGCCCATTTCACCGGGTGGCTGCAATAGCGTCAGGCTCATGAGATCGGCAGCGACGACGGCAATCGCCTGGTGCTGGTGGAGCCGGTCTATCAATGGGGCGAGGTCGGTGACTTCGCCGAGCATGGAAGGATACTGAAATATTGCGCCGAACAGGTCCTCGGCAACTTCTGTGGCAAGCAGGCTATTGATATCGCCAATCAGCAGTTCGAAACCGAAGCATTCTGCCCGGGTCTTGAGTACGTCGATGGTTTGTGGAAAGCAGCACTGATCTACAAAGAATTTACTGGCACTGCGATTTTTACTAACACGCCGGGCCAGGGCCATCGCTTCGGCGGCGGCGGTGGCCTCATCCAGAAGCGAGGCGTTGGCCAGATCCATGGCGGTGAGGTCCAGGGTCATCT
Organism: Pseudomonadota bacterium; assembly: GCA_022566775.1. Lineage (GTDB taxonomy): Bacteria > Pseudomonadota > Gammaproteobacteria > Pseudomonadales > Pseudohongiellaceae > UBA9145. The sequence continues at coordinate 8,695 of JADFIJ010000121.1, read as the reverse complement.
GTTGAAAGTTTAGCAGGCACTCGAGGCGGCCCTGGGAAATCTCCGGTTGATAGGGTGTGTAGGCGGTATACCAGCCGGGATTCTCCAGCACATTTCGTAAAATGACATTGGGGGTATGGGTGTCGTAGTAGCCCAGGCCGATATAGGACTGGTTAAGCGTGATCTTCGCGGCCATGGCTTTTAATCGGGAAAGCGCTGCGTCTTCAGTCTGAGGTCCGGGCAGGGCCAGAGGCGATTTCAGGGCGATGGATTCGGGAATGGTGCGGGCGATTAAATGATCGAGAGAATCCAGCTGCAATGCTGCCAGCATTTGATCAATTTGCCCGGCGTCGGGACCGATGTGACGGTCGATAAATTCGCCCCGGTACTGAAGTGCTTCCAGCATCGGTGCCGAATCATTGTCTGCTGTACTGTTTAAAGCCATTATTGAAGCCGGTTTGGAGCTTGGGGTTGCATCGCTGTCTTTAAAGGAGTGGTGATTTCGGGAGCGCAAGTTTGCTGCTTGAAATTGCCGGATTTGTCTTAAGCTATCTTGTTTATACTCAGGAGTGTGCCTGCCGATTATTCTGCGTCACAGTGTTTGATATAGGCGTCAGCATCCATGAGGTCGTCCAGTTCCGCTGCGTCGCTCATCTTCAGCTTGTAAAACCAACCGCCATCATAGGGAGCCACATTGACCGTTTCTGCCGCGTCCAGCAACTCTTCGTTTATTTCCAGGATTTCACCCGAAACCGGGCTGTAAATATCGGAAGCTGCCTTTACGGATTCCACTACGGCCACTTCGTCTTTTGAATTCACAATGGTACCCGCTTCTGGTAATTCGATGAATACGATATCGCCCAGGGCATTCTGGGCATGATCGCTGATGCCAACGGTAGCGATGCCATCGTCCTCGACGTGGACCCATTCATGGGTAGAGGCATATCTTAGATTATCAGGAACAGTACTCATTCAAACCCCCCGTTGCTGCTGCCATCTCCGTAATGGCGAAACTTATTCGAATACTTTCTTGCCGAAACGGACAAAATTGGGTTTCACGATTCTCACCGAAGTCAACGTACCCCTTATATCTGCCTGACAGGAATGGCTGTTAACTGGAATTCTAGCTAAAGCGATTGAATGCTTCAACGTGGGCGAAAAACCCCCGCTGGTGATAATGCCTTCACCGTTATCGCAGAGTACTCGTTGTCCTTCTCTGAGCACACCACGTTGTTCCAGTACCAGGCCGACGAGTCTGGGCATCGAGCCCGCCGCCTGCTCTGCCCGATGGCGGACGACAGCACTGCGACCGATAAAATCGCGATCCTCTGGCTGCCAGGCGATAGTCTGTTCCATATTAGCGGCCAATGGTGAAATCTCCTCATCCATATCATGTCCGTACAGATTCATGCCCGCTTCCAGTCGCAAGCTGTCCCGTGCACCTAGTCCAATCGGATGTACGCCGGCGGCGACTAATTTATCCCAGAACGCCGGGGCTTCCTTTTCAGGAAATATTAACTCCAGGCCTTTCTCGCCGGTGTACCCGGTGCGGGCGATAAACCAGTTGCCAAGCTCGACGCCGCGGAAATTTTCCAGGAGATTAATAGAGGCGGTTTTTACTGGATAAAGCTGCCCCTGGTCTAACACCGCGCAGACCTTATCGAGGGACTGAGGTCCATGCACCGCCAGAATTGCCAACTCTGGTTTTTCCACCAGGGCGACGTCAAAACCGGCACTATGGCTATTCATCCAGGCCAGGTCTTTACTGCGGGTCGCGCAATTAACGACTATTCTGTAGCCAAAACTCATGCGGTAGACAATCAGATCATCAATCACACCGCCGTTTTCGTTGAGCATCGCGCTATAGAGTGCGCGGCCCTCGGCATCGAGTTTTTCCACATCGTTAGCCAATAGCTTTCGAAGATAAGCTTTTGCGTCGTCACCAGAGATATCCACCACGGTCATATGGGAGACATCGAAGACCCCGGCGGTGCTTCGCACCCGCTTGTGCTCATCGATCTGGGAACCGTAATTAAGGGGCATGTCCCAGCCGGCGAAATCCACCATTTTGGCGCCGGCATCGAGATGCTTTTGATAGAGGGGAGTGTGTTGGCCCAACGACTTACTGCTCTGACAATTAGCTAATTGAAAACAGGCACATTGTACAATTCCGTATTGAATTTTGATAGCGGCAGGCAGTGGAGAACGACACAAATGCGTGGCGATGGATAAGCTTCAGTGTGCCTCCGAAATTGAGGCCGGCACCGCCCTGGCCTAACTGCCGTGTTCAGATCGGCGATGATATCAGGGTAGCCAGGTATAACTGAATTTGGCGAAGAATGTGCGATTGGTGGCTTCGATAGAGTCGTAAACATCGTTCTCAATACCGGTGCCCGAATAGCCAATGAAGCAACGGGTCGCTGACTTCAAACTCCTGCAGGGTATGATTGACATTAATCTGTAAATGCCTGCCCCATTGATAACTGATGCAGGCGCCAAATCGTCTGGATTTTCCGGGCCGGGTGTTGGCAAAATCAACCACGTCTTCGATGCGGATGTTGCCACCCACCCTCAGGTTGACCTTGGGGACGAAGCTGAGGGAAAGCTGGTTGAACTGCTCTTCGAAATATTGACCATTCCAGTAGGTTTGGCTACCGCCGAACAGGCCATTCAGTGACGACTGCAGCGGGCCGTTCATATTGAGGAAAAATTCGGTCTCCTGTTCAAGCTTGAGTCCAGGATGACAACGGTGTTGTTATAGGCATCGCCACTGCGATCTGTAATCAACGCACCTAAGCGGAGTATGGACTCGAAGCCATAGGGTGAAAGCCTGCAGGCACTTCATTTTCTACCACTCGACGATTCGGCGCTGATCAATGGGTATCCCTTTCTGTCCCGGTCCAGACACCGGACACAGTCATGATCGGCACGGCAGGGTGAATCTTATTGTATTAGAGCCATAAATTGCAAAACAGCCCGGTTCTTCCCCGGCCCCGGTGGCCAGGATTGTTTCCGATTTTGGAGCGGATGCACCGACAAAAAAACAGGAAGCGTCGCTGCTTCCTGTCGATCTGGTTTGCCTGGTTGTTGATGCCCAGGCCTGACTACATCGAGGCGGCGGCCTCGAGGACATCGGCAAAGTCTGGTCGGTCCTGATAACGTGCCTCGGCAAACTTGTGCTTGATCATTCCCTCCGGTGAAATCAAAAAGATGCCAGGGTAGGGAATTCCATAGACCCGATGACCCGGTTCGTAGTCCAGATTGCGAATACCGAAGGCATTCACGTGGGTCACATCTTCATCATGAAGCAGTGGAAATTTGACATCCTGATCTTCCTGTACAGTTTTCAGGAGCTCAACGGAATCATAGGTAATGGCGGCGACATTGATGCCCATTGCCTCGAGTTGGTCTGAGATATCTATCAGCTGCACGAGCTGAGCTTTACAGAAGGGTCACCAGTCAAAGGAGCGACTCAGCATAAATAGCAGCCCCTTTTCCCCTGTTAATTCGTCGAAAGTGCGTAAGTTACCATCCTGGTCCGGTGCTGAGATATCAGGGATCGATGCACCTACCGGGAAGTCTGGTGCCCATATAAAATCCTGTGCCATCGAAACCTGGAACGTCCCCAGCAGGATCAAGGCAAGGAAAAACTTGCCCACTGGCCCGGCATGCGTGCTGCGGTTTTGCTGCATTGGATACCACCTCCAGTTAATATTTTTTGTTAGCCACAAGCCTAGTAGTTCAGAGGCTTCCTGACAATAGAACCGACGTCGGGGGTTTTTATTGCATTTATCTTGGAATTGGCCATAACCCGGGAAAAAGCCAGTGTATCTCCGTGTCGCCAGCGTCACGCAGGTCTAGTTTATGTTGTCGAAATCGGTAAAAAATCTGCCGCTGCGGGGCAGGTAATTATTCTTGCTGTCCAAGGAGAAAACCACGGAGGTGGAGCGGCCAATGATCTCTGCGCGGGGAATAAAGCTGTAAACCCGGCTATCGGCGCTGTTATCTCGATTATCGCCGAGCACGAAGTAATGATCTTGCGGCACGACGGTGGGGCCGTAGCTTCTACTGGAGCGGCGGATGAAATGGCGGGACAGCCTGGCCTGGTGGGTCTTGCCCGGCAGTTCCTCGAGAATGATGAGGGCGTCATCGCTCCTCGACAGGACATGATAGTCGGTGGCCGTGCCGTTGATCACCAGCCCGTTATTCTGCATGTAGATCGTGTCGCCGGGAATGCCGACAATGCGTTTGACCAGGCGTTTATCGGCCTTCTTGGAATCAATAATCACGACATCTCCGCGTCGGGGATCGGAAATTTCCGTCAATGAGATTTCTGTGAAGGGGATTTTGATGTCGTAGGCAAGCTTGTTGACCCAGACCTTGTCGCCATCAAGCAGCGTGGGTTGCATGGAAGCACCGGATATGGAACTCAGGTCAGCGATCGCACTCTTGAAGAAGACAATACAGGCCAGGAGCAGAAAGAACCGTCGGTTCTCCTGCCAAAACACGCCTAAATTTGTCTGTATTCTCTGGGAAATACTGTGTTTGTCTAAATTGCTCATAAGTCTGCTAAGGAATTAGCTTCTCCGAATCTACCATCTTGAAATTATCTGTCGAATCTTATCTGTTCAATCCTATCTGTTGCAGGTGCCTGCTTCGAACCTGGCGGAACCACAGCAGCGCCAAAATAGCCGCCTGGCGTGGCACATGTCAATTTATCCATTTTTTGGCAGTAACTGCAAGTCAAAGCCTTGTAGATTGCGATTAGACGCACTGTACTAAGTTGTGTACTGCGGTGAGTGGTCCGTTGTCGCGGAGTTTGCATGCCTGCTTGCAAATCCACGCAGCCTTCACTAACCTGTATGCTTGTACAGTGTTTCTGGCGGTGGCGACTTCCCATGGATTCATCCCAATTTCACCCGGCTTGCCATAACTGGTTCAAGTCCAGGTTTGGCCAGCCTACTGCCGCTCAAGCCCAAGCATGGCCTGCGATCCGGGCTGGTCGACACACACTCATCTGCGCCCCCACCGGTAGTGGTAAGACCCTGGCCGCATTCTATGCTGCCATCGATTCCTTGATCCGGGTCGGCGTCAATGGTCAATTGGGCGAGGGCGTCCAAGTGTTGTACATATCGCCCCTGAAAGCACTGAGCAATGACATTCATAAAAATCTGGAATTGCCCCTGGATGGAATAGCAGAACAGCTACACCTTTGTGGGGAAGCGCCGGTAGATATCCGCATTGCCGTACGCACCGGCGACACGCCTGCCGCGGCACGGCAGAAAATGGCCAGAAATCCCCCCCACATCCTGGTGACGACGCCGGAGTCGTTTTACCTGCTCCTGAGTAGTGCCAGTGGCAGAGCCATGTTGGCCAGTGTCAGCACCCTGATCATAGATGAGATCCACGCCATGTTGGGTGATAAACGTGGCTCTCACCTGTCCCTCTCCGTCGAACGCCTACAGCATCTGGTGCAGGTACACCCGGGGCAGACCTTGCAACGAATCGGCTTATCGGCAACCCAGAAGCCCATCGAGATGGTGGCCCGCTATCTGGTGGGGAATCGCAATTACCACGAGGGCAAAGTGGATTGTGAAATTGTCGATGTTGGCTTCCGGCGTCAAATCGATGTCAGTCTCGAAGTGCCGCGCTCACCCCTGTCGGCCCTGATGAGCAATGAAGTCTGGGATGAGTTATATCAGCGCCTGGTGGACCTGATTAATACCCATGCCACCACCTTAGTGTTCGTGAATACCAGGCGGCTTTCGGAGCGACTGGCCCTGGCTCTGGCGGAGCGCCTGGGAGAGGACGCAGTCTGTTCCCATCACGGTAGTATGAGCAAGGAGCATCGACACCAAGCCGAACAGAAACTCAAAGCCGGTGAGTTGAAGGTGCTGGTCGCAACCGCATCCATGGAACTGGGGATCGATGTCGGCTCGATCGACCTGGTGGTGCAGTTTTCCTCGCCGAAAAGCATTGCCTCCTTCATCCAGCGAGTGGGTCGCAGTGGACACACTATCGATGGCATTCCCAAGGGCATATTATTTCCCTTGACCCGGGATGACCTGGTTGAGACGGCGGCTCTGTTACACAGCATCAAACAGGGTGAGCTGGATCGCATCGTCATGCCGGAAAAACCCATGGACATCCTGTCGCAGCAAATTGTCGCGGAACTGTCATCGCAGTCTCTCACCGCGTCAGCGGAGCCTGAGGGCTGGGATGTGAACGCATTGTTCGAATTATTCGCAAATGCCTATCCCTATCGTGATCTCGATCGGGAAGAATTCGACACTATCGTGAAAATGCTCGCGGTGGGCTACGCCAGCAGGCGGGGCAGACGTGGCACCCTCTTGCACTACGATGCTATCAACAATCGTCTGCGCGCCCGGCGCGGTGCCAATCTAATTGCCCTGACTAACGGGGGCGCTATTCCGGATATGTTTGATTATCAGGTGGTACTGGATCCGGAAGATATTGTGGTGGGCAGTCTCAACGAAGACTTTGCTCTCGAGGCCTTGCCAGGTGATGTGTTCGTTCTTGGCACCCACGCCTGGCAATTGCTGAGGATCGATGGCTTGAAGGTTCGGGTCCGGGACGCACAGGGCATGCATCCTACAATTCCATTCTGGTTTGGTGAGGGTCCGGGACGCACACGGGAACTTTCAGAGTCCGTGTCTCGATTGCGCCAGTGTGTAGCCGACTTGCTGCTTGATGACTCAGCCAACGCCGCCGTGCAGTGGGTGGTGGATGCAGCAGATTTGCCACGTGACGCAGCAACACAGTTGGTGGAATATCTGCAGGCCGGCATGAATGCGCTCGGCGTGATGCCGAGTCGGGAAACCATCGTCATGGAAAGGTTTTTCGATGAAATTGGCGATATGCACGTGGTGATTCATTCGCCCTACGGTAGCCGCGTCAATCGCGCCTGGGGCCTGGCGCTGCGCAAACGATTTTGCAGATCGTTCAATTTTGAGCTGCAGGCGGCGGCCAACGAAGACAGCATCGTCATCTCTCTGGGTGCGGTGCACAGCTTCCCGCTTGCCGATGTGTACAAATATTTGCAGAGTAAGACGGTGAGGGATGTGCTGGTACAGGCGCTTCTGGATGCGCCTATGTTCGAAGTCAGGTGGCGCTGGAACGCTACCCGCTCGCTTGCCATCCAGCGTAATCGTAACGGCAAGCGGGTACCGCCACAGTTTCAACGCATGGATGCCGAAGATCTCATCGCCCATGTTTTCCCCGATCAGATTGCCTGCCAGGAAAATCTTGGCGGCAGACGCGAAGTGCCCGATCACCCCCTGGTCAATCAGACCATTCATGACTGTCTCACCGAAGCGATGGACATCGATGAGCTGATTCAACTCATCACCCGCATCGAACAGAACCAGCTCACCCTTATCGCCAAAGATTTGCGGGAACCATCACCGTTCGCCCAGGAAATTATTAATGCGCGACCCTATGCCTTTCTGGATGACGCGCCATTCGAAGAGCGTCGCACCAATGCTATTCGGAATCGCAGTTGGGCCGATCCGGCGGAAACTCCGGATCTCAGTCTGCTCGACGCCGGGGCCATCGAACGGGTGAAGGCAGAAGCCTGGCCCGGGGTTAGCAATTCGGAAGAGTTGCACGACGCGATGTTGAGCCTGGCGTATGTCACCACTGCAGAATTTGCGTCACACCAGTACGGTCAATGGCAGCAGGCACTGATCGCCGCCGGGCGCATCGAACAGCTTGATCTGCCAGGGTTTCAACTCTGGATAGCCACGGAAAATCTGCCTGTTTTCTTGGCGGTATACGAGGACATGGCGGTATACGAGGACATGCACAGGGGTGTGCAAGCGCGCAGTTCCTTACCCGGGTTTCTGCGCGATCAGCACTGGGAGCGCCCTGATGCCTTGCGGGAAATCCTGCGGGGCAGGCTGGAAGGCATGGGTCCGGTTACGGTGGCGCAACTTAGCTCGGAGTTACACCTTGAGGAGTCAAGCATCGGCGCCGCATTGACCGCGCTGGAGGTTGAAGGTTATGCATTTCAGGGCCGGTTTTCACCACTGACCTCTGCGGACAGGGAGGCGGTGGAATGGTGTGAGAGACGCCTGTTGCAGCGCATTCATCGTTACAGCATAGATGCTCATCGCAAGAGTATTACAGCGGTGTCCCTACAAACCTACATCGAGTTTTTGTTCGATCGTCATCAATTGCTGCCGCTTACTCAGGATGAAATTTCGGCGCCCGCCTCACTGGATGGGCAGACACAGCTGCAAAATACCCTGAGCCTGCTAGACGGCATCCCAGCACCGGCCGCCAGTTGGGAGGCAGATCTTTATCCTGTACGCATCAAGGACTATGACCCCAGTTGGCTGGATGTCATGTGCATTAGTGGCAGGGTGGCCTGGGGGCGTTATAGCTTGCCGGCGGCTGCGCTGCGGGAATCGAAGTCGAACAGCAGGAAATCGCCTGGCCCGATCAAGACCACGCCGATCACCATGGTGTTGCGACAAAACCTGGATATTTGGCAGGCCCTGGCCAGTTCGCAATTGCCGGAGGGGGTACAACTTCAATACAGTGCGTCGGCCAGTCGCATCGAATCGAACCTGGAACAGCACGGGGCGAGCTTCTTCGATCAGATACAGAGCCGAACCGGCTTGCTAAAAACCCAACTCGAGGAAGGCCTGGCCGAATTGGTGGCTGGCGGTCGTTTGAGCAGCGACAGCTTTAC
>JADFIJ010000281.1 GCA_022566775.1 Pseudomonadota bacterium | reverse complement strand
ACATTGACGTCCGGCGGGATGATCGCCAGCTGCATCGAACGGCATTCGTCAATCAAGGTAACAATCTTGTCCGTGTTCTGCATTTCCGCCGACAGCACCGCCGCCATGAAGTATGCCCCATGGTGCGTCTTCAGCCAGGCGGTCTGATAAGAAACCAGGGCATAGGCGGCAGAGTGCGATTTATTAAAACCGTAGCCGGCAAATTTCTCCATTAGATCGAATATCGATGTCGCCACCTTTGCATCGACATCGCGAGCCCGGGCGCCAGCCATGAAAGTACTGCGCTGCTTGGCCATTTCCACCGGATCTTTCTTGCCCATGGCCTTGCGCAAGATGTCGGCACCGCCGAGGGTATAGTCGGCCAACACCTGGGCGATCTGCATGACCTGTTCCTGGTACAGGATGACGCCGTAAGTGGTAGCGAGCACCGGCTCCAGCTCGGGGTGGGAATAGACGACGTGGGTTCTGCCGTGCTTGCGATCGATGAAATCCTCGACCATACCCGACTGCAACGGCCCCGGCCGGAACAGCGCTACCAGCGCGATGATATCGTCGAAGCAATTGGGCACCAGGCGCTTGATCAGATCCTTCATGCCGCGGGATTCCAGTTGAAACACCGCCGTGGTCTCACCCTTCTGCAGCAGTTTATAGACCGCTTTATCATCCAGTGGCAGGGTATTGATATCGACTTTCGCCTGCCCATCACCGGCCTGGGCGTTGATCATCTTAACCGCCCAATCGATGATGGTCAGCGTACGCAGGCCGAGGAAATCAAACTTCACCAGGCCGACGGTCTCCACATCATCCTTGTCGAATTGGGTCACCAGTCCATGGCCGGCTTCATCGCAGTACAGGGGTGTGAAATCCGTCAGCCGGGTCGGCGCGATAACCACACCGCCGGCGTGCTTGCCCACATTGCGGGTAATGCCTTCCAGCTTGTAAGCCATCTCCATGATTTCCTGGGCATCGTCATCGCTGCCGACGAATTCCACCAGTTGTGGCTCCATATCGAAGGCTTTCTTCAGTGTCATTCCCGGCTCGAAGGGAATCAATTTCGAGAGTTTGTCCCCCAGGGAATAGGGCTTGCCCTGGGCCCGCGCCACGTCCCTCACCACTGCCTTGGCGGCCATGGTGCCAAATGTAATTATTTGGGCCACCGCATCTTTACCGTATAGCTGGGCGACATGCTGGATGACTCTGTCCCTGCCTTCCATACAGAAGTCGACGTCGAAATCCGGCATCGATACCCGTTCAGGATTTAAAAATCGCTCGAACAGCAGATCATATTTCAGGGGATCAATATCGGTAATACCCAGGGCATAGGCGACGATAGAGCCGGCGCCGGAGCCCCGACCGGGACCGACGGGAATATCGTTGTCCTTGGCCCACTGGACAAATTCCATGACGATAAGGAAATAGCCAGCAAATCCCATCTGATTGATAATTTTCAGCTCGATTTCCAGGCGATCCCAGTAGGCTTTGAGCACCTCGTCCTGGCCGGCCTCGGCTGCGAACAAATTCTGCAGTCGATTAGTGAGTCCTTCCTTGCTCAAGTTGGACAGGTATGCTGCCAGACTCAGGCCCGCCGGCACCGGATAGCTGGGCAGACTCGGCGCACCCAGTTTCAGCATCAAGCTACAACGCAGGGCGATTTCGCCGGCGTTTCGAATCGCCTCCGGAATATCGACGAAGAGTTTTGCCATCTCGGCCTCACTCTTCAGGTATTGCTGCTCGGTGTAATTGCGCGAGCGCCTGGGATCATCCAGAGCCCGCCCCTCGTTGATACAGACCCGAACTTCATGGGCGTCGAAATCTTCCTGATCCAGGAACCTGACATCGTTGCTGGCCACCACCGGACAATCCCGCGCCAGCGCCAGTGCCAGGGCAGCATCGATGTAGGTGTCCTCATCGGGCTTGCCTAACCTCTGCAACTCCAGGTAAAAACACTCGGGAAACATGGCCTGCCACTGCGCCAGACGCTGCGCCGCCAGTTCCTTCTCCCCCGCCAATAGCGCCACCCCGATATCGCCATACTGGGCACCGGACAGCGCGATCAGGCCGGCAGATTTTTCAGCGAGTTTTGCCTGGCTGACAACGACGGCGCCATGACCGGGATTGTCGGTATAGAGCTCGGAGATGATGGCCGTGAGATTGTGATAACCCACCTGATCTTTTATCAGCAGCACCAGGGGCGTCACTACATCGTGATCCGCATCGACGACCTGAATATCGCAGCCACAAATGGGCTTCAAACCGGCCTTGCTGGCGCCGCTATAAAACTTAATAAGGGCAAACATGTTCGACAGATCGGTGATCGCTACGGCGGGCATCTGCATCTTATGCAGACGCTGCAGCAGCGGTTTAATCGTGACCAGGCCATCGCTGATGGAGTATTCGGAGTGTAAACGCAGGTGTGCGAAGGGCGCAGAAAGCGTCTTACTTGATGAATCCTTAGGCATGCAAATAGATCAATTGGGGGGCGGCGAATAATCCGTAAATATACTCTGTTTTCCCGTGAAAGTTTACTCAATCCTGAGACGGATAATTGAGCGATAAATCCTTACAAAATATCGAGTGAACTCAAAAGGATTGCAAAAAGGACCTGTACATCTTGTCGGGCTTGACCGAACCTATGTGTCGCTTATCCGCGAATTTGAGTTGCCTAGTCCCCTTGCGCACGTTCGGCACCTGATTGGCCAGCAATAATTCGTACCGCCAGATGTGCCAGGCTAATCGCAGGAAACTTTCCCGGCGAAGCTCCTCTACCCTACTTTCCTTGCGACCATTCGCGCTTCCATTTTTTCAGCGCTGCGGAACTCGCTCCGCTCAGACAGTCCTCGCTCAACCTGAAAAAATGAAAGCGCTA
>JADFIJ010000280.1 GCA_022566775.1 Pseudomonadota bacterium | reverse complement strand
CACTGTTGCCGACCTCGAACGGATGATGGTCGATTTATCCAACTGGGGCCGTTGGGGGGCAGATGATCAATTGGGCACATTAAATCTCATTACCGCGGAGAAACGTATACAGGCGGCGGGACTGGTAAAGCTGGGAGTCTCTGTTTCCATGGCTCAAACCCTGTTAACTACGCCACAAATCGACAGCCCCAGTGCATTTGAACATGAGATGGTGGTAACTCCCAATGACACCAATCCCTGGGCGGTCGATCGCCTGTCGGTGGTGTTCCATGGCTTAGGGCACTCCCATATCGATTCCCTCTGCCACCATGGTTACAAGGGCAAATACTACAATGACAATTCTGTTTCCACGATTACGTCCGATGGCTGTGGCACAGGATCGGTAATAACCATGGCTGACGGGATCTTTACTCGCGCCGTGCTGATGGATATCCCGCGGCTTAAGGGCGAGAAATGGCTGGAGCCCGGTACGCCGGTGTTTGCCGAAGATCTGGAGGCCTGGGAACAGCAGATTGGCATCCGGGTCGGTTCGGGTGACGCCGTGTTGCTCAGAACCGGTCGTTGGGCACGCCGGGAAGCATTGGGCGCCTGGGATCCGGGGCAAGGCTTTGCTGGTTTTCACGCTTCTGCCGTGGCATGGTTGAAACAGCGAGATGTAGCCATCGTCGGCACCGATGCAGGCTTGGATGTTTCTCCATCGGGCATGGAGGGTGAAGGATCACCGGTACACATATTGGTGCTGGTCGCACTGGGCATGCCGATACTGGATGCCATGAATCTGGAAGCGGTGGCGCAGAAAGCCGCCGAACTCGAACGCTGGGAATTTCTGCTGACGGCGGCACCGCTAAAAGTGCCGACTGGCACTGGATCACCACTTAATGCGATTGCGACATTTTAGAATTTGACCATAGTGATGAGAGACAAAAATACTTAGTTGCTCAGTTGCAGGCATCCCCTTAAGGGCGGTAAAACATTGACAGAGTCTGATACAGCACTGGAATTGATGGGTGTCCCGGGATCACCCTACACCCGCAAGATGCTGGCGCTGCTCAGATATCGTCGCATCCCCTATCGGCTGCTGCCCGGCAGTCGTCATTTGCTGGCGGCGGATAACGATCGATACAGACCACGACCACAGCCAACGGTGGCGTTACTGCCAACCTTCTACCTCAGGGATGAAACCGGCACCGAGCAGGCGGTCTGTGATACCACCCCACTGATTCGCGAATTCGAGGTTCGCTACACCGGCAGGTCGGTGATCCCGGCATACCCGGCGTTGGCATTCATCGACTACCTGTTGGAAGACTATGCCGATGAATGGCTGACCAAGGCCATGTTCCATTATCGCTGGAGCTATGCTGAAGACATCGACAAGGCCGGGCAGATGCTACCGAGGTGGAATAATACCACTGCCGATGAGGCGCAGATTGCCCAAAAATCCAGGCAGATATCAGAATTACAGATATCCCGATTGCGCTATGTTGGTTCCAGTGAGCTCACGCGGGAGACTATCGAACATAGTTTTGACCGCTTGTTAAATCTATTGGACGAGCATCTGCAGCAGTTCCCTTTCTTGCTCGGAAAGCGACCCGCAGCCTGTGATTTCGCAATCTATGGTCAACTCACCTGCCTGGCACTGTTCGACCCAACTCCGCAGCAGAAGGTGATCAGGCAAGCACCCCGTATCTATGCCTGGACCGAGTCGATGGAAGACCTCTCTGGTTATGAAACACTGAAAGACGACTGGATCAAGCCGGAAAGTCTGCCCCAGACTCTGATCGCACTGCTACAGGAAGTGGGACGTATCTACGTTCCCTATCTGCTTGCCAATGGGGATGCGGTGGCAAATGGCGAGCAAGAGATGACAATGGAATTAGAAGGCAGACCCTGGCGACAGAGCCCCTTCCGCTATCAAGCCAAATGCCTGCGATGGATCCGGCAGGAATTCACCAGATTGGCTGAGAGTGATCGAACCTTGCTTGAAAACCAACTCCAAGCCACCGCAGTGCTCGAGCTCTTCGCTGACTAAAGAAATTCCAAAGTTGGTCGTAGCAAGTAGTGAGGAGGATCCGAGGATGAGCTGGCAACTGATTCTATCTTTCACAACCACCGTACCCGCGTTGCTAATAGCCACATTTCTGGCGCTTAGCATTTTCTATAGACGCTACCGGGTTTTTCAATACAACAAGCGACGCTACCTGGCCGGTCCTGCCCATATCGAGCACAGCCGATGTAAATGTCAGTGCTGCATTTGGGAAGAAGAACTACGCCCATAGCTGCACCAACTCGGCATTCCTGTCCATCGCCATGCGCGCACGCGGTAGCTAGGGCACCTCTGGACTACCGATTCAAGTCGGCAATTGTCCCACCAGCATATGGGGTTTAACCAAGGATCGCTCCAGCACATCGAACAGCAATTCGGTGAGGATGGCCAAACCAGCGGCTGGTATCGCCCCCTGTAATATCAAGCTGGTATCGTTCAAAGCCAATCCGGTAACAATAGGCTCTCCCAGGCCACCCGCACCGATGAACGCCGCCAGGGTCGCAGTGCCGATAGAGATGATCGCCGCCGTCTTCACGCCGGTTAGCACATTCGGCAATGCCAGGGGCAGCAGCACATGCACGAGCTGCTGGCTGCGGGTCATGCCCAGCGCTTCGGCTACCCGCTTCAGCACCGGATCGATAGTCAACAGGGCAGTGATGGTGCTTCTCAGAATCGGCAACAGGGAATACATGAACAGGGCAATAATCGCCGGCGTCTGACCGATGCCAAACAGCGGTATCATCAGCGCCAGCAGGGCGATTGATGGGACCGTTTGCAGCATGCCCGCGATATAAAGCATGGAGCGGGACAGGCGGCGGGAGCGGTAAATAGC
>JADFIJ010000120.1 GCA_022566775.1 Pseudomonadota bacterium | reverse complement strand
TACATCCCGAAAATGAGAATGTTGACTACGCCTATTATATGAAAGGCCTTTCGTCGTTTTCAGATAACAAGGGGCTGCTCAATCGCTTTCTCCCCATCGATCCCACCAAACGCGATCCGGGGCGTTCAAGAGAGTCTTTCAGTGATTTTTCCCAATTACTCGCGCTCTATCCCGACAGCCCCTACGCCGCCGATGCCAGGGCAAGAATGATATTCCTGCGCAACAATCTTGCTGCCTATGAGATCCATGTAGCAAATTATTACCTGGAGCGCAGTGCCTATATCGCGGCCCTACGTCGAGGTCAATATGTGGTAGAAAATTTCCAGGGCACACCAGCGGTTGCCGACGGTGTCGCCATTATGATTGAAGGATATTTGCGATTGGGTCTGGACGATCTGGCCGACACATCTCTGGCGCTGCTGCGAGAGAATTACCCGCAACACGAAGCCCTGGATGATAGCGGCAATTTCATTATTCGAACCGAGATAACCGACCCTTCTCTGCTTTATACCGTGACCTTTGGCCTCATAGGCGACAATAGAGTCGATCCTCCACTGGCCCCCACTACCCGACCGGCCACCTCAGGCAGCCAGCAAATAATCGACGCCCAACTCCAGGCCCCGCAAGGGCGATCCTGGCTCAGCATACTGACCCTGGGCATTTTCGACTAGAATAGTTGTCCGACCAAATCCGCTGTGGCGCCGGTGGACTCGCCGCACTTCCTCACGTCTAGCAGGCTGTCAACCATAATCCCGCTGGTGCGTTTAAACATTCAGTGCAGGAGTAATTTCGCGGTCCCGGTAGCCGATAACTGTTACAAGCGCTAATAAAACCAACTGATCACGGTCATTGTCTCGAAGGTGGCGGTGCTATCGGGGACTCTACTGTGAACGACTCGGCACCCATGGACAAGTTTCTCCAGGCTGTGCAGTCCCGTGCTTTCCGCATCGCGCAGATAGCGATGGGAAATACGGAAGATGCGCTGGACCTGGTGCAGGATGCCATGTTCAAACTGGTAGAAAAGTATGCAGATCGCCCGGAAAACGAATGGACGCCCCTGTTCTATCGAATTTTGAATAGCCGCATCAATGACTTACATCGTCGCAACAAGGTCAGGAATCGCTACCGGATCTGGTTATCGCCACGGGATGATGAGTTCGAAGATCGAATACAGACTGCCCCGGACCCAAGGAACCAGACTCCCGAGTCGGAAACCGAAATCGGCGAGAGCATGGACAAGTTGCAGGAAGCATTGAATATTTTGCCTCCACGGCAACAACAGGCATTCTTACTGAGGGCCTGGGAAGGCCTGGACGTCAGACAGACAGCGACTGCCATGGAATGCGCCGAAGGCAGCGTCAAGACACACTATTCTCGCGCAATTCATTCATTGCGAGAGCAACTGGGCGAACACTGGCCATGAACAGAATGACTGAAAATGAGTTTTTGAGTGCCATCCGCCTGCATCTGGATAAGAGTATTGCCCAGCTCGATGCGAATATCGCGCTGCAGCTGGACTCTATGCGTGAGCAGGCGCTAAATCCCACGGGAAAAGTGGTCGTGGATCTCGCTGAACTGCGCGCCACTGACAAACTGGTTCAAACGATACGAACAAACCTGGAGCATAGCGCGAGTGTGCCTGCAGAAATTGAAGCCCGTCTCGATGACATACGACGACGGGCGATAGCGAAACTCGAACTGTCCCGCGAAAAATCACTGCATTCACCGGTGGCAGCCCTGCTGCGACAATTGGGCGTTCTCCTCGATTCCTTCAAAATGCCAATGCCCGCCAGATTGATGGCTACAGCTTGCGTTATGGTGACAGCGGTGTCTCTGTTTTATGTTGCATTGAAACCGCCTGGCTCACTTTCATTTGAAGAAGAAATTAGTTTGATCGCATCAGCTGACGAGTTAGAGTTATATGAGAATCTGGAGTTTTATTTGTGGCTGGCTGAAACTGAATTGTCCAATTAACGTGGCCACTGCGCAACCCGGTACCAGGGTCGTGGATTTCAAGGTGGCGGAAAAGCTGGCTACAATATGCCTGCTGGGATTGATTTCAACAGCACAGGGTGCGGAGAATGAGACCGGCACGTCGACGGCAGCAAACTTGCCCGATCTTGAGTTTCTTGAATTTCTCGGCCAGTTTGAAACCGATGATGGTGAATGGGTCTCCCCAGGGATCTTGATGGCAGAAGAATTTGAAGTATTGCTCGAAGCCGCGATACGCGCGGAACAAAATGAGAATTCGAATGATAATCGTAATGCTAATCAACAACAGCGAAACCATCGATGATTAGACGGATTATTACAAGTGGTTTGATGCTTTTACTGCTCTCGTTTGGCGCCCTCGCCTATGGCCAGGACAAAATTTCCTGGACCGATTTGTCTTACGAAGAAAGACAATTTTTACAGCAGTTGGAATCACAGTGGGATTCTATCTCTATCGAGAGACAGCAACGACTGCGTCGAGGGGCCACGCGGTGGCAGCAGATGAATCCACAACAGAGAACCGAGGCTCAGGATCAGCAGAGAAGATTTCAAAATCTGTCGCCGCGACAACGGCAAACAGTAACCCGTCGTTTTCAGCGCTTTAACAGTCTGAGCCGGGATCAGCAGCGTCAATTACGATCGATTCAACGCCGATATCGAAGCCTGCCCACAGACCAACGTCGGCGACTTCGAGAACAATTTGAGAGGCGCTCTGCCAGCCAAAGGCGCGACAGTAATCCCCTGGTGCGGCCGGCCCCTCCTTCCCCGTCGCGGCGTACCATTCAGCGAAATAATTAGACTTCCGGATTCCTGCGAGGTTTACTCGCCCAGGGGCCAGGCATTGGTGATTGGATAGCGCCGATCGCGACCGAAGCCGCGCGGCGTTAACCTGACGCCGACAGGACTCTGGCGTCGCTTGTATTCATTGAGGTCAACCAGGCGCAAAACCTTCATCACAACTTCTTCTGCATACCCTTCTGCGACAATAGCATCGGCACTGTAGTCGTTCTCGATATAGAGCTCCAGGATTCGATCCAAATCGTCATAGGGCGGCAAACTGTCCTGATCAAACTGATCCGGCGCCAATTCGGCGGATGGTGGGCGATCGATGACCTGCTGAGGAATCACTGCTTCGCCCTGGCTGCCATATTCTGTGTTTCGGTAGGTCGCCAATTGATATACCAGGGTCTTGGAAACATCTTTTAGAACGTCGAAACCTCCCGCCATATCCCCATATAATGTGGAATAACCCACGGCACACTCACTCTTATTACCGGTTGTGAGAACCATGAGCTGCTTTTTATTTGAGATAGCCATCAGGATCACACCACGGCATCTCGCCTGAATATTCTGTTCACTGACGTCGACTGGCAATCCTGCAAACTCAAGCTTAAGCGCCTCGATGAATGCTGCATAGATGAGGGAGATGGGTATAACTTGATATTCGACACCGAGACTTTGCGCCTGCTCTGCCGCCGAATCGAGGCTCAATTTCGAGGTGTACTCGAAGGGCATCATGACTGCCTGCACCCGGTCCCTGCCCAAAGCATCTACGGCAATTGCCAAAGTCAGGGCGGAATCGATGCCGCCGGATAAACCCAGTACCGTACCGACAAATTTATTTTTGTTTACATAATCCCTAACACCCAACACCAGGGCCTGATAAACACTTGCTATCGACGATTGTTGGGCGGCCAGGCTTTGCCGAGGAATTTCACAGCGTTTAGCTGCAAATTCCTGCGAATCCGAATTTAATATATCGACGTTAACAAGATGGAGGCCTGCTTCGAAATTCGGCGCCAGGTAATGGCATTCCCCACTCGCACTCATCGCCATCGAAGCCCCATCGAATACAAGTTCGTCTTGCCCCCCTACGAGGTTGACATAGATGATCGGGAATCCTCCTTCGATACTTCTCTGTTTTAATAATGCCTGGCGCTGTTCTAGCTTGTGAATGTGGTAAGGGGATGCATTGATATTGATCATTAGATCTGCACCCGCGTCACGCGCCTGTTGGAATGGATCTTGTTCCCACATATCTTCACAGATAGTAAAACCCAGTCTGATGCCGGCAATTTGTAATACGCATGGTTTATCACCGGCGTGAAAATAACGACGCTCATCAAAAACCTGGTAATTTGGCAAGCATTGCTTGTGATAAGTAGCCAGTCGGCTATCCCCTTCGAGCACGGTCAAGGCATTGAATAACTTTCCATCGATTGATTCGGGAAACCCAAGCACAATGTGAATAGGGAGATCTGCCTGCAGGATGGCGTCGATGGCGCGATCGATGCGGAGTTTCAGACTGGGACGCAACAGCAGATCTTCGGGAGGGTATGCGGTGAGGGTCAATTCCGGAAAAACGATCACGTCCGCGTCAAACTCGGAAATAGCGCGCTCTGCGTTCTTCAGTACCAGCGAAGTATTGCCCTCGATGTCTCCAACCATCAAGTTAAGCTGCGCCATGACTACTCTTAATTGCCGCGCCATATTCTCCTCTTTGCTGCTATTCTTGGCCCTGAATCAGGAGTGGTGAACCCCAAGCTCGAACTCGGACCCCCTGATGGGGAATTCCGCCCGAAAAATCCTCTATTGGTAATCCTGTATCCCGCCGGGTATTGTACGATATATTGTACTGAGAGACCTCTGATCGGGTGGTCGCAACATTGCTACTATGAAGTGACCCTGGCTCGGGCAGGCTTCCCAAACCGAATTTGTGATTTTAAAATATTCTAGCGAGAACCATGGCTGAAACAACGGCGCGATATACCAGTCAGATTTATATTGTAGCGGTAGTCTATAATATCTACCGCATCCTGTTGCCCCTGATCTTGCTGATCACCTTCATCAGTAGTCGCAACACGACCGTGTTAGGCGCGCTCGATCCCACCTTGTTTGTTCAGGTGTGCGCTGCCTGGGCAATTTTTGGCGTCGTCATTACTTTCCTGGCACCCACCGGTCGCAAACTCCTGCAGAATGAACACTGGCTAAGCGGCACCCTAATTGCCGATATTCTCCTGGTATCCCTGATTATTTATAGTTGCGGCGGCATCACCAGTGGCCTGGGATTGTTGCTGATTGTCACCGTGGCCGCTGGCAGCATACTGATTCGCGGCCGTATCAGTATTTTTCTCGCCGCGGTCGCGGCTCTGTCCATAATTTATGTCGAATTGTATCTTGCACTTATTCTGGAAGACCCCCCTAATCAGTTTATCCAAACCGGAATACTGGGGATTATTCTATTTGCCTCCGCCTTGTATATTCAAACCCTAACCGACCGAATATACAAAGCCGCCTTGCTAACAGACAAGCAGGCCATGGACATTGTAGATCTCGAAAAGCTAAACAACGAGATCATTCAGAGAATGCGAACAGGAATAGTCGTGGTGAATCGGGCGAGGGAAATTGTCACTATGAACAGCGCCGCCAAATCAACACTCGCGCCCCTATTGGCCCTGGCTGACCCTGGCGAGAAATATGAATACACTTTACCCGAGGTGCTGCAACAGCAACTCAAGCTGTGGAAGATTAATCCCAAACGTCAACCCCAGCCCATTTCTATCCCGGAATCCAACAAGCAGCTGCAACTGAATTTTGCCTTTCTAAGGCCGGATGCTGAGTCCGACGTGCTTATCTTCCTTGAGGATAATCGACAAATAGTTCAGCGCGTAAGGCAAATGAAACTGGCTTCCCTGGGTCGGCTAACAGCCAGTATTGCCCATGAAATTCGCAATCCACTGGGCGCCATCAGTCATGCCAGTCAACTGTTGCAGGAATCCAAAACTATCGCCGAAGATGACCAGAGAATGATTGAAATTATTCTCGGCCATTGCAATCGCGTGAATATGATAATCGAAGACGTGCTGGATGCTTCACGACATGATGATACGTCTGCCCAAAAAATCGTTCTCAAGGACTGGCTCGAAAAATTTATTGGCAATTACAGAGAGATCCATGAGGATTGTGACGAAATCACTCTGGAGGTGTCCCCCCCCGATACCGAAATTAATGTGATTACCGGACAGCTAGAGCAGGTGCTCAACAATCTCTTTGACAACGGACTTAGATATAGCGAAAAAGCGACCGGCAGATTCACCCTGACATTACGAGCTGGGATTGAAGATCGGGACGGCGACATACAGCCTTTTCTCCATATAATCGATGACGGTCCAGGCATAAACGAAGACGCGGAAGCGACTCTGTTTGAGCCATTTCACACCACCGAGTCAACCGGCACCGGTCTGGGACTTTATATCTCCAAAGAACTGTGCGAAGCTAATCAATCGCAATTGGTTTATAACAGGATTGACGAAGACAAGAGCTGCTTCAGCATCTACTTCAGCAATCCCGAACGAATTGTGGCCTGATCTCCGTATCAGCTTGTTTCCATATTTTGTGAAATAATGATGACAGAAAAAGTCCTGATCGTAGATGATGAACCCGATATTCGAGAACTATTGGAAATCACCCTCGGCCGAATGTCACTGGCAACAGAGAGCGCAGCGGATCTGACATCTGCTCGACGCCTGCTCTCGACCGAGAAATTCAGTTTGTGTCTCACCGACATGCGCTTACCTGATGGCGATGGTATCGAACTTGTGAAATACATTCAGGCCGAATATAAGCAGATGCCAGTGGCCATGATCACCGCTCACGGCAGCACCGAAACTGCAATCAAGGCACTTAAAGCCGGTGCCTTCGACTTCGTGTCAAAGCCGGTAGATCTGCAGAAACTGAGAGATCTAATCAATTCGGCGTTACGCCTGGCCCATAAGAAACCACTTCAGGGATCGACAGATGCAGCGAACACCGTTCAATCGGGCACGTCGATTACCGGCCAGTCGGCAGCAATAAGGCAGTTGCGCGAACAGATTAACAAACTTGCCCGCAGTCAGGCTCCCATCTATATCAGTGGTGAATCCGGTTGCGGAAAAGAGCTGGCGGCGAGAGCCATTCACCAGCAAAGTGCTCGGAGCGATGCGCCGTTTGTGGCTATCAACTGCGGCGCCATTCCACAAAACCTGGTGGAGAGTGAACTGTTCGGCCACTTGAAAGGAAGCTTTACCGGTGCCGACAAGGATAAGCAAGGCCTGTTTCAGGCAGCCCATGGGGGCACTCTGTTTCTGGATGAAATAGCTGACTTGCCCCTGCAAATGCAGGTCAAACTACTGCGAGTAATTCAGGAAAAAGCCGTGCGACCGGTTGGCTCTCAAAAAGAGGAAGCGGTCGATGTCAGACTCTTGAGTGCTACCCATAAAAACCTTGCCAGGGAAGTAGAGCTTGGCAATATGCGACAAGATCTGTTTTTCAGAATCAACGTTATCGAATTGGCAGTACCCAGCCTTCGCGAAAGGCAGGAGGATCTGCAGGAATTAACCCTGACTATTCTGAACAAGATAGCAAAAGAAGATACAACGACAGTTTGCGAAATTGACGACGAAGCCGTGGCCTCTTTGCGCCAATATAGCTTTCCAGGCAACGTCCGGGAGTTGGAAAATATCCTGCAAAGAGCGGCGACACTCTGCGAGGACAAGATAATTCGTGCTGCCAATCTCGAATTTATGAATACCCCACAGGCCGCCAAAACAGTCGAAGAAATTCATCAACAGGCGATTGGTGACAGCGGTGCTCAGATAAATGATATTTTGCCTGAATCCAGCAGCAACGATATCCCGAGTGACTTTTCATTGGAAAAACACCTGGAATCGATTGAGATTGAAGCGATCGAAAAAGCACTCGAAGAAACCAGGTGGAACAAGACTGCTGCGGCAAAAAAACTCGGCATGTCATTCCGTTCCCTGCGTTATCGACTGAAAAAACTGGGTCTGGATTAGACCGATAAGGTCTCCGTCGCTAGCGCACCTGGTTGATAGGGGCGTGGGTCGAGGATTGGGGTACGGCCCAGCAGTTCATCGGCGAGCAGTCTGGCCGATGCCGGCGCCAACACCAGGCCATTTCTGAACTGGCCGGCGTTGACATACAAGTTCTCGAAACCCTCCAGCTTACCGATAAAGGGAATCCCCTCCGGCGCAGCCGGTCGTAAGCCGCTCCATTGCGCCACTGGTTCATGCTGTCTCAACATCGGCAAAATTTCGTAGGCTGAGTTCAATAGACTTTGTTTCGCTGCAGCCGTGGGCGATTTATCGAAACCGCGGTACTCCAAGGTGCTTCCGATCAACATATGGCCATCTCTTCGAGGAATCAGGTAACGTCCTGCATGCAGCAGGATTGACGTAATTGGCTGCTGTTCGAATTTAAATAACAACATTTGACCTTTTACCGGCTCAATCTTGAGAGGGACACTGAGTTCCCGCAGTACTTCAGCGCTCCATGCGCCAGCACAGATCACCACTTTATCAGCCCTCAACTGTGTTTCCTGATGTCCGGATCGAAGCTTCGATCCAATGATCAGATTCTCCCGACAACAAAAACCGATAAGCTCGGTGTGTGATTTCAGGCTAACGTTGGCCTGCTTGTCCAAACTGTGAACCAGGGCCTTGATCAGTCTTGGATTCCTGACATTAGCCACATCCGGCATCCACAGCGCCGACTCGAACCGGGGCGCCAACCCGCTTTCCTTTCTATAGAGATAGCTCGCATCGACTTTCTCCATATTACGCTTGTTGAGAACAGCCCATCGTAACGCGGCTTCGGCTTCTTCCGCTGCCAGCATTAACAAACCCGAGACCTGTAGTTCAGGATCGATGCCGCTTTCTTCGATAAGCGCTGCTGCCAATTGCGGGTAAAAAGCCTGCGCCCAACTGGCCAATGCAGTAATCGCTGGCTTATATCGCCAGGGATAGAGTGGCGATACGATGCCACCACCCGCCCAGGAGGCCTCCCGGCCAAACTCGCCCTTATCGATCAGAACGACATCCGCACCTGCGGTGGCGAGCTCCCGGGTCAACAAGAGCCCATTAATTCCGCCTCCGATTATTAGATAGTCACTCATGAATCCCTTTTCTGCTGCAGATCCCATAATTTGATCTACACTGAGAGCAGTAAATGACCATTATCACACGGAGGTGTACAGTCATGAACTCAAGGACAGTCCTGAACTCAAAGACAGTCATGAACTCGAAGACGGCCGTGAACTCGGAGACAGCCGTGAGCTCGAAATCAGTCGGGAGCTCGAAATCAGCCATGGTCTCGGGGAAAGCCACTCGCTTCGTACTCAGCAAGGGCTTGGGCACGACCCGGCATAGCGGCGACGGGTTTACCCTGGTAGAACTCTTGCTCGTGTTATCTATACTGTCCATCCTCCTTGGGCTGTCACTGCCAAATTTCCAGACCATGTACGCGCAGAGGCAAGCCGATACCGTTATCAGAAAGGTGTCAAAAGCCATCCAGCTGGCAAGAATGTCAGCCATTAGAACCGGCAAGCTCGTTACCTTGTGCCGCTCGGACAGCGGCGTCGAATGCGGCGGTGAGTGGCGCGATGGGATTATCGTGTTCAGTGATCGCAACGGAGATCGAAAAATAAACCAGGATGATGTCTTGCAACAGTTCATCACCTTCCCCGGCATCAACGGCTCGCTAAAGTGGCGCGCGTTTCAAAATCGACAATATTTACAAATTACCAATCAGGGCTTCACCCGCTATCAGAATGGAAATTTCACCTACTGTCCCAACAACGGCGATGCCAGCCTCGCCCGTCAGCTCATAATCAATCGAACTGCCAGAATTCGCTTCGCAATAGATAGCGACGGAGATGGAATCAGGGAGGATAGTCGGGGGCGGCCAATTAGCTGTAACTAGCGCTGCCAGCATTCTTCGGTGCTCGCGGTCCCGGTGCCCGTAGCACCCCGTACCCCGGTGTTGGTGATGGTGAGAGTGTCACAATCGTCGGCCAACTGTTGGTTCTGGGCAGTTGCTGTGGCAATAAAACACGTCGCTATGCTGCCACCGCCACAAGCGGCGACAGCAATGGTAAATAACGCGTTCTGGGTGGTGCGCACGGTGCCATCGGTGGTAATGAGTGGAGTTGCATCTGTGCTGTAACTATTATTGGAAGAGTAGAATCTTTCCTCATCGGATGCTACCTGTAGTAGCTCAGACTTGGCCTCGGCTCTGCCCGAGCGCATCACACTATTTTGATAGGCAGGTATAGCGATAGCCGATAACACGCCAATAATAGCGACGACGATGAGAAGTTCAATCAGGGTAAAACCGGTTTGATGTGTAGAAAACATGAAGGAATCCAGCGCCACGGAGTGCCGGCAATTTGAGCTCGACAGCTTATCCTGATCATAGCGATCATGATCCAACCAGGACTTGTATATCACCGCTTTATTATAGTACATCCTAGTCATTTCTGATCAACTGATTAAGGTACCTCTGAATAATGGCATACGGTCTCTGGGTGATCTGAAGCGTACAGGGTGTGGGTCACGAGGGAATCTAGTCGTAGGTCCGCACGAAGGTCGATTGTAATTTCACCTCGGTGGTGGCATTCACCCCTACCGCCCGTGCGGTGATGCGATGAAAGGTGCGCGGTAACGTGACTTCACCGCCTCCGATGGCTATGGATTGTCCCGTGCCGACAACACGATATTCCTCAATAACATACACCGGTTGCGTATTCACCGAGGCAACATTGGACAAGGCATCGCCGTTTGTGGTCCACCAGGTGGCATCGATATCTACATGATCCCACCAATAAGCGCCGTCGTTAGCAGCTGGATCCATGGAGTTTTCTGCCCACACCGTGGTGCTGCCATCGGTGCTGGTGGTAGGCAGTGTGCCCTGTACCACCAACCAGGCTTCGGCGTTTTTCAGGGCCGATTCGGCAGCCTGGAAGGCCAGGGTGTAATCCTGCATATTTCCCGCCATGCGCTCCTCTAAAATGGTGGATTCCATGCCGGAAACCCCCAGCATAGACAGTATCGCCAGAAACACCAGGCAGAATATCAGCACCGCGCCTTTCTGCCTGCAGCGACTGGCCAGCTTTGGAGTCCGTCTCATCTTCTGCATAGTATTACTGTACTGAAAAGTTCGCCCAATTCCGTGATCCCCATCTAAATCTGGTGCCGGCGAGCGCATTAGACCCCCAATACCCTGGTTCTGAGACTGATGGTATTGGTGAATACCCG
>JADFIJ010000119.1 GCA_022566775.1 Pseudomonadota bacterium | reverse complement strand
GATGCGTGTAGCGGGGCTCGGCAAGGGGCATTATTTTTCCGTTCCGGTGGGCCATCCCTGGCCCGTCCCGCGCTCCATCCCTGGGCGCTAGTCACTACAAAACAATACCCCTTCCCAATCCCCTGTCAAATTCAGTGTTAATTCCAGCTGCTAGCTCCACTATTTCCGCAATAAAATCAAAGAAACCAGCGAATATTAGTTTAATTCGTTGAATTCTCTAAATATTTTGTGGGGATATCTCAGGGTCTGAGCCCATTACTCAACTCGTTCCAGCACCGCAGCGATACCCTGACCGATGCCGATACAGAGGCTGATCACCGCATAGCGTTCTTTACTTCTTTCCAGTTGCCGCATCGCGGTGATGGCGAGTCTGGCCCCCGATGCTCCCAGGGGATGACCGATGGCAATGGCGCCGCCATTGGGGTTAACCCGGGAATCAGCGAAGTCCACCTCCAGCATCTTCAGACAGCCTAAAACCTGGGGCGCGAAGGCTTCATTAATCTCGATGATATCCATCTCCCCTAACTCAAGACCGGCGCGAGTCAGCGCCTTTCGAATCGCAAATACCGGGCCGAAACCCATCACCCGGGGTTCGACCCCGGCTATGGCACCGGCGATAATTCGAGCCCTGGGCTTGAGTCCAGCCTTCTCGCCGCTAGCCGCGTTGCCAATGATCAGTGCGGCGGCACCGTCGTTAACGCCGGAGGCATTGCCTGCCGTGACCACGCCGCCGTCGAACAGCGTGCGCAAGCCGCTCAATGCTGCCATGTTGGAAGCGGGGCGCGGATGTTCATCGGCATCGACATTAAGCGCTGGCTGCTTGCGTCCCTGTGGCACCTCGATGGGAATTATCTCATCCTGGTAGAAACCATCCGCCCGCGCTGCTTCATATCTGGCCTGGGAGGCGGCGGCGAAGCTGTCGCTCTGCTCCCGGGTAATCCCGATATCGCTGGCAATATTGTCTGCAGTCTCGGGCATCGCATCGTTGCCATAGGCCGATGCAAAGGCCGGATTCGTGAAGCGGGCGCCAAGCGTACTGTCTGCTATTTGCTGTCCCCTGTCGTAGGCCGACTGTGCCTTGGACAGGATAATCGGGGCGCGGCTCATGGACTCGACTCCGCCGCTGACAAACAACTCACCCTCACCGACTTTCACTGCCCGGGCCGCATCGAGAGTCGCCGCGAGACCCGAACCGCACAGACGATTCACGGTGAGACCACCAACCGCCGTATCCATCCCGGCGAGCAAGCCGGCAAAGCGCGCCACGTTACGGCAGTCTTCACCGGCACCATTGGTATTGCCGATGATGACATCTTCGTAAGCTGTGGCAGCAAACGGGTTGCGCTCCACCACGGTTTTAATAACGTGAGCGAGGAGGTCATCCGGACGAACGGGTGACAAGGCGCCCCCATGGCGACCGAAAGCAGATCGGCCGCCGTCGTAAATAAAGGCTGCAGACATTTTTTGATCGGACATGGCTGACTCTCACTACGCGAACAATTCGGGGATGGGTAAATAAAACAAACTGACCGGGGTCGCAGAGGACGAAACTGCGTCTCTTACGGTCATCGCAGCGTCGATATTCCCCTTTAAACCGACGCCATGACCACCTCGCCCCCGGGCTCTGGAAAGCGCTGTGGGCCGGCCATTCTAGCATAGGCTTTTCAGCGGTGGTATGTAGCGCAAAGCCAACAAATACGCTGTGTCCGGTCGCATAAAAATCTCCCCTATGCAGGCAACCTCTGATCAATTCAATAGCCGCTCTCATCGTTGCACTGCCTTGACAGGTCGACACCTGCCTGCGAAAGTGCGCCTTGATAGCGGGATCGGCTGCGTGCCAGAGTGGTCATTGAATTGATCAGAGGTCCCCTTGCTTAAGCGCTAAATTCAAGGGGCGGAGAATGATACGAGATCAGGAAACACTGAACCAACTCATCGATGTAGTCGCACGCTTCGTGCGCGAGCGTCTGGTGCCGGCAGAAAACCAATTGGCGGAAGAAGCCAGGCTACCGGCAGACATACTGCAGGAGATGAAGGATCTGGGCTTGTTCGGGCTGACCATCCCCGAAGAATACGGCGGGCTCGGACTCACCATGGAAGAAGAAATCCTGGTGGCGATCGAACTGGGTCGAACCTCCCCGGCTTTTCGCTCCATCCTGGGCACCAACAACGGCATCGGTTCTGCTGCGATTGTGTTCAGCGGCACCACCGCACAGAAGCAGAAATACCTGCCAAAATACGCCAGCGGTGAGTGGATCAGCTGTTTCTGTCTCACCGAACCCGAGGCCGGTTCAGATGCGGCGGCGCTGAAAACCACCGCCAGACGCGAGGGTGATTTTTACATTCTCAATGGCACCAAGCGTTATATTACCAATGCCCCCGTCGCCGATACTTTTAATGTCATGGCCAGGACCAATCCTGACATCAAGGGCGCCAGAGGCATCTCTTCTTTCATTGTCGAGAAAGGCACTCCTGGAATTTCACTGGGTGCCATCGACAAGAAGATGGGGCAATCGGGTTCACTGACCTGCGACGTGATATTCGAAGACTGTGCGGTGCCCGCCGAGAACATCATCGGGGAAGAAGGCGAGGGCTTTATCACCGCCATGAAGGTCTTGGACCGGGGGCGCCTGCACATCTCCGGTGTCAGCGTCGGCGTCGCAGAAAGACTCATAGCCGATGCCCTGGACTATGCCATCGCGCGCAAACAATTCGGCAAACCCATCGCCGAGCAGCAACTGATTCAAGCCATGCTCGCCGACTCCCAGACCGAAACTTATGCCGCCAAATGTATGACACTGGAAACCGCACGCAAGCGCGACAACGGTGACAACATCAGCACCGAGTCATCCGCCTGCAAACTGTTTGCCACCGAGATGGTGGGCAGAGTGGCAGACAGAGCGGTGCAGATACATGGCGGCGCCGGTTACATGGCCGAGTATGCGGTGGAGCGTTTCTATCGAGATGTGAGATTGTTTCGCCTCTACGAAGGCACCAGCCAGATTCAACAAATCATAATTGCCCGCAACATGATCAAAGGCGCCAGCTAGGAATCCTCAGCCCACTCCTGCTCGTTGATATAGATCAAGGCACCATCATCGAATACGCAAACAATGTCTGCTACAGACTTGAATTATCACAAGCCACCCTTAGATAATGGCTGCGGGTGCCTATAAACCCATGGAGTAAACTATGAAATCAATTAACAGCATATTAGTGGTTGTAGATCCTACGGTGGAGCGTGATTTCGTGGTGGATCGTGTGAAGCTGATAGCAAAGAAAACCGGCGCTAAAACGTTACTATATATTAACAATGTCAATATCCTGACCGAGCATTCCTATATGTACGAGGGTGTGGACGGGGAATTTTTTGAGACTCAGCGCAAACTATTCGCAGAACACTACAGGAATCTACTGGCGCAACTCGAGAAAGAGTTTAGGGCCGACAATCTACAGGTGAGTTCTTTATTTTCCGAACAGCACCACCTCGCCGAGGCAATCATCGAACAGACCAGGAAGCACAAACCCGACCTGGTGGTCAAGAGCACGCACCATCACGGCATGCTCGAACGTGCATTAGTCACCAACACCGATTGGCGGCTGATACGGAAGTGTCCGGCCCCATTGTTACTCATCAAGCCACAACCATGGAACGAAGACGGTAGCGTGGTGACCGCGGTTGACCCGCTGCACAGCAAAGCAGCGCAATTCAGTCTCGACCATGCGTTGATAACAAGCACCGAGTTGGTTTCCGGTTTGCTGAAGCAGACCCCCCGGGTGTTTCATTCATACTACCCATTTATCAGCGGCATGTTTCCCATGAGCGGCGAGTCGGCAGACTACATGCAAACCATTCGCCAAAAACACAAGGATAAATTGGAGGAACTGTTGTCGGAACATGAAATTGCTGAAGAAAATGTTCACCTCAGTCAGGGCGAACTGGTGCCAAAACTGATTGAATACCTCAAATCGGTAAACGCCAACATACTGGTTATAGGCGCTCTTTCCAGAAATTTTCTTGAACGTGCCATTGTTGGGAACACCGCCGAGAAAATATTGGAGGGCTGTCCCTGCGATATATTGGTCATCAAACCCGCATAAAAATTAGACAATCTCACGCCCTGTGGAAGCCATGCTAGTATTATGCGGGTTTCTTCATGGCTGCTTCCAGCCAAGAGCCTCGTTGTTTCGGTGGAATGAAATAATATGACAAAGGATCTCGAACCCGCAGCTGGGGTAAAAAAGAAAATATATGATGTGATTTTCGGTTACGAATCGAAGGCCGGAAAAATTTTCGATATCGGTCTGATTTGCATGATTCTCATCAGTATCTCCGCCGTGCTGCTGGATTCTGTCAGTTCCATTAATATTCGCTTCGGCAATCAACTAACACGCCTGGAGTGGTTCTTCACCGTTGTATTCACCATCGAATACGCAATGCGGCTGTTCAGTACTCCCAATCGACGGGCTTACATGCTCAGCTTTTATGGCATCATCGATCTGTTCTCCATACTGCCAACCTACATTGCCTTCCTGTTTCCTGCCGCCGCGTATATGGTGGTCATTCGCATTCTGCGAGTCCTTAGAATATTTCGAATTCTCAAACTACTTCGTTATATGGGAGAAGCCAATCTCCTGTTCTCGGCATTGTTAAATGCGCGTCGGAAGATCTTTATTTTCCTGTTCTCGGTGATGACACTCGTGGTGATTTTCGGCGCAGTGATGTTTGTCCTCGAAGGCCCGGAACATGGCTTCGACAATATTCCCAAATCGATCTACTGGGCTATTGTAACCATCACCACGGTGGGATATGGGGACATCTCTCCGCAGACACCCCTGGGGCAGATGGTGGCGAGCGTGGTGATGATTTGCGGTTATGCGATCATCGCCGTACCCACTGGTATTATCGGTGTGGAATTAATGCAGGAAGTGCAGAGACGTGGTCGCGGAACACTCTCCGTCGAACGGGAATGCGCAAGGTGCAAGACCAGCAATCACGACATGGACGCGAACTACTGCAAATATTGTGGCAATCCCATGCAGCGAAGCTGACCTTGGGCACTTCTGAACAATGCAGTGATGCCCTTGCTGCTCTGGCGATTTAACCCACGAGATTTAAGCCGCGAGAAACATTAACGCATGGCGGAGGGCCACCCCTCTCAGATTAATCTTTCGCCGTCGGTGTCAGGATTAATATATCGTTCTTGATGTAGTCGATTACTCTTTCTGCCGTGCTGCCAACCAGTGCCTCGGACAATCTCGAACGGGAGATCGCTCCCATCACGATAACGTCTGTATGCAGACTCTCGGCATAATGTTGCAAGGCAGAAATAGGTGTCTCATCGACTAAATGTATATACTTTTCTTCGAAATTATAATCAGAAAGCAGCTCGGTAAATGCTTCGCTATGGGCTTCCTTGATCTGACCGGCAGCCGCAAAAGGACGGGCCGCCTCGGCATAGGCATGCACTATGTGAAACTCACCACCAAGCGCCTTGCTCATTGTCGATGCCGCGTCCAGAATTAAATTGTCCAGGCGTAAAGGCTTGTGGTGCGTGTGCATCGGATCGACTGCAGCCATCAACACCGGCTGTTCATTCCATTCCTTTTCTTTTACCAACAACAACGGCCTGTTGCAATTTCGAACCAGTTGCCAGCTATCATTACTTAGGCCGTAGTGTTCGATCTTGGCATAAGCGCGGCAGTGCTGAACCACCAGGTCCGCATTAAATTCATCGGCCTTTTCGACGATGACTTCGTAACGAGGATGTGCCCATACGACTTCCGAGCTGACCTGGTAATGCTCAGCCTCAAGCTTGGCGACGATCTCTTGCACGGCTGCGCCCATACGATCGACATATTCCTTACGCAACATCATGTAATCGTAAGCAAGGCTGTGAAAACTATGGCTTAGATATTTTTCATAGCCAACACTCAGAAGCTTGATCTCGGTGCTGGCTTTGTCCTTGGCAAAGCGTAATGCTTTCCTTAATTCTATGGGCAGGCCGTCAAGCGCGGCGGAATAATCTTCCTCTGCGTCAATCACTACCAGTATTCTCTCAATCGTTTTCATGCAAATAGCTCCCTGTCTACGGCCGTTGTCTTGGCCAGCGCGCATTATGGCAAGCCATCGCCTGTGGTTCAATATTGCAATTCACGGCTTGTCAGGCTAGGCTTCGGCAGACTTGGTCGCACAGGCTATACACAGATCGGTGTAGGGGATCGCTCGGAGTCTGTCTTCGGCAATTGCACCAGCACACTTTGAACATTGCGTGTATACATTCTCTTCGAGCCGTCGCAGGGCAGTGTTAATCTGGACAATCTCTCCGAGGCCTTCAGCCTCCAGAGTCCTGACCAGCTCATCATTTTCGGTCTGTTTCACCTGTTCATTGAAATTGGCGCTGACCGGCTCATCTTTAAGGTAGATGTGTTTGTGAGTTCGCTCTAAACGGGCTTCGAGCTCCGCCTTTTCGGCCAACAGCTGCTTCTTTACGGCGTCTAACTCCATGATTCTGCCTCACTGTGTACACACATTTATGGGAGCCTATGAAACTAGGACAGGCCTGAATACAAAGTATACTGACCTTGCCTCAGGATATCTTGACGCAGGTCAAAAGTCCTGGTCCAGGCGATTAGGGTGAACGATTTCAAGGTCTTAACCCTGAACATCCACAAGGGTTTCTGCGCTGGCAAGCGCCGCTTTACCTTGTAAAAATAAGGCAAAATTTGCGTGGCGGCAACTGCAAACTCACTTTTTTACAGGAAGTGACTGGGGAAAACGAACGGCGGAGTTGCAATTACCGGAGTGATTGGGCTAACTGTAAACCCGGTCGGGGCGCGGAGATGGGAGTTGAAGGTGGGGGTTGAAGGTGGGGGGGGTTGAAATGGGAGTTGAAGGTGAGCGCCAGGATGGGAGATAAGACCAATCAATACCAGGTAAGCCGATGATGGCGCTGGCAATCAGCCTGGTTCTTGGCGCACTCGCTATTAGCGCTGCCTTACACGCCTTGTTAAGCAAGCGTGATTCGAAGTCGGCCCTGGCCTGGGTTGCCTTCTGCCTCTTGCTTCCCCTGCTGGGACCAGTGACCTACCTGATCTTCGGGATCAATCGCACCATATCCAAAGCGCAACGCACCTACCGGGTAAAAACCGAAGAAGATGCGGCCGATACTATCCTCGAGCCGGCGGGCACCGATCTGCGGCCACTGTCCCTGGTGGGTGAGAAGGTGACCGGTCATGGTCTGCGGTCCTGCGACGAAATCCAGGTTTTGGAGAACGGCGAGGCCCTGTACCCGGCGATGTTGGCCGATATCGACGCCGCCCGGGAATCAATTTATTGCGCCACCTATATCTTTCAAAATGACGAAACTGGCGCAACATTTGTGGCGGCTTTTTCCAGGGCGCGGGAACGCGGTGTCGATGTCAGGATAATTATTGATGGACTCGGAGCCATCGCCTATTGGCCCCGTGTCAGCCGATCACTCGCCAAATACAAACTCAACTTCAAACATTTCAATCCCATCAGGCTGTTTCCACCTTCGTTGAATATCAATCTTCGCAATCACCGAAAAATATTGGTGATAGATGACCACTGCGCATTTACCGGGGGCCAGAATATCGGCGATCGTCACCTGGTTGACAAAGCCGAAAATACCATACCGACCCGGGATCTCCATTTCCGCCTCACCGGAAAAATTGTCGATGATCTCAAGCACTCCTTTTTACGAGACTGGAGCTATTGCAGTGGTGTCACCAGCAAGACAGCATACGCATCCGCAAATAAGAATCGTGATCATTCAGAGATATGGAGCCGCCTGATCCTGGATGGACCCAATGAAAACCTGGACAAGCTGAATGCATTGCTGGTGGGCATACTGTCCGCGGCGAAAACAAGAATCTGGATCATGACCCCTTACTTCCTGCCAGAATCCGACCTGGTTGGCGCCTTGCTGGGAGCGAGACTACGGGGCATCGACGTCAGAATTTTGCTACCCGAGAGAGCGAATATCCACATGGCCCACTGGGCCGCTCAACATGGCGTACAACACATTCTCGCGAAGGGCCTCAAGGTGTTTTCCCAGCCCGCACCCTTTATCCACACCAAGGCCCTGCTAATCGACGACAACTATGCAATGATTGGCTCCGCCAATCTCGACCCTCGCAGCCTGCGCCTGAATTTCGAGTTGGGTATCGAGGTCTTTAGCGAAAAATTCAACCGCGAACTCTCCGACTATTTTCAGAAACGATTGGACCAAAGCAGTCCCCTCGACAGGGAAAAATTGGCTGCCAGGCCAGTCTGGATGCGCATCCGAAATGCCACCGCCTGGCTATTTTCGCCTTACTTGTAAGCGCCAGTCGGACAATTTCGGCGCCACTATTGACATAAGTAAAGCGCATATTCGAAGATAACGGTTCCAATGGAGTTAGGGTCTGGCCGACTCATCGAGCTAAATCCGTAACCAAGAAGGAGGCGCATATGTACAACAAGATTCTGGTCGCCGTAGATCTATCCAACGATGCCAAAAAGGTGATTGATACCGCTGTGCGCATGGCCGCCGGT
The DNA here is from genome assembly GCA_022566775.1 of Pseudomonadota bacterium. GTDB lineage: Bacteria > Pseudomonadota > Gammaproteobacteria > Pseudomonadales > Pseudohongiellaceae > UBA9145. The sequence continues at coordinate 2,527 of JADFIJ010000119.1, read as the reverse complement.
ACAGCCGACAATTTGCATTTGGTGCATGTGGTTGAACCGGTTGCTGCCGCCTATAGCATGGACATCTATGCAGTAAACATAAACGAATTGCAGCAGGAAGCCATCAACATGGCGGAAAAAAGACTGCAAAAAATTGGCGGCGATATCGGGCTTGGAAGCGACCGCACCCATACGCTGTTAGGTGCACCGGCTCCGGAAATTCGCGATCTCGCAGCTGAGCTTGGTGCCGATGCTATCGTTATCGGCAGCCACGGACATGCCGGTTGGAAGATACTGCTGGGTTCCACGGCGATCAAGGTGCTGCATGGCGCTATCTGTGATGTGCTAACGGTACACGTCGGCGCAGAGGAATAGGCAGGGGAAGATAGGGACCGCAGTAGTGAAGCGCACGCTGCTTTGGAAAATCAAGGCGCCGGCGATCAACTCTCAGCCCTGGGGGCGCCGGGACCCGCCAGCAAATCTATAGGGTAATGACTGGAAATTACAGCTGCGGGAACGCCTGCTAAGAAAAACTCAAGTAAAAACAAGGTGTAAGATCAAGGCTAATTCGCTTTCATCGCCAAATTCAAATTGTGCTTAGAATCGATTGATGGCACACTTCGCGACTAGAATCTGGAGCCTCCTTTGAGGAATCATAGCTAGCCCTTGAGACAAGGCATCGCCCTCTGAACTACCGTATCCCCCTTATATGCAGAATTCCAGCGCGTCGCCCTACCCCCACCTTTTTGAACCTCTAGACCTTGGATTTACCAGCCTGAAGAATCGGGTGCTGATGGGATCCATGCACACCGGCCTCGAAGATATTCCCGACAGCCATCGACGCATGGCAGAATTTTACGCCGAGCGCGCCCGTGGCGGTGTCGCCCTGATCGTCACCGGCGGATTTATGGCGAGCAAGCACTGCCTACCTGCGGGCTCGGTCCCGGTCTTCGAACAGCCCGGTCAGATTGAAAATCATCGCCTCATCACCACAGCCGTGCACGATGCTGGCGGCAAGATTTGCCTGCAGATTCTCCATACCGGCCGCTACTCCCGGACTGAAAATCTGATCGCCCCCTCGGCCGTCAAGGCCCCCATAAATCGCTACGTGCCCCATGCCGTGACATCGGAAGAGATTGAACAGGAAATCGAAAATTTCGTTAATTTCTCGGAATTCTGTCAACAGGCCGGCTATGACGGGGTTGAAATCATGGGATCGGAGGGTTATTTCATCAATGAATTCATCGTCGAGCGAACCAACAAGAGGGATGATGAATGGGGCGGCAGCTATGAAAATCGTATGCGCCTGCCACTGGAGATTGTGCGCCGGGTGCGGGCCCGGGTGGGCGCAGATTTCATCATCATCTTCCGCCTCTCCATGCTGGACCTGGTGGAAGGTGGCAGCAGTTATGAGGAGGTATTGCAGCTAGGGCTGGCCCTGTGTGAGGCCGGCGTCACCATCATGAACACCGGCATCGGCTGGCACGAGGCCACCATTCCAACCATCGCCACCAAGGTGCCCAGAGGCGCTTTTACCTGGGTGACGGCAAAGTTCAGGGCCCAACTGCCGATTCCGGTCATCACCTCTAATCGCATTAACACGCCGGAAGTTGCCGAAGAGATACTCGCCCGCGGTGACGCCGATATGGTCTCCATGGCACGACCCCTGCTGGCAGATGCCTTTTTCGTCAGCAAGGCAGAAGCCAACAAGTCTGACGAAATCAATACCTGCATCGCTTGCAATCAAGCCTGCCTGGACAATATATTCAACGGCCAGCTTACCAGTTGCCTGGTCAATCCCCGCGCCTGTCACGAACTGGAACTCACAATCGGGCCTGCCGATAAGATCAAAAAAATTGCCGTGATTGGCGCCGGCCCGGCCGGCCTCTCCGCCGCCGTGACTGCGGCAGAGTGTGGCCACCGGGTCACCTTATTCGATGCGGCAGATCGCATTGGCGGTCAATTCAACCTGGCCAAGGCGATTCCGGGCAAGGAAGAATTCTACGAAACGCTGCGTTACTACCAGCGCCAGCTAGAGTTGCTCGGCGTCGATGTGAAACTGAACCAACAGGTCAGCAGTGAGGACCTCAACGCCTCCGATTTTGACGAAATTATTCTCGCCACCGGCATCCTGCCGCGGATTCCCGATATCGATGGCATCGATCACCCCTGTGTTTTGAGTTATGTCGATGTCATCAGCGGCAAGGTCGAAGTGGGCAATCGCGTCGCCATCATCGGGGCTGGCGGCATTGGTTTCGATGTCGCCGAATATCTGTCCCACGCCGGCCCCTCAAGCGCGCTGAATATTCCAGCCTTCATGAATGAGTGGGGCATCGATATGGAAATGCGCTGCCGCGGCGGCATCGAGGGAATCGAAGCCGATGTAAGCCCGTCGCCAAGAACCATTCACCTGCTGCAACGAAAACCCGAAGGCCTCGGCAAAAACCTCGGCAAGACCACCGGATGGATTCATCGTCTCGGCCTCATCAAACGCGGCATCAAGATGCATTCCGGATGCCAGTATCAACGCATAGACGATGCCGGTTTG
>JADFIJ010000279.1 GCA_022566775.1 Pseudomonadota bacterium | reverse complement strand
ACGCGAAACCGGGCGATTTTATCGGCCCCGAACCAGGCACTGCCAGCGCCGATAAGCCCCCCGCTCAGAGCCCCCAGCATCAAGCTGGATCCGGCCATGGCCAGATCGACGGCGGCACCGGTTGCGGCGCCCGCCATGCTTGCCGCCGCCGTTAGCCGCTTGCGATTCAAGCCCCACAGGATCCATTTCTCGGTATCGAACAAGTTTTCTTCCAACGGTAAATCAACTATTTCACTGTCAAGATTGTGGTATCGGTAGATGCCTTTTAGGGCATCGTGGCACTGCTGTTCAATATTTCTCATGCCCTTTAGAAATCGCGTTTCTAGGCCGACCTGCAGTGCCTGCGCCTGGCTTCTGCTCAACACCCTTTGCGAAACCTGGTAAGCACACAATTTCGTGAGTAGCTCCACCAGCAGTTGCAGTGATTCTTCCTGGCGTGTTGCCCTGATCTTTTTATACTCCACGATCAGCCCTGTGATCGCCCCTTGCCACTGTTCTTTGATATGTGAGAATGCTTCGAGAACGGAAAGCTGTTTTTCAAAATCTGCCTGCATGGCGTTAAATACTCTGACCAGCTTGAAGTATTGGCCAAGAGCCTGCTGCCAGGATTGGATATGATCCTCGTTTTCAATCGGGTTAATCAGCGCCATACTGGCCTGTCCGGTCCAGCGCAAAATTTCCATTTCGGCTTCGTACTCGGGTCCATAAGGGCGTGATCCATCTACCACGTACAGAATTGCTGCCCCATTAATGATGGGTGTTAGCAGCTGTACCTCTTCGGGAAATTTCAGTTTGCAATCTTCATCGTTGACAAATTTCTTCACCGCATCGGGCCGCTTATCCGCGCTCGCTGCGTGTTGCTGCAGCCACTTCAGCACCGCAGCAGGTCGTTGAAATCCTGGCGTATCCACCAGCGTGTAGTGGCTGGCGCCCACACTGACGACAAGATTTTCCGAGACCCGCGTGGTACCACTGGCGCTGGAGATCGCCACACTATCGTCCTGGGCCAGGGTGGCCACGATCGAGGATTTTCCCTTATTTGGATGACCGACTACGGCAAAGATGGGGGTCATGGGGATGCATCCAATTGCAGCAGTTGCCAGCCGCTCAAGCTGCCGCAGAAACGGCGCCACTCGTTCAGGTGGTTTGCGCTTATGGGCTTCACCGCGCCCTCACCCCAATCCAGTGGCAGAATGAATTTCTGCTGTGACCCGGATAAAGAATGCAGGTAATCGCCGAGCTCGCCCAGTGGCGGTTCCCAGCTTTTCACCAGCACCAACAACGATTGAGTGGTGACAGCATTGTCTGTCGCAGTTGCCAATGGCAGGGGTTCGATAACACGCACTTCGACCGGGGCTCCAATAATATTGCTAATATAGGCTCCGCAAAATTCCGGTGACTTGGCCCAGTCCAGTAAAATGTACGGGCTCGCTATGGCGTCGACTACCGGTGCCAATACCGCCTCCTCGGCAAGCCGATTCAGTGGATTTCTGCCGGGCTGACCCTGCCCCTGGCGAATCGAGGGTGCAGACATGGTGCGCTCATAGCGACGCCTTGCAACCAGCAACATGAGTGTCCTGGGCAGCAGGTTATAGGTGCATTGGGCAGCGAAAATGTACTTCCACCATTGCCCCAGGACCAGTGGATCCGCAGTTTGGCTACTGAGGCGAAAATCCTGTGTCTGTTGCAGCAAATCGAGGCTGGGTTGCGCCTCTGGCCAGAACCACCAGGGCATAGCCAGGACACGCAATACCGGTAAAATATCGGCAGCTTCGAGTAGGGTACTGCGCCAGACGAAACTGATATCGCTGCCCATCAAGAGCAGCAGATACACCAGCAAGCCGCCGAGGGCAAAGCTCAGAGTCAGCACCTGGGTCTGGTAGAAAAGCCAGGACTTCCGGCTCCCGGACACACCCAGATTAAGGATCTCCACCGCCAGTGGTGACGGCAAGATCGGCAGCTCAAGAATCCAACCGGCAAGACCTCTTCCGCCGCCGCTCACGATCAAGCCGATACTCATGATTAGCCCGATGACGGGAACAAAGGCAAACAGCAATAACAGGAGGAGCAAATTGACCCGACCCAGGGAATCACCAGATAAGACGCCATAACCGACAACAAAGCCGACCATCAACCCGATAAACCCAAGGCTGAAACTTATCTGCCTGAGGGCTCGATGTGAGTTCGTATTATTCAAAACCGCTGAATGCCTGTACCGACAGAACCGCCATTATAGGCACTTCCTCTCAGGATTACTCAGGCTTCGCGACGCTTGGGGAATTAGTTCTTGCTTAAGTTTTTCGCTGCAGGCTAAGATTAAATCCATCGACCCCCGTCGGCCAATTCAAAAATATCGGTGGTGAGTTGCAGAAACTAAAAATCGCTGGCCTCTGTTTTGTCTTCCTCTGGTTTATGTCAGGTGGCATTTATCATTTCATTAATGCCGACTTCTTCCTGATTATCATGCCGCCCTATATCCCTTTTCATCTGGCAGCAGTCTACATCAGCGGAGTTTTCGAAATACTCGGCGCCCTGGGTTTGCTGTTCGCCCGCAGCAGGCGCCCGGCTGGCATCGGGCTGTTCATCCTCACCATCGCGGTTTCACCGGCCAATATATATATGTGGATGAACCCGGATCTATTCCCGGATATTTCGGAACTCTTCCTTGCCGTACGATTGCTTATCCAGGTGCTGTTACTGGCATGTATCTGGTGGTCGACCTTGCCGGCGGTGACGTCGATCGACACAGCTTTGGAGTCTGACTAGATCCAGGCCGATACCCCGACCCTTAGCTGCTACCCATGGTTTTTTTAAACTGGTTTATCCCCGACTCAATTGCGTTAGTAATAATCCTGGCAGACATCCATAAAGACAATCTGACGCGCTGAGAAAAGGACAAGCTGTTGAT
>JADFIJ010000118.1 GCA_022566775.1 Pseudomonadota bacterium | reverse complement strand
ATTGCTCGTGATTGCCACTCCCCTGTTATCTCAAGACCTGCTGGTTGATTTTATGGACAGGGAATTCTCAGGCAGGCTGATTGAGATTACTTATACCCATATTTATTTTCAAATACAAAGCGAAACTGATACGGTTCAATATAATTTATGGGAAGTGAAGCGAGTGACATTAGCAGATGGGCGGTTGGCATTTGAGGACTTTAGAACATATGTGGCAAAACCTGTGTCGACGGAGGAGCCTCAGCCGATGGAGGTAGGACCTGAGGTGGGATTGCCGACGCCGCAACCAGCCTTTGTCCCGGAGACCGGCCTGCCCCTCGACAAAACGGCAGACCACCCTCAGCCAACCAGCATCCCCGCTGAACCAGATGCCGGGGAAACTACGAAGCTACGGCAGGTGGCCGAGGAGGAGAGAGTCCCGCCTCCACCACGTCAGCCGGAGGTGACGCCCAAAAGGGGTGGTAGAATCTGGTTGTGGGCGGCTACAACGTGCTGAAGGTCATGGTGCGGCCGGCGGAACACCCATTGTCTATTGGGGCCGGCTCTTTCCGAGCGCTTTCTTCTGTTTTCATTACGGAGCGTTTTGTGGCATCCACGGCTTCTTCCTGCTGGCTTTCCTGGATTCCGACAGCGTCGGGGATATCCTGTCGGGCAGTGACTGGCCTTTTTTCCTGGTTTTCGTCCAGATTCTGGCTCAGACCATTCAAACCGTTTGGAGTCTCCACAGGGACGTTCTCACCTGGCCTTGGCTGGCACTGGTTGTGAGCCATGGGATCAGTTTCGTCCAGAACTTCCTGATCAAGGAAGAGTTCCGACACGCCACCACAGAACAATTGATGCAGCAGCCCTATAAGCGAATCGTGCTGTTGCACGTGGCCATCATCGCCGGCGGATTCGGCGTGATCGCGCTGGGCTCGCCGCTCCCCCTGCTGGTACTGATAGTGATCGGAAAAATCGCTCTCGACATCCATTTGCACCGCCGCGTGCACCGGCCCAAGGAACCAATCCCAGAAACCATGCGGTTTTGACATTGTCAAACCCGCTATCACCGACCAACTTCGGTTCCAAGCCAATGAGCGATGGGATAAGATGCCACCATGCTGCAACATCGCTTCATAGACTCGGCACGACAGAATCCGGACAAGATTGCGTTTATCGACCGCTCTACCGGCCGCGATGTCAGCTATAAACAGGCCCTGCTGGCCTCGCTTATTCTGGCCAGACGCTTTCGAAAGCTCGAGCGTGGGCGCATCGGCATCATGTTACCCACCTCCGCCGGCGCCGCCCTTGCCATTATCGGCGCCCTCATGGGGGGCCGGACCCCGGTGATGATTAATTACTCCATGGGTGCGGAAAAAAACTGTCGCTTCGCGCAACAGCAGTGTGATTTTAAGGTCATCGTCACCACCAAAGCCCTGCTGGAAAAGATCGCTTGCGAGCAATTACCCGAGATGATCTTCATCGAGGATATCCTTGCCCATCTCGGCGGTTTCGAAAAAGCCATCGCACTGATTAAATCAAAACTTCCCTTGTCCCTGCTAAAACGTTTGACCGGCTCCCCCGATCTCGATAAACCGGCGGTGATACTTTTTACCAGCGGCAGTGAGAGAGAACCGAAAGTTGTACAGCTCACGCAGAGAAACATCCTATCGAACATCGATGCCTTTACCGACATGATGGATATCCGTAGTTTAGACAATATTCTGGCAGTGCTGCCCTACTTTCATGTCTTTGGGCTAACAATTAACCTATGGACTCCTCTGTGCCTGGGCATGACTTCCATCACCTATGCCAGCCCGCTGGAATTCAAGACAGTTGCCAAGATCATCAAGGAGACCAAACCTGAGTTGCTCGTGGGTACACCCCTGTTCCTCGAAGGTTACGTTAAGCAGTCAAAGCCGGGTGACTTCGCGAGTATCAAGCTGACGGTATCCGGCGCCGACAAATGTCCGGAATCTTTGCGTGTACTGTACCGGGAAAAGCATGACATCGAAATCTTCGAAGGCTATGGCACCACGGAAACTTCCCCGGTTATTTCCGCGAATCCTCGTGACCGTAATAAACCCGGAAGTATCGGTATTCCGCTGCCAGGCACCGAGGTAAAGATCGAGCATCTCGAGACCTGTGAACCCTGTGGCCCCGGCGAAACAGGCAAGATCCTGGTGAAAGGCGAGGGCGTGATGAAGGGATACCTCAATGATCTGGAAGAGTCTTCTCTGAAGATAAAATCAGGATGGTACGACACCGGTGATCTTGGATACATGGATGAGGACGGCTATCTCTGGCACCAGGGCCGCCTCAAGCGCTTCGTGAAAATCGGCGGAGAAATGATCTCGCTGGTAATGGTCGAAGAAATCCTTAACGAGCTTACGCCGGAGGCGGTGGAGTGCTGCGTCGTCGAACTTCCTGACGCTAAACGCGGCTCACGGATTGTAGCGGTGACATCTGAGAAGATTGACCGACAGGAAATTTCCAAACGCCTGGCTGCCGAGATACCGAAGCTGGCACTACCGAAGAAGTATGTCACGATTGCTGAATTTCCCCGCATGGGCAGCGGTAAAACAGATTTTCGCCGCCTCACCGATCTGGTTCACCAACTGGAAGACCAAACTCACACTCAAGTGTAGAGGTGACAGGCGACCTGCCTGTCTACGTCTTTCAGCGGCAGCAGTTCCGGCGTGGTGTGTCGGCAAACCTCCATCACCCGCGGACAACGACTGGCAAAACCACAGCCCGCAGGCACATTCACCGGCGAAGGAATCTCTCCCTGGATAGCGGTTGAGGGTCGAGCGCGCTCCAACTCTGGATCGGGCTCGGGGTTAGAGCCAATCAGAATCTCCGTGTAGGGATGCCGTGGATCGAAGTACACCTCGTCGGCCTTGCCTATTTCCACCAGGGAGCCCAGATACATGACCGCCATGCGATCACTGACATAACGCACCATGGACAGGTCGTGGGCGATGAACAACAGGGTCAGTCCCATGGTCTCTTTCAGTTCCCGTAACAGGTTAATCACCTGCGCCTGCACCGAGACGTCCAACGCCGAAATCGGCTCATCACAGACCACGAACTCCGGCCCCAGAATCATCGCCCTGGCGATGCCGATTCTCTGCCGTTGACCGCCGGAAAATTCATGGGGATAACGGGACATGTGATTGGCCTGCAAGCCTACCTTGAGCAACCAATCCGCAACCGTCTCCTTGATTTCTGGCGCCTTCTTATCGGAGTGCAGACGTAAACCTTCGGCGATGATCTCACCCACCGTCATGCGGGGGTTAAGCGACGAGTAGGGATCCTGAAAAATCATCTGCATTTTCGTCGCCAGACGCTGAAAATCGGCCGGCGCATATTTTTGCGGCAGGGTTTCGCCACGAAATTTTACACTGCCAGAAGTCTTGTCGAGCAGACCCACAATAGTTTTACCGAGGGTGGATTTACCGGAGCCACTCTCTCCCACCAGTCCGACAATTTCTTTCTCGGCAATGGACAGAGACACCTGCTCCACCGCGTGCACACGTTGATTCCGCCCCATATCGAAATAACGTGTCAATTCGATTGCTTCCAGCAGCGCTGCCATCAGTCCACGTTCCCAAAATACAATTCATCTGGTTTCAGAGTCGAATCCGGGTGGTGCAACCAGCACCGGCTAAAATGGTTCTCGTCGACGAAGTAGTCTTCGGGATGGGCAGAATCACAAATCTGCATCGCATAGGGACAGCGAGCGCAGTAGCCACATCCCGGCGGTGGCGAGAACAGATCGGGAGGACTGCCTGCTATCGGTTGCAATTCACGCTGCAGCGAGGGATCGTTGGTGGGCATCGCCGCGCGCAAGCCCAGCATATAGGGATGGGCGGAACGATAAAATACATCATCGACGCTGCCATGCTCAACGATCTTGCCGGCATACATCACCGCCACCTCATCTGCCATCCTGGCCACCACACCGAGGTCATGGGTAATCAGAATGATCGCCATGCCGGTCTCTTTTTGGAGGTCATTCAACAGATCGAGAATCTGCGCCTGGATGGTTACGTCCAGCGCCGTGGTAGGCTCGTCGGCAATCAGGATTGCGGGTTTACAGGCGATAGCCATGGCGATCATGGCCCGTTGCAACATGCCCCCGGAAAATTCGAAGGGGTATTGCCGGGCCCGCTTCGCCGCTTCCGGAATCTTGCTCAATTCGAGCAAATTGATGGCCTCAGCGAAAGCCTGCCGGTGGCTGTAGCCCCGGTGCACCTCTAAGGGCTCGGCGATCTGATCGCCGATGGTCATGGTGGGATTCAATGAGGTCATCGGGTCCTGAAAGATCATGCCGATCTCGGCACCACGGATTTCCTTGCCGTCGATGGTATTGCGACCCAGTACTTCGATTCCTCGCAGCTTCGCCGAGCCCGCAGTGATGCGCCCCGGTGGCATCGGGATCAGTCCCATCATCGCCTGCACCATCACCGACTTGCCGCAGCCGGATTCGCCCACGATGGCCAGGGTCTTGCCCTGCTCGATCGTAAAATTGACACCGCGGACAGCCTGCACCGTGCCGCCGTAGGTATCGAATTCCACGGCGAGGTTCTTCAACTCAAGCAGCGGCGGTGATTTCTGCAGGTTGACAGCCAGCTGACTCATTCGGTGTTCCTCATGCGGGCATCGAAGGCGTCTCTGAGTCCGTCGCCCAGCAAATTAAACGCGAGCACTGTCACACTGATGAACACTGCCGGGAATATCAGTTGGTGGGGTGTAGTCAGCATGGTTTTGATGCCCTCGTTGGACATCGACCCCCATGACGGTGTCGGCGGTGCCACGCCCATACCGATAAAGGATAGAAAAGCCTCGGTAAAAATCGCACTGGGAATGGCGAAGGTAATGGTGACCAGTACCACGCCGAGAGTATTCGGAATCATATGACGCATGATTAAATAGGGCGTCTTGGCACCGAGTAATTGCGAGGCACTGATATAGGCCTGTTCCCTGATCTGCAATACTTGTCCGCGCACCAGTCTCGCTGTTGCCGGCCACATCAATACCACCAGGGCGATAAGCATCGGATAGACTCCACTTTCCCCAGGGCCGATGCCGAATGCTATCTTGAATAAAATCATGAACAGCAGGAAGGGTAGCGCCACCACGAAATCGGCGAATCGCATCATGATCTCGTCGCTCCTGCCACCCATGAAGCCGGCGGCGCTGCCGTAGACGACGCCGAACAGCACGAACAGGAAAGGCGCACCGATACCTATGATCAGGGACACTCTGGCGCCGGCCATTAATCTGGCCAGCATGTCGCGACCGAGATAGTCGGTGCCGAAGGGATGCCAGGCCAGGTTGATCTCATCGCCAATTTGCAATCCGCTGTCTGCCGCTATCAAGCCGCGATCGACTGCTTCCGCCACGGTAGTCACCCGCTGCACATCGACTTCGAGAAATTCGACGGTCTGCAATAATTCACCCCTGGGACCCAGTGCCACCAGGGAGTAATAGTAGCGACCCGGTTTTAGATCCAGGCGGTCCTCGAAGCTGAGGGTTTCGTTGTCAAAGAATTCGGCGCGGGGGATGCCGTAGGCGCGCTCGACGCCCACCGGGAAAATATTGCGGTAGATGCGATGCCCATTGGCACCCTCCAGGGCTTCCCATTCCAGTCTGACCGCCTGGGTGGTACCCGCCTCGGCGATGCGTAGCCCGGTACCGGGCGTCGAACCCCCCTGCCAGGGTGCATAGTCCGCAACGATCAGCGCGGCTCGGCTGGTGCCCGGTGGCTGGCTGATCTGATCCAGATCCTGCAGCGCCGAATCGACACGCCATATCCAGGGACCGGCAATGGTGAACACGAGCAAACCAATAATCAGGTAGAGTGAGACCAGCGCCCTCTTGTTCGCCTTTAATCGAATCCAGGCATCCTGCCAGTATGACAGCGACGGTCGGGAGATGCTCTGCACCTCATGGCTTGCCGTAAGGGGTAAAAAATCAGATGCCGAATGCGAGAGATCCACCACTATTTTAATCTCACCCGAGGATCGATAAGGCCATAAATCACATCGACGACGATCACCATGAATACCAGGAAGGCGCCATAGAAAACCGTCGTCCCCATGATTACGGTGTAATCCAGCTGCTGCACTGCCTGCACGAAATATCGACCCAGGCCGGGAATCGCGAACACCAGCTCGACCACGAAACCACCGGTGGTAATTGCTGCTATGGCGGGCCCTAATACCGTGACCACCGGCAGAATCGCATTGCGTAGCTGATGCTTGGTAAAAATTCGGGCAGGAGGCAGGCCCTTGGCTTTTGCGGTGCGAACAAAGTCGGAGCTGATGATCTCCAGCATCGACGACCGCATCAGTCGAGTGAGGTAGGCCATGGTGCCCAGGCCCAGCACCATCGCCGGCACGATCATGTGATATATGGTGCCCCATCCCGCCACCGGCAACACGGTGCGACCTGCGAAGCTGTTGAAATTGACCAGGGCTAACTGGCTGAGGGCGGCAACGACGAAGCTGGGGACCGAGATACCGAGTATCACCAGAAACATGATGATGTAGTCCGGCATGCGGTTTCGATACAGGGCCGTCAGGGCTCCCCACAACACCCCGCCCGCGGCAGCAAACATCACCGCCAGAATGCCCAGAATCGCCGACACCGGGAAGTGCTCGCGAATGATGTCATTCACTTCACGATTTTCCTGGGTGAATGAAATACCAAAATCGCCCCGGACCAGGTTGCTCAGGTAAATCACATATTGCGTAGTCAGGGGCTTATCGAGACCGTACTTCGCCTCCACGTTGGCGCGAATTGCGGCGGTCATGGCACGGTCGTTTAGAAGCGGGTCGCCGGGCACGTTGTGCATGGCGAAAAAAGTAGCGGTAGCAATGAACCAGACCGTGAATACGCCCTGTATCAACCGCTTAAGAATATATAGCCACATGAATTACTGCTTCCTGAACCGGGCCATCTGTCTAATTCCCGGACACATCCAGATAGGCGTAGTTGTAATCTACTTCCGGACCGATAGCACGCCGTCTGAATCCCTTCAGGCGCGGGTCCACGACAAATGACCATCCCCGTTCATACATGGGGATGACAATGACATCGTCATAGGAGATGCGTTGAATCTCGCCGAATGCATCCATGCGCAATCTCGGGTCCAATTCAGATTGTGCGATGCGGACCTGCGCATCCATTTCCTCACTGGCATAGCGTCCGCGATTATTCAGATTCCAGGAAGCGAACAGATCACCGAAGGTCAAGGCATCATCGTAATCCGGACCCCAGCCGGCGAGTACAATATCGAACTCGCCGGATGTCATCTTCGCCAGCCTCTGTTTGAAGATCTGCACGTCGATTCGAATATCCAATCCCAGGTTTTGCTTGTAGAGCTCCTGATAGTACTCCGCTGCAAGTAATGACACCGGGGTATCACCGGTGAGAAAAATAATCGGTGGAAATTCATCCAGACCCAGCTCCTGTCTCGCCAATTCCAGATGTTCTCTGGCCTTCTCCAAATCCAGATGATGTTCCGTTGGCGGGTATTCCTTACGAAATTTTGCATCGACTCCGTCTATCCAGATCGGAAACAGACTTACCGCGGGCAAGTAGGCAGCTTCCTTCAGGACTTTATAAACCAACTCGGCAGGATCCTGCGCCAGCTGCATAGCTTTTCGGAGATGGTAATTCCTGGTGAGCCGACCGTCGCGATGATTGAACTCCAGGAAAAACACCGTGCCGTCCATGAAGCGATCGATATGCCAACGTCGCTCCATCGCCTCCGGCAACATCGGCGCGACCAGATGAGTATCGACAATCTGCCCATCCTTGAAGAGATTGAGCCTGGCATTCACATCCTGGGTGATGTAGGCGATGACAATCTCATCGAGAAAGCCCTTATTCTCATTCCAGTAGTAGGGATTTTTACGCCACAACATCGACGCACCATGCACCCATTCGCCGAGCACATACGGTCCGTTGTAGAGCATCATGTCGGCATCGGAGCCATAGCGCCCATCTGTTTCATTATAAAATTCTTCACGAATCGGAAAATAGGTATTGAAGGCGACCAGCTTGTCAAAATAGGGGGTCGGCCTTTCAAATTCCACTTCTAAAGTCCGTGCATCGAGCGCTGTTACACCCAGCATTTCTTTCGGCAGCTCACCCTGATTAACCGCTTCGGCATTTTTGATGGGATACAGAATGAAGGAATATTCAGACGCCGTTTCCGGGTCTACCACACGCTTCCAGGCGAATTCGAAATCATGGGCGGTTACTGCCTGACCATCACTCCATTTCGCTTCTTCTCGAATCCAGAAGGTAGCGCCATCTGCGCGAATTTCCCAGCGCTCAGCCATACCCGGTACCAGCTCGTTGTCAACATCATAGGCGATCAAGCCCTCCATCACGTGAGCCAATACTACGAAACTCGAGGCATCGGTGGCGCGACTCGCATCCAGTTGCGGAGGCTCTTCCCTCAAGGTAATGGTGATGCTGTTCCTCTCAACATTTATGGCCCCGCTACCGAGACCACCTGCGGTGTTGCCTGCCGCCACCGACAATAGATAGAGTAGAACCGACAGCGCTACCAGCGTGTACAGGGCATACAGACCAAGCTGCTTGCCCGCTGAGCTGGTAAAGGCCTGATCCCCGCTTATCTGTTCAGTTCCCCACTGTGCCATTGATTCCTCCAGCCACGCCACGAAAATGCTGCGGCCATCAACTCAAGCTATGCCGCCAGCAAATTCCGCCCCGCCATGAACAACGCACCGATGAGCATCAGTACACTCGGCAGGAAAGTAAGCATGAAACCGAGGCCCCGGGAGCCTGGATCTTTCACATAACTTCTTAAGTAAATCATGCGACCGATTAGATACACCACGCCGAAGCCTGCTGCGTACATGGGGTTTCCCAGGTAGCTCAAGAGAAATATAGCCGGCAGAAAAATTGCCAGTTGTTCGAGTGTGTTCTGCTGTACCCGGAAATAGCGCTCGAAAACTGGATCGCCGCTGGTCGCCGGCGCCTTGACGTCGTATTTTCCCCGCGCACGACCTACCAACATCGCGAAAGCGATATATTGAATAAGTGCCAGGACTACCACAATGATTACAAAATCCACAATTTACTCCCCCTAGTTAACTAGATATTTTCATTTGCATTTAGGTTGCAGAATCTAAACCTTCCTTAATTATGCGTTCAAGATACGCTTCCGAATTGGTGCCGGTGATTATTTCAAACTTGATATCCGGATGTAATCCTCGCATTCTGTTACTCAGCAGGCCATGCGCAGAATAGACTAATGAATCCAGAATGATATTGTCAGCATCACAGTTCTTGGCAAGATTAATCAGGCGATCGAAACCCACCAGGAAATTGTCGGTATGAGAGCGCCGAATATCTGTGCCGTAATAAAGGTCGAATGGGTCGAGGTCAGTCACGGCGGCCCTGGTGAGAAACATGCGAGAGAAGACCTCCGAATCACCGCTGGCGAACTGCTTCCAGACTTCCGCGAGATCTTCCGAAGACAGACTTTTATTCCCCACCGGACCCTGGCTGGAGATGAGTAACATGCCCGATATAGCGCCCAATTGTCGACGGGTTGCTTCTGCGATCTTGAAAAATGTTTCCTGCCGCGCGTTTAGTTCGGTGGCGGCGATCGCCTCTGTCTGTTTTTCGGAATGAAGATTAGTACGGCGCAGTTCTTCGTTATTTTGCGCCAGCACCGACTGTTGAATAAACAGGCCAATCACCAACCATAGAAATGCGAGAAAGGCGAAGGCGCCCTCGAGAAACGCGCCCATCTCAGCTATGGGCAGGTCGAGAAATGATCCCCAGCCAACATTCCTGGCGATATATATCCACAGAAAACAAAACCATAAAAAGGTGAGGATCAAGGCAAATAGAATACGCCAGTCTTGGGGTATATAGGCTTTATCTGTCTCTTGTTGGAACATGCTATGTCTGTAGTGGCTATGCGTTAAGAAAGTAAGGAGTGTACAGAGTAAAGAGGGGTCTGCACATGGTTAATCAGAGCTTCCCTAGAGGAATTTTTCGATCAATGTATCGCGAATCAACTCCGCCTCTTCCCACAACACGAAATGGCCCTGCCCCTTCCGTCTAAGATAAGTCACGTCTGCATTCACCAGCATTTGATTCATGAAATCCGCGTTACGTGGGTTTACCAGGCGATCCCGATCGCCCTGTACGATCAGCACCGGCATGACCAGGTCTTGCCAGCGTGGCCGCATCGCCTCTAGTTGAGGCCGAAGCGGCATAATCTCCGCGTTAGCCCCCTTCAAGCTGGCACCGAGGATGAATCTGGGCAGCACCACCGCAAAGCGATTGTACCAGCGTGGCCCACTGAACTCGGGATCGGCAGTGGTAGCCACGAATATCAGGCCCGCTACCAGATCGGGGTAGTCCATGGCGGTGCGGGCAATCACCGGCCCACCATAGGAATGTCCCATCAGGATCGCGCCCTTGCCTGAAAGGTCCATTCTTATTATGGGTTCCAGTGCCTTCGCCTGTTCATTCAGGGACGGAATCTTGGTAGCGCTACTATCTGTCCACCCCGGTCGCGTCACCGAAATCATGTGGAAGTGCTCGCGCATGACCGGATCGTTGACGTAGTGCAGAAACGCGGAGAACGAACCTGGCGTGCCGTGAACGAAGACGATTAACTGTTTCGGAGAACCATCGGCAGCGGGTGTGTTCACTTCGATATATTCGAGTTCCCCCAGAGTCTTGATCGACCTATATCCTGAGGCGATCCCGGCGACGTCATCCGCGGCACTGGCCACAGAGAATATAGCGGGCACCATCAACAACAGCGCCAGTGCTGATACCGGTATCCCATTCGAACGAAATCGTGAAAATGTCATCGCGATCCTCATCGCCCTGATCCAGGAGAGTTTTGTTGCTCCGAATCCGCTGAATTCTAGCCCTTTAATACCAGCGGTAACACCCCAAGCTGAATTGGAACTCTGACCCTGAGGAATCTCCACACTAACTGTCAGAGCACATTACCGGTGGTTGATGCGTAGGACGGGGCTTGGCAAGGGGTACTGTTTTTCCGTTCCATTGGGCCATCCCTGGCCCTCCCGCGCTCCATCCCTGGGCGCTAGTCACTACAAAACAGCACCCCTTGCCAATCTCCCTATCTAATTCAATGTTCTTCTTAACCGCAAGTCTCGTGTCTCTTGTAAGA
>JADFIJ010000117.1 GCA_022566775.1 Pseudomonadota bacterium | reverse complement strand
GCCACAATCATGCCGGCCAGCACCACATTAAGCGCAATCTTGATGCGGGGGGTCTGCCAGCTAAATTTTGAATATTCCAGGCACAGATTGATATAGGAATGAATGATGAAAATAACGGCGCAGTCGAAAGCCAGGAGAATCAGCATCAGGGTGTTGGGGGAGAACTCGGCCTTGATCGACAGCAATTCGGCAATATTCAGGAACAACACGGCGAAAAAGAATACACCGAGATTGATATTTTCCCGGCGCAGAGAGCTGTGATAGCGCGCGAAGATGCCAAGCTTTATGCAAATAGCCAAAAAAGATGGAAGTACCAGCAGTTCCATAATTGAATCCGTCCCCCGAACTTGTCCGCGTATAGCCTACTTTTGCCCCGAATTCCACAGCAAAATGGAATCCCCGGGAATTAGGGGGAGAAACCACCGTGCTACGCTACATAACCAGGCCGATTTGGCTGATGGACAGTCCAGATCCGGCACCCAGTATGAGTATTTTGTCTCCCGCACTTGCATTCGCTCTATCGAGTGTGACGGGAATAGTTGCGCTAGTGAGGTTACCATAGCTCTGAAATATAGTGGGAGCTTTTTCCAGGGCAATCCCGGCCAATTTTGCCATTCTGTGATGTGGTTTGCTTCCTACCTGGTGACAAATCAGGTGATCCACATCATTTGGGGTCCAATTGAGGGCTTTGTAGGTCTCTTTTATCAAGGCCTGGTGCATGCGGATCATCACCGCGGAGATCTTGTCCATGATCATCTGGCCACAACGCTTGCCGTCACTATCAAACTTGTAATAACAGAGGTTGGTGTAACGCCCGCGACTGGTGAAGCTGTAGTTCTTAATCCCTGAGCGGCCGGACGCCCGCTGCAGAATCACGGCGCCACCGGCGTCTCCGGTAGTAAATCCACCCACCTTGCTATTAAAATTTTCCAGTGTCGGGGTTTCTTTAATGGCCTTGATGACATCGCTAACCAGGTGACTGGGCACTTCGCCAGTGACTACCAATACATTTTCGGCGGCACCGGTAGCGATCATGGCATCACCCACCGACATGCCGTTGGCAAATCCATGACAGGCGTTGCTAATGTCCATGCAGGTGGCGTTGATACAGCCCAGCTCGCGCTGCACGCGGTGGGATGTCGCGGGTTCTATCCAGTCCCGGTCGATGCCACAAAACAACACCATATCGATCTCTTTGGGGTCGAGGCCGCATTTCGTCAATGCCTGCCTGCCGGCATTAATGGCCAGGTCGGAAGGTTTTTCCCCATCGGCGGCAATACGCCGGGAATGAATTCCGGTCAAATCTTCGATAAACGTATTGGGAATGCCGAATCGCTGCTCGGAATCGATCTCGTCCATCAGCTCGCTGGATGAAACCACCTGCTGCGGCAGGTAGGTGCCTATCGCCGCTATTCTGGAGTGGCCTATCATATTCATGATTAATCCTCAATATTTGCTCTGGAGTCGGTGGTCTTGTTGCGCCGTTGTGCTTATTTGCTATCGTAATACGTAATCGAAAAGATTGCTGACCAATCGGTCGGTTTTTTTAGCCCGCGAAGTGACGATTTCATTTATGAAATTCGGCTGCAAGACACGTGAGTTGAGTGAAAACGACGATAAGGCAATTTTACGAGGGAATTTTCCTACAACTTCACCCCGTGGCTATGGCTGCTACCACGATTTGTACCAAAATTGGGCAGAATTACCCGGGAAGTGGATTTTCGACGGTATCAGGACTCCGAATCGGGGTGGCTGTGACTGATCAGGCTGGTGGTGATGCTGTGGTTTTCACCGTGGTGGATGTCGAACATCCGCACCGGAAATCGGTCATTGCGCAAATCCTCGAAGTAATGCTCCAGGGTGGTCTTTACCACGGGGAAGGCAATCTCATCCCAGGGGATCTCAGCTTCTGTGAACATGGCGACCTCCAGGGACTCGGCACCGGCGGCAAAGTCCAGGCTAGCCAGCTCGGCACGAAAGAACATGTACAGCTGATTAATTTTAGGCAGGTTGAACAGCGTGTAGAGACTGTCATTGCGCACCGTCACCAGCGCCCCGGCTTCCTCCACAGTTTCCCTGATGGCACCGACGAGGCTGGACTCCCCATTTTCCATGTAGCCGGCAGGCAGAGTCCATTTGCCGAGGCGGGGTTGAATCGCCCGTCTACAGAGCAATACCCTGTCGCCGAATGTGGGTACGGTGCCGACGACGTTTTTGGGGTTTTGATAGAAGATGCTGCTGCATTTTTCACAGCAGTGACGGGGTTTATCATCGCCCTCCGGAATGCGAAAAACCAGGGGGGCGGCACAATGGTGGCAATATTTCATAAGCGGCATATCCGGGCCCATGCCCTGACTAATTAGTGCCCATCCGGGTCTGCTGGAGTCACGAACCAGGCGACAAACAGCCTTCAGAGCAGGGCTGGACGGGTATTTATAGGAAGGCTAGTTTACGGGTTTAGAGGCCGGGATAAAACCGGCAATGGCTGGCGTGGGCTTTTGTCTGCACCTGCGTGCAAGCCGGGTCGGGCATGCCGGGTGGGGGCACGGTGCGGGGGCTTGAAATTCTCCGGAACAGTCCTTTCAGATTGATTATTTAGATTCGGTTAATCTCGCAGTGCAATCGAAACCTTTTTGAGGTCATATACGCTTCTATCTCACGCAGGCGTTGTTCCAGCGCGCTGAAAATTTTGCTGCACTGCTGGCGTGAATAATAGCTGCCGGCTTGAGTGCTCTGGCCTTGCCCATCGGTTTGGGATTGTTCGGCAAATTTCTCTTCAGCCTCTGCGCCGCGTTGAACTTCCTCCACATTGACGTAGCTCTTGCGAACACCATGTCTGCGCGCCCAGCGGGCGTCTCGTCGCTGAGCACGTCGCTCTCTTCTCGCCGCGCGCGCTTCTTTACGACGCATTCGCCGCGCGTAACGACTTGGATCCACGGTATCGGGGTCAGGATCGAAGACGAACATGCAGATAATGTAGGCCCAGAATGTAAATGGGCCAAAAATAAACAGGGATAACAGGGTCGCGAGTCGAACCGAGAACGTGCCGACTTCGAGATAATCGGCGATGCCACTGCAGACGCCGGCGATGCGTTTGTTGCTCAGATTCTTGTAGATGGGTTTGCGATAGTTCAGCCGCCGGAAGTGATCGGCGGTCTTGCCATTGCTGAAGTACTCACGCACCGAGTCTGGCGTGATGTCCTTGTCCAGGCAGAAGTAGAGGATGAAGTAAGCGATGATCAGGGTAGGCCAGGAGATGACACAAATAATGAATACGACCCGGACCAGGGTAACCGGAATGTCGAGCCAATCCGCGATGCCGGCACATACCCCCAGCCAACGCTTATCCTCTCGATTCAGCTTCATACTACTCAGTCCCGGATTCATTCTGTTGTCTCCAGTCAGGCACTTCGGCGTCGAGGATAGATTCGAGGACACCGATGCGTTCCTGCATCGACTCCGCCATCCCCGACAGCTCGCTCATATCGTAGTGCCCGTCTGGCTGTGCGCGTTCTATGCGACGACCCTTTCTTAATATCAAGATCCAGATGGTAACGGCACCCAGTACCATTGCCACAATTGATGTTATGAACTCTAATACGCCCATGATGAAAACCTATTTATCTTGATTTTTATCTTTAAGCTTGGCTTTTAAATCTTGTAGTTCCTTGTCTATAGACTCTTGATTTGCAAGCTCCTCAAACTCACTCTGGAGGCCGCGACGCGCAATGTGGTCGCTGTCCATCTGGCCTTCCATCTGATCAATCTTCTTTTCGTAGTATTCAAATTTGTCCATGGCGTTGTCAATAGTATAGTTGTGCAACTGTTGATTCACATGCAGGCGTGAGGCAGTTGCCTTGGTACGCATGACTATCGTCTTTTGACGTGAGCGAGCATCATTCAGCTTTGCCTGCAGTAGCTCGATTTCGACGCTGAGCTTATCCAGGGTTTCATCGAGCTTGCCCAGATCCTTTGCGGTGATTTCGACGCTGGAATTGATATTGGATTTTTCCACCAGAGCCGCCTTCGCCAAATCTTCACGGCCCTTGGAGAGCGCCAGTTCGGCTTTCTGCCCCCAGTCGGCCGCTTGCTTCTTGAGCTGCTCCAACCGTCGGGTCAGGGTCTTTTTCTCGGCAATTACCTTGGCCGTACCGCTGCGCACCTCGACCAGAGTCTCTTCCATCTCCTGGATCACCATGCGAATCATCTTTTCGGGATTCTCCGCCTTATCCAGCAGCGAGCTGATATTGGAATTGATAATGTCTGATAGTCTTGTAAATATACTCATTACTGATACCTCAAATGACTGGTTCGTCACTAATAGCCAACCTCGGTTGGCCTGTTTACCTCGCGTCACCGCAAGGTGTGGTTACTGCCGGTTCACGACTTGCTACTGAAAGAGGAGCAGCTTGCGTGCCAACATTTGAATTTTTTTAACTTGTTGATAAATATAAGGAATAAAATTCTACTAAGCTGAATTTCTGGCCCTGATAGCTAAATTACTTAACAAGTGGTAATTTTCACTATCAACACAGGCAGCAATTCTCAGTTTCTGCCAAGGTCTGGCGCAATTACTGCTATATAGACTAAGCTGCTGTTATTAAAGGAATTATGCAGAATACAGAGCAGGCACCAAGGATGATTGGCGAATCCGCCAATTTTCTAGAAATGCAGGAACATGTTTCCCTGGTAGCGCCGCTGAACAAGCCGGTGTTGATTGTCGGTGAACGCGGCACCGGCAAGGAACTGGTCGCGGCCCGCTTACACTTTCTGTCCCGTCGTTGGGAACAAAACTTCCTCAAAATCAATTGCGCCGCCATGAGTGAGACGCTGCTGGAAGCCCAGCTGTTTGGTCATGAAGTGGGAGCGTACACCGGTGCCACCAAACAACGTAAGGGTTACTTTGAGCGCGCCCACGGAGGCACCCTGTTCCTTGACGAACTGGCTAACACGGCGATGCCGGTGCAGGAAAAAATCCTGCGGGTAATCGAATATGGAGAATTTGAACGCCTCGGCGGCAGCGAGACCATCATCGTCGATGTTCGCATCGTTGCTGCCACTAATGAGGATTTGCCGGTACTGGCACAGCAGAATAAATTTCGCGAGGATCTGCTGGACCGACTCGCCTTCGACGTCATCACCCTGCCGCCGCTTCGAGAAAGGTCCGAAGATATCCTGATACTGGCAGAGCATTTTGCCGTCGGCATGGTGAAAGAGATTGGTGGTGATTTTTTTGCCGGCTTCTCCGACAAAGTGGAGAAGGCCTTACGCAGTTATTCCTGGCCTGGGAATATTCGGGAATTGAAGAATGTCATCGAGCGGGCGGTGTACCAGAATGCCGATGGCCACATCACGCGACTGGTGTTCAATCCCTTTGATTCGCCCTATCGGCTGAACAAGTCGGCACAGGCACAACAGGATACTGTGGTCGATGCTAAAACCGGGGTGCCGAAGCTGACTCATGTCAGTTCCTTCGATTTTAAGAACGAAGTCCAGGAATTTGAAATCAACCTGCTAAAACAGGCGCTGGAAAAGACCCAGTTCAACCAGAAGAAGGCCGCCGAGTTTTTGAACCTGAGTTACCACCAGCTACGGGGCTATCTGCGCAAGTATGATCTGCTGGGATAATTGGGGTTATCGAATGGGGAGTCGGGGTCTGAGATATCCTCACTAAACTTCGGGTAAACCTTAAAAGATCAGGCCAAAAAAGATACAGTGCATCTTGCTGGGCATGACTGCACATCTGTGTAGTTTGTCCGCGCATTTGAGTTGCCTAGTCCCCTTGCGCACGGCCATATATCCTTCACTTTAGCCAGCGCTGCGGAACTCTGTTCCTCCAGGAGGATCTCTGACGTCGAATAGAAGCATGCTTCTACCGCCTTCAGAGTCTCCGGGTAGCGTGTTCTCTCAGACAGTCCTCGCTCAAATCTGTCTAAAGTGAAGGATATAGACATGGCCTGATTGTGCGCAAGGGGACTAGGCAACTCAAATTCGCTTGATTAAGTGATGACTGATAATTCATTGATTTCAAGCCAGTTTAAAACCATATGCCTCCAGGTTTTCACTGAAATGAGGCGAAGATCCTCTACCCTGCTTGCCTTGCAAATCAGACCATGCTTTAGCGCTTTCATTTTTTCAGGTTGAGCGAGGACTGTCTGAGCGGAGCGAGTTCCGCAGCGCTGAAAAAATGGAAGCGCGAATGGTCGCAAGGAAAGTAGGGTAGAGGATCTTCGCCGGGAAAGTATCCTGAGAATGGGGCTCGAAGTATACTCTGGCACTATGTGGCTCTCATATAGACTTTCATAATCGTCGCAAATAGTGACTTTCGGCACTATGAGAGAAGAATCGAGCAGGCCAATATTGGCCGTAGTGCTTCGGCTCCAAATTAAAAGATTGAAGCTGGGTCGCTAAAGAGGTTCCCAGGCCCAATACCGGGGCGTGCTACTCGAGGAGAACGAGCGGTGAGTAAATTATTGAAGATAATATTAAGCCCATTAATCGCAATGATGACGGTGTCAGTGTATGGCGGTGAACGCGTGGGTGATTTTGCCCTGATCGATCATCAGGGTGCGTTCCATCACATGGCCTGGTATGACGACCACGACGCCGTTGTCATTCTCGCCCATGCCAATGACGCCGCAGAATCACGACGCGCTCTGGCCGACTTGCAGGCACTGCAGGGGAAATATCGGGAGCGGGGTGTGGTGTTTTTCATGTTAAATCCCGGCCTCCAGAGCGACCGCGCCGCGGTACAGGAAAATGCCCTGGCCATGGGTATCGAATTTCCGGTATTGATGGATGACTCGCAACTGGTCTCGGAAATGCTTGGCTTCACGCGCCTGGGCGAAGCGGTGGTCTATGATCCAGGCAACTTTGAAGTGTTTTATCGTGGTCCTGTGCATGACTCATTGGAGCAGGTGCTGCAACAGCTGCTGACAGGGGAGGCGGTGGAATTGGTCGAAGTGGCCAGCGCCGGCACCCTCATCGATTATGTCAGCGCGGCAACCCACACCGAGATCTCATACGAGAAGGACATTGCACCGATCATTGCGGAGAACTGTGCCAATTGCCACCGCGCCGGCGGTATAGCGCCATTTGCCATGGACAGTCTTCTCGCCGTCCAGGGCTGGTCTCCCATGATTAAGGAAGTGGTCATGACCAGGCGCATGCCGCCAGGTCAGGTCGATAACAAGGTCGGCCTCAAGATAAGAGACGCCATGAACCTCAGTGATGAGGAAATGCAGAAACTGGTACATTGGGTGAACGCAGGTTCCATAGCCGATTCCGACAATGATCCCCTTGCCGCCCTGGTGTGGCCTGAGAGCAAGTGGGAGCACGGTGAGCCGGATTTGGTCGTGGCGATTCCACCGCAGTCGATCCCGGCGACGGGTATCGTGGAATACCTGAACCTCGAAATTGACCTGGGCCTGGAAAAAGATGTCTGGGTACGGGGTAGCCAGGTCATTGCCGGCGAACCCTCGGCACTGCACCACATACTAACCGGCGTGATACCTCCAGAGGGCAGGAAATCTCAACAAGAAATATTCATGCAGATTGTGAACTCGCTGCCGCCGGAGCAAGCGCGACCGATTCAGCAAAAACTCATGGCGGCGGTGACATCGGGTGAGAATATTAACTTCAACGAAATTTTGAATTCCTTGCCACCGGAAGCCGACATCAGTGCCTTGTTTACCGGTTCGCAAGATGAGAATACTGCTTCGATTGCGGGCTATGCCTCCGGCGCCAGGGCGCAATGGAACGAGCCTGGGGTCGGCGGCCTACTGCGGGCGGGCTCCAGCCTCGACCTGCAATTGCATTACACCACCACCGGCCGGGAACTCACCGATGCCTCCGAGATCGGCCTCTACTTTTATCCGGAAGGCGAAGTACCCACCCAAAGAATGTCCGGTGCGATCGCGAACAATTTCAATATCAGCATCCCTGCAGGCGCCAAAGACCACGAGATGGTGGCCATAGTCACCGTGCATGAAGATGCCTACCTGCAATCCTTCTTGCCCCATATGCATTTTCGTGGCAAACGCATGAAGTTTATTGCGCAGTACCCCGATGGCAGCGAGGAGTTATTGCTTTCGGTGCCCAATTATTCGTTTAACTGGCAATTGAATCACACCCTCGCAGAGCCATTGCTGGTGCCGGCAGGCACTAAAATAAAAGCCATCGGCGCCTTCGATAACTCGCGTCAGAATGCCTATAACCCTGATCCTGATTCTGAAATTGTCTGGGGTGAGCAGAGCTGGCAAGAGATGTTCATGGGGTTTTATTCATGGAAAAATGCCAATCAGATGTTGGCTCAGTGACAGACATGAATCTGGTGCTCACTTCCGTGACACGCCGTAAATACGTCCCTGTAGGCTCGGCGCCCGCTCCCTGCGGGCGACGGTCACTACACTGAGCACCAAATTCATGTCCTGAAAATTTGTGGGACGGCAGTGGGCATTGCCACCCTTTTTTTATCTGAGAATCTCAGCCCGTTGTGGTGTGCCGGTAGCAGCTCGATGTGCAGATCAGGGCCAGGGGCTAGGCGAAATCTCTTAACAGGGACTGACGAATCTGTTCGGGTAACTCTTCGGTGCTGTGCTGATAGTTCAGATGTTCACAACGAATCACCCAGCCGGCACCGTCGCGGGCCGCGGCAATCATCTCGTCGGTGAATTCGAAGCGCAGGAAATGCACTGCCGAGGTTTTCTCTTCGGTGGAGCGGGACAGGTCCTCGTTTGCAATCGGATACACCCGAGCCAGGTCACCGATCTGTATGGAGACCAATTCTTCGATGCCGATCAGCTGGCTGAGTCGCTGCGCCCGTTCCTCCGCATCCGGATATTCCAGCATGAAGGTGACCTTCAGGTTGCTGCCATCGGGGATCAGGGGATTGTAGGACTCAAGTTCTTGCTTCAGATTCTCCTCGCCGGTAATTTTCTCGACCCGGATTAGTTCCAGCACCTGGTAGCGCATCACCATATAGTCTTCGAAATGCAACATGGCGTTTGGGCCCAGCGCCACACGACGGGTTTTCTTGTGCTCCATCATGGCCTGTCGAAAGGCCGGGCGTTGCGCCTCATAGGCTTCTATGGAAAGTAAATCGGCGGTCGTGAGTTTCTTCATAGTTGTGTTAAAAAATTGATAATTGTTTAAATGCCATAGGCCAGGCACAGCAAGTCGATGGGGTGAATTGCCTTCTGACCCGAGTCCAGGTTGTTCTCGATATGCTTGCCGGCAATCGGGCAATCACTGCCGTAATAATCGGGCTGTTGCTCAGTGACCTGCCGCACTATGGGTTTGACAATCTTGTTGGCGAACTCGAGGGTTTCTGATTTTACGCCATAGGTGCCATCGTGGCCGGAGCAACGTTCGATACTTTTCACCGTCGTGTCTGGAATCAACTCGAGAATCTGCTTCGTCTTCGGGCCAATTTTTTGCACCCGTTGATGGCAGGCTACATGGTAGCTGACATCGCCGAGCGCGTGCTTGAACCGGGTATTGAGTTTGCCTCGCTTGTGGAGCTTGTGCAGGTACTCGAAGGGATCGTGGAAGGCTTTGGCGACGGCCTGGACCTGTTCGTCGTCAGGATACATCAGGGGTAATTCCTGTTTGAACATGAGCACGCAGGAAGGCACCGCGGCGATGATCGCGTTGCCGGCCTGGACGGTTTCGAACAAGGCCGGAATATTTCTCTGCATCAGTAACTGCACCGACTTCAGATCCCCCAATTCCAGTTTGGGCATGCCGCAGCAGTGCTCGCGGGCGGCCAGGTCGACCTTTACGTTATTGTGTTCGAGCACCTTTATCACGCTGTCCGCGATCGATGGCTCGTTGTAGTTGCAGTAGCAGGTCGTGAACAGGGTCACCCGGTCCGGTTTTTCCCCTGCCTCATCGGCATCGGCGGTCGGCGTCGCCAGGGCAGGATCAAATACCCGCGCAGCATGCTGCTTGCGGGCGGGCTTGCGACTGTATTCCGGTAGATGCGCGTCCTTGTGAATACCGAAGGTCTGGTCCAGGATGCTGCGCACCAGGGCGTTTTTGTTGCCGGCATTGACCAGGGTATTGATGACGGGCTTGGAGGCGATTTTGCCCACCAGGTCGGTGCTGGTAATCAAATTATCCCGCAGTTTTGTGTCGCCGTTTTTGAACTTGATCGCCTTCGCCCGCAGCATCAGATGGGGGAAGTCCACATTCCATTCGTGGGGCGGCACGTAGGGGCATTTCGTGAGGTAGCACAGATCGCAGAGATAGCATTGGTCCACGACCTTGCCGTAGTCGGCGACGGCAACGCCATCGATCTCCTTGGTCTCACTCTCATCCACCAGTTCAAACAGGGTGGGGAAGGCGTTACAGAGGCTGACACAGCGGCGGCAACCGTGGCAGATGTCAAAGACCCGCCCCAGCTCCCGGTTGAGATCTTCGCGGTCCCAGAAAACCGGCTGGTCTTGCCCCAATGGATGTCTGGTAGGCGCGTCCAGACCGCCTTCTTTTGTTGCATCAGCCATTAATTAAGATGCTCCCTCGCTGCGCAGAACACTGCTTCGCCCGAGTGGTCTATTCGTCCAGGCAATCCAGGGCCTTTTGGAATCGATTTGCGTGGGAACGCTCGGCCTTCGCCAGGGTTTCCATCCAGTCGGCGATTTCGTCGAATCCTTCGTCGCGGGCGTCCTTCGCCATGCCCGGGTACATGTCGGTGTACTCGTGGGTCTCGCCTACCACCGCCGCCTTCAGGTTGTCTTCGGTAGGGCCTATGGGCATGCCGGTAGCCGGATCACCCACTTCTTCGAGATACTCCAGATGACCGTGGGCGTGCCCGGTCTCACCTTCTGCGGTTGAGCGGAACAGGGCAGAGACATCGTTATAGCCTTCCACATCGGCCTTGCGGGCGAAATAAAGATAACGGCGATTAGCCTGTGATTCGCCGGCAAAAGCCGCCTTCAAATTCTCTTCTGTCTTGGATCCTTTCAGCGACATTTTGTTTCTCCTGTGGTTTGTTCAGCGTGGGTCTAAACCGGGTTTCCCAGCGCTTATGCGGGTCAGCTGGATTGCCGACCTGCCTGAAAGCCTGAGCATCACTGTATTATTCAGAGCTGCTCCAGGCTCACATTACGGCAATTCCTTCATAGAATCTAATTGATTTTTCAAGATGCATTGATCGTTTTTATCGATTACTATCAGCTCCCATGATGCCCTCGATAAAACAACTCAAGTACCTCTGTGCGGTGGCTGAACAC
>JADFIJ010000005.1 GCA_022566775.1 Pseudomonadota bacterium | reverse complement strand
GATAGAATGCATCCCATTGACGCACTCCCCAAAAATCGTCGATCAGTAGAAATCCACCACGAAGCAGATACTCACGTAGATTTTCGGTTTCCCGGGTAGAGAGGGATAAACCCCCATTGCGGCCCATCTCCAGGGCGTAGAGGAAGGGATAATCGAAGATCTCATCGTCATCGAAGCGCAGTACTTTTGGCTTACTCATCACCCTGATATTGGTGAGGCGGGCCACGCCGCGCAAAAAATTCTCATCTGCCGCAGGGAAATCCGTTAACCAGGGGCCGCGGTAATAGCCGCTACCGTAGTAGCTGTCATACTGAATTCTGACAAAGGCGAATTCACCGCCAATATCATACAGGTCCGGTTGATCGACCTGAGCGTAGCCCGGCCCGGAGAGGCAGGCGAGCAGCAGGCACGATAATAGGAAGAATTTTTTCATGGCAACTCATTGATCAGAGGTTCCCTAGTTTGTATCGACAAGGTCGGGAGATCAAGCTATTGTCAGTTCAGGGTCAAAAACGGTGAATCCTGTCACTATGAAATACCGCGCAATCGCGACAATCACAGTTTTTATTGCTGTTCTGCAAACCGGACAGGTCTTGATTGCGGCCGAGGAAACTGGCCTGTTGCAAGCCTTGATAGCTCGCAGCAACGAGCTGCTCCAGGCCTACGCCAGTTACGAGATTGAACTCGAGGAGCTTGAATCCCGGTTCGGTCCCTATGATCAATCTCTGTTGGAGCCCCTCGACAGCATGATCGCGCTGATGATCGAGGCCAGGGATTACGAGAAGGTGGCCGCGTTGCAGGAGCGACAACTACAGTTGGTGCGCACTTCTGTGGGGCTGGAACATGCGGACGTCATACCCGTGGTAGAGGACATTATCGCTAATCAGATCAGGCTGGAAGATTGGCCGGCGGTATCGGATCGCCTCGAACATATTCGCGATGTGACAGGAGCCAACCGGAGTTTTTCGGCGACGGATCTGATATCGGCAATCGAGGACCAGGCCTATTGGCATCTCAATCGGGTCTACCTGGAAGAGCGTGGGCGCAGTGCCCGCAATTTTATGAAGGCCCGTGAACTTTATCGGGAAGCGGAGGCGCTGGCGGAAGATAACTATGGTAGTGATAGCCCGGCGCTCTTCCCCTGGTTGTATCGACGTGCCGTCGTCGAGTATCAACTGGTCCAGTTTCTAAACGCAGATCATGGGCTAGGTTCCGACACCATCTCCCGGCTGATCCGGGAAGAGGGCAGGACGCGTCTCCAGAGCAGCAGTCGAATCTTCGTAGATGTTGATGCCCTATTTGGCCCAGGCACCAACATTCCCGTAGTCGATGCCGGTCAAGTAATCGGGGAATCGTATCTGCGTGATGGCATGAATCTTATCGGGCGGATGCGAGAGATAGCGGAAGCCGAGGGTGATACCGAAGCCCTGGCTATGGCCAAGATTTATCGTGCCGATTTTCAGTTGTTACTGGACTATGGTACCGCCTTCAGAGAGTACCGCGAGGCACAGGAACTATTGAGAGAAGCCGGAATCAGCGATAGTGAAATCGAGGGATTTTTCAATCGACCCTCGATGATACCCTATGATCGATTCTTCACTCGCTTCGATGAGATGGTGTCGTACCAAAGACAAACCCTGGCACAGCTTGCGCACACATCGGAAGAAGTAATCCATGTGGGTGTGATGACGGCCTGGCATGAATCCTTGCCTGCCATCGAAAAACCCTCCAGAACCGATTCGATTCTCACTTTAGAGTTTGAGTACAACCAGGTGGATTTGAGCTTCAACATCAGCCGACGGGGCGCAGTTTCCTCCGTCGATGTGCTAGAGGCAGCGCCAGACGAACGCCGTGTGCGCACAAAGGCAGCACGGGCGCTGCGGGATGTTCAATTCAGGCCCGCAATCTTCGATGGTAAAGCCAAACGGGTGAGAGATGTGCAGATTCGATATCTGTCTCTACCAGAATAATTACTTGCTGGCACCCATTATCTTTTCAAGTACTTCCACAATTTCTGGATCAAATTTTCCTGAGCGGACATACTTGCCAATCTCAGTGAGGGCAGCCCCACTTTCCCATGGATCACGGTATGGGCGCTTCGAGGTCAGGCTGATATAAGCCTCGGCAACGGCAAGGATGCGAGCGCCTACAGGGATTTTGTCTGCCTTGATTCCCCCTGGGTAGCCGGAGCCGTCGAAGTTCTCATGGTGGCACTCGATCAGTTCCAACATGCGCTCGTTTTCGTATCCTGCATTGCGAAGCTGGCGCACACCCTCTCGCGGATGCATGTGGATGTGGGTAAAATCATCTTCGGTCAGACCACCGTTTCGATTCAGAATATTTTCCGGTACGATGGTTTTGCCTATCTCGGCCAGATAGCCTGCCTCCAGAATGTCGTGTTTTTCCTGATCTACCAAGCCCATGGCATCGGCGATTAAAAATGCCGTGATGCCGGTGAGGCGGGAAAAGCCCACCGAGCCATCGATGCATTCCACCGGCAAGATGAGGTCTTCGGGATAGCTAACCAGTTGCGCGAGTCTGTCTTCCAACCCTTCCAGTAAATGCTCTGGTAATTGCCTGCAATCATCCAGTGGGTTTTTCAAGCCGATTATTTCATAAAGATGAACGGTGCTACGCCTGCCTCTTACTTTGTGGTCGCGGGTTTTCTCCAGCGTGACTATATTGTCAGCATAGGCAATCTTCACATCACTGTTTTTTGGGTCCAGTTCCATGGCGAATCTGAGATGAATAATCGACTGTTCGGGATCATTGGCTTCCATCAAAGCTTTTCCAACACTGAGGCGCAAGGCCACGTCTTTTGGCGAGGTATCGATTTTCGTCAGCAAGGCATCAATATTCTCGACCAAAGCAAGTTTTTCTGACTGGTTATAGGAGGCCAGCTGGGAAACCGGTCGGAATTCGAAAATATCTTTACAGTCATTATAGGTGGCTTCGTCAACCGTCACCTCGCCCGGTTCACACAAGCCCTCGATGCGGGAGGCGAGATTAACCGTATCCCCGAAGGCTGTAAACGACTGGCGCTTGGACCCGATGATTCCTGTCGTCGCGACCCCGGTTGCAATGCCAACCCGTAACTTGAAAGGATAATTGGCCGTGTGCACGTGTGCCTGCATTTTCCAGGCGGAGGTGACGGCAAGCAAGGCATGCTTCTCATAGCGGATTGGTGCGCCGAACTCAACCATGATGCCATCGCCCATGTACTTATCGATATGTGCGTAGTACTGCAACAAGATCGTTTCCATATCACCGAGATACTTATTAAGTTCGGTGATTACGACTTCTGCAGAATGCTCCTCAGAATAACTGGTGAATCCCTTCAAGTCGGAGAACAGCACGCTGATGCGTCGATTCTCGGTGCGGATACGGCCTTCGATCATCAGCTTAACCACGGCAGGGTCCATGGTTGAGTAAAGCGCCTCTTCGACTTTTTCCTTGTGGGCCCGGATTGACTTGGTCTTCTCTTCGAGTACCCGGGTTCTTTCCTCGACCTTGTAGTCAAGTTCGGATTCGAACTCACGAATCGTGGTCATGGTTTGTTCGAGTAGTTCGGCGTTACCGCTGGCTTCCGCCTTAGCACGTAGCGTCTCGGTGATCTTCTCCTGAAGTTCGCGGTGGGTGAAGCCAACGATTACCGCGGTAAGAATGAGAAATCCAGCCCAGATCAGAATCGAAGACCAGAGACTGAATATATCAGTTGGGCCAATGAATCGTTCCGGGTATAAGCTGGCGAAAATCGCGATAAGCAGGAAGGTAAAAAATGCACCCAAAACACCCGATCGAATCCCCAGATAGTAGGAACCCAGTAGCACCGGTAAGTAGAAGAAGTTCAGAAAGGAAAGTTTGGCCTCTACCACCCAGACGATGGCGGTCACGCACACCAGAATGATTAAAATGAACACGGATTCAAAATTTTCAATCAGATATCGCTTGAGTGGTTCCATTTTTGTTCTATTCTTCGTCCTGCAAGGTTAATACGGAGTGTCGCGAAGTTCAGTGAGGTTCAGCAAATGTATTATCGCAGAGTCGTATTAAATTGATAATGAGTTTCCCGGGACAAGTGCGGTCTGCGGGGAGAAAGTGGGTTGATTTAAGCAGATTTGAACCAGCCGAACAACCGAAGTTAGGGGATGTAGTTCAAGTTTTTGGAATTTTCTTGGCTGAATCGGGCAAATCAGAGGATAATTTACGCTGGCCTCACTAAATGTGGACACTTTAATTATTTCTTGTACGAAAATTGACGCCGATCGGTGGTTTTAGCCAGCCCATTGGTCGGGCTTTTACCGGCCGAAATTTGAAGGTTGTTGGGATGCTTGTACGCTTCAAAATTATTCTACCGGGCTTGCTGAGTGTGTCACTCATGTCCTGCCTGAGCCCGCAGTTGTCCCAATGGCCGGATTCGATCCCGCCCATGCAGGTCTTTGTCCAGGTCTATGAAGAGGATAGTCAAAACCAGCGCCTGCAATCGCGGCAGGAATATCTCGAGTGGGTGTTGGTGTTCTATCGGGGCAATCTGGTGTACCCCACAGGTTGGTTGGATCTTAATTCCTATGTACATGCCGATGCCACTCCTGCGCAAACGAGTCTTCTGGATAAACAGCTTGCTGTTCTGGGAGCAGCAATTGCCGCAGAATGGTCGCGGGATAATTCAGTGCGGCGTATCGACAACCGTATGCTGTCTCTGTGGGGGTCTGTGGTGCAGTCGGCACCGACGCCGGAGCGGCAGCAGTTGTCGGTGACAGTGATTCAGGAAGACGTCGATAATTTGTTAAGCGGTAATCTGAACGCTGTTAACATTCGACAGCAGCGATACGAGGAAAAGCTCGAAATTGACCTGTTTGACGGCTTTTAACGGTTCTCTCATACTCGTTTTATCCAGTTAAAGCCGCTATTCATCGCCTGTGGATTGACTATTTCCCATTTCAGCCTATATTCGGTCCGACCAATTTGGTCAGACCAATTCTAACTGTCAGTACGCACACCCTATGTCGGCAAACAGCACTATCAGTCATGAGATTGCGAGCCTGCTGCGCGATGAAATATTGCGCAGCCAGTACCGCAGGGGCGAACGTTTGCCGTCGGAAAGAGATCTTGCGGCGCGTTTCAATGCCAGTCGTGGCGCCGTCAGGGAGGCCCTGTCGCAGCTGGAACAGCTGGGCCTGATCCGGATTTTGCCCGGGGGTGCAAGAGTACAGGCCATCGACGCCGCCAGTATTGCCATATTGGGACCGCTGATGGCGGTCAATGACGTGCCGGATCCGCTGCTCGTCGATCAATTTTTACAGACCTTCGGTGCCCTTGCGGCACTCACGGCACGATCGGCCATTAACAAGGCCAGCAATGAGGAGATGCGCAACTTACAGGGCATGGTTGAACGCCTTGGCAAGCTCGCCGGCGACTTTGGGGCGATGCAGACGCAGTGGCGAGAATTTCTCGAATACCTGGCAACCGTAGCCGACAATCTGGTGGTGCGTTTGATTGGCAATGATCTAAAGGCCCAATTCGTTGAACAGATGATGAATTTGGGCATTCACCCGGTGATGAAGCCGGCAACCATCAAGCAATTAGTGAATTCCCTCAAGCTGGCTCTGGCGAGCAAAGACGCCGAGTTGGCAGCGACGACAATTCAGATGCATTTTGATGAATTACGCACAGCGGTGAGCGAGGCGATTAGTCTCAAGCAAGCCAGTTATCAGAAGCAAGCCGTGTCAGGGCTTGCCGGACAATGAGTATGAACGATCTATCAATTAACAAGTGTCTGCTTATTAAGGACGCAACTGGAGTAAACGCATGAAGCGTGTAGTAATCCCTATTGCCATCTTGGCGGGCAGCATTTTGTTTGCCGGCTACCTGATTAACACGCCGATCGAACTCGAGGAATCGGCACCTGAAGTTCATGCGGTGACGGTGCGTGTGGCCAAGGTGAAACTGGACTCGGTGCAATTGGTGGTGGCGTCGCAGGGCAAAGTACAGGCGGCGCGACAGGCCAGCCTCGCCGCAGCCGTTGCAGGCCCTGTCGCCTGGATCTCGCCCTCCTTGCAGGCGGGTGCCTATGTGGAGGCGGGACAAACCCTGTTGCGCCTGGACGCCAGAGACTTTGAAACCGCCAGGGCACGCAGCCAGGCATCTCTGCAACAAGCCCAGGCCGAGGCAGATCATGCCAGCAACGAATTGGAACGACTCATAGGCCTGGCCGAACAGCGCCTCGCCAGTGATGCCCAGCTGCAGGATGCAAAGCGCGCAGCGGCGGTGAATTTGGCAAAATTGGCAGATGCACAAGCCAGTTTTCGCCAGGCCGAACTGGATTTGGACAGAACCGATATCAAGGCCCCTTTCAATGCCATCGTCGCTACTCGCGAGGTGGAGTTGGGCCAGTACGTGAATCGAGGCCAGAGCATTGCGCTGCTGTATGGCGCGGATGAAGTTGAAGTACGTGTGCCCCTGGCTATTCGTCAACTGGCTTACCTGGATATACCACTGGGCACACGAGGAGAATTGACCGGAGATAAGGCGCCAGATGTAACGCTAACAGGCTATTACGGTGGCACGGAACATAAGTGGTGGGGCAAGTTGGTGCGGACCGAAGCTACTATCGATCCAAACAGCAATACGGTGCAGACCATCATTCGAGTGCAACAACCAGCAAGCGGTAGCGATGAGTTTGGTTCCGGTGACACCGCATCGATCCCGCTTCCCATCGGCCTGTTTGTACAGGCAGACATTATCGGTAAGACGGTAGATAACATCATATCTCTGCCTCGCTCGGTGATTCGCAATAACAACCAGGTATTGGTAGTCGACGCCGAGAACAAGATGTATTACCGGGAGGTGGAGATATTCCGACTGGAGGGAGAGCGTGTACTGATAAGCGCAGGCCTGTTGCCGGGCGAGTTTATCTGTACCTCGCCGATCCAGGCGGTGGTCGATGGCATGTCGGTGCGGCCTATTGAGGAATTGATCTGATGGCGCTCGACTCGCTGGCGAGTGATCGGGTTGGGTTTAAATCCCCGGGAAGTTTTGGGAGAGCCTGGCCTTGAGAACACCTATTACATGGTTTGTTAAAAATCCCGTCGCCACTAATTTGATGATGATGATCTTTCTGGCGGGCGGATTCCTGTCCTATTCGAGTCTGAATCAGGAAGAATTTCCAGATATAGATTTTGGCATGATCCAGGTGAGTGTGGCCTATCTCGGGGCAACGCCGGAAGAGTCGGAGGCGGCCGTGTGTCTGCGTATCGAAGAGGCACTGGAAGGTGCCGAGGACATAGAGCGTCTCTCTAGCACGGCACGGGAAGGCGGATGCGACGCGACCATACAGATCACGACCGGAGCCGATCTGAACCGTGTGCTGAACGACGTAAAGGCCAAGGTGGATGCGATATCCACATTCCCGGTTGAAACCGAGAAACCGATCGTGCGGGCCTTCACCTCCAGTGGCAATGTCATGACCCTGGCCTTGGCCGCTGACACCGACGACCGTAATCTCAAGCTGAAGGCCGAAGAAATTCGCAACGATTTGTTAGACCTGGAAGGAATCTCTACGGTTAATATCGAATATATCCGACCCTTTGAAATATCTATCGAGGTGTCGGAATTTACCTTGCGTCAATATGGTCTGACCCTGGATCAAATTTCCCGGGCCATCGATCGCGCCTCACTGGATTTACCCGGTGGCACCATAAGAACAGATTCGGGTGAGATCCTGTTGCGCACCAAGGGACAGGCCTACCGTGGTGACGAATACGAAAATATCGTGGTGCAATCTTACCCCGATGGGACCCAGTTGCGCCTGGGCGACATCGCGACGGTCATAGATGGATTTGAAGAAGGTTATCTGGATGCCCGACTCGACGGCATCAATGCCGCTATCATCGATATTCTGCGGATCGGCGATGAGGACATCATCGCCTCGGCGCGTGAGGTACGTCGCTGGATGCAGTCTTCGGAACTGCAGCTACCCGAAGGCATGACACTGACCGTTATCACCGATTCGGCAATTTCTACGCAAGAGCGTATCGGTACAGTCGCCAAGAACGCGTACACCGGCCTGGTGCTGGTGCTAATTATCCTGGCCTTGTTTTTGCGGTTTAAGCTGGCTATCTGGGTAGCGGCAGGGATTCCTATCGCCATCGCCGGCGCGCTGATTCTGTTTCCCACAGTCGGGCTGACCATCAGTTCCCTGACGGTCATGGGCTTTATTCTGGTGCTGGGGATTATCGTCGATGACGCCATCGTCGTCGGGGAACGTATTCACGCCTATGAAACCAAGGGACTGTCTAAAGAAGAGGCGGCTATCGAAGGCACCGTCGAGGTGTCGATGCCAGTTATCTTCGGGGTATTAACCACCATCGCTGCGTTTCTGCCGATCCTGTTGCTGGATGGACCCATGGGCGCATTCTTCAATGCCATCGGCGCGGTGGTTGTGTTCTGCCTGATCGCGAGCCTGGTGGAATCACAATTGATCCTGCCCGGCCATATCGCCCACCGCAAGACGGAAGGCTACTTGTTCGAGAACAGCTTACTGGTCAGAGGCTGGCAGCGCTTCCAGGGCGGCATTGCCAATCGACTGGAGTATTTTTCCGATCACGGTTACCGACGTGCGCTGAGAAAGGTCCTGAAATATCGTTATGCGGCATGGGCCACGGCCACTGGCGTGGTCATCATTACAGTTGCTACCATGCTCAGCGGTCGGGTGATTTTTCAGTTCATGCCGGCGGTGGAAGGCGACGTAATCTATGGCACCGTGCAAATGCCCCCGGGAGTTCCCGGCTATGTTACCGAAGACGCTATTGGCCTGCTGGAGGATGCCGCCCTGGAATTATCCGCAGAACTGGATGAAGAATTACTGCTGCTGCAAGCCAGTGGCGATGCGCTGGAATCGACCGAACACGTGATAGCCAACGTCCTTACAATTATCGGTGGCAGGGCGCCACGGCAAGGACCGAGTACGCCATTCCGAGGTGGTGCCGGCAGCAGCGAAATTGCCGAGGTTGTGTTGTACCTGACGCCCTTCTTCGACCGGGGTCAATTGAGTTCGGCTCTCATTCGCGATCGCTGGCGTGAAAAAGTAGGCAACATTCCCGATGCCCTGGAATTAACTTTTATCTCTGATGCGTTCACGGCTGGGGATGCGATTAATTTTCGTCTGGAAGGACGCAACGATGACAATCTGAAGACAGCAGCATCACAATTGCGAGAAGAATTGGCAAGATATCCCGGCGTATTTGATATCAGTGATTCGTTTCGCGCCGGCAAGCAGGAAGTGCAGATCCAAATTCTGGAACGGGGCAAGACCCTGGGACTAAGCCTTAACGATATCGCGACCCAGGTCAGGCAGGCGTTTTATGGTGCCGAATCCCAACGCATCCAGCGGGGGTCGGACGACATTCGCGTCATGGTTCGCTATCCGGAGGGAGAAAGACAATCTCTCGGTGACCTGGAGGACATGCTGATTCGTACGCCAGGCGGCGCCGAGGTGCCGTTTCTCAGCATCGCCAGTTTTACCCTGGGCAGCAGTTATTCCAGTATCAATCGACAGGACGGACGGCGCGTCATCACGGTCCGTGCCGATATCGATCGCACGGTCGCCAAGCCCGATGTGGTCCGTGCTGAAATCGTTGCCAAGTATGCAGACGATTGGGCCAGGCGACTCGATGTAGAAATCGTTATTGGCGGCGAAGGTGAAGAACAGATGCGTTCAATGGATGACCTGCTCAATACATTTCCCCTTGCCATGCTGGTCATCTTTGCCCTGCTGGCCATACCTCTGAAATCCTATCTACAGCCATTGATCATCATGAGTGTGATTCCGTTCGGAGCGATCGGCGCCATCGCCGGTCATTTTATCATGGGAGCCGACTTGGTGTTCTTCTCCATGTTGGGAATAATCGCCCTCAGTGGCGTAGTAGTGAACGCCAGCCTGATTCTGGTGGTGTCCATCAACCGACTACGGAATGAGGGCATGGGCATGGTGGAGGCGGTATCGGAAGCCGGCATGTTGCGGTTTCGGCCGATCGTCCTCACCTCGGTCACTACCTTCATCGGTCTGGTGCCACTGATGATATCAGCCAATCCAGCCACGTTTTTCATCGTGCCGATGGCTATCTCCCTGGCCTTTGGGATCTTGTTTGCTACGGTCATTACCCTGTTCCTGGTACCCAGTCTGTACGTGATCTTGCATGATTTCACTGGCCACACAGACACTTCGGAAGAGCGGGCGCTGGCCTATCAACATCAGGTTTCCTAGGGCACCATTCAGAGGTGCCCTGGCTTACACTCGCCCTACAATCGGTGTATAAGGTCACCATCGAATAAACGATTGAACGGGATACGTATGATGGCAACAAGTTCGAGGTTTCTGTTAAGCACGCTCCTTATGATTTTGGCGCCGGCACTAGCGGCGCAGGAAAACCGCATCGATATTGTCAGGCCCGACGCGCCGCAGTTGGCGAGCTTTGGTGATCACGATGTCGGCGTGCAGACGCTGGAGGTGGTCGATCCGAACCGGGTGGATATACTGAATACGCCTCGCGGTGGCGACAGTGTCTATTACGATAGAAAGCTGACACTTGAAATATGGTATCCCGCAGCGCTGAATGATGGTCAATCGGCAGGCGGCCACTATCACGCAATTACCCGCAACCCCGAGATAACTGCCTTGCTAATGGGCAGGGCAGTGCGAGATGCGCAGCCTGAGTCCACGGCTACACCTTATCCGTTGGTGATTATTTCCCACGGCTACCCGGGCAACCGTTTCCTGCTCAGCCATCTCGGTGAAAACCTGGCCAGCAAAGGTTATGTGGTGGCATCCATAGATCATACCGACAGCACCTACGACGATCAGCAGGCGTTTCCCAGTACTCTCTACAATCGGCCTCTGGATCAGCGCTTCGTCCTGGACACCATGGCCGCACTGGCTGAAGATTCGGCAAGCTTCCTCTACCGCCTGTTGAATGCGGAAGCTACAGCAGTAGTCGGCTACTCCATGGGTGGCTACGGCCTGATCAATAATCTCGGTGGTGGCTATAGTGACGACATCGTTACTTCCCTGCTGGCGCCGCCCAATGAGTTACTGCGTCAACATGCGAGTGGTAACCCGGCCTATCGCGATAACCTGGATTCCCGCATCAAGGCAGGTGTGGCGGTGGCGCCATGGGGCATGAATGCGGGATTCTGGCGCAACCAGGACCTGGCCGGAATCGATGTCCCCACCTTCTACATAGCCGGCAGTGCCGACACCGTCGCCGGCTATGACAATGGGACGCGGGCGATCTTCGAAAATGCTGTGAATAGTGATCGCTATTTGCTGACCTTCAAGAACGCCGGTCACAATGCCGGCGCACCTTACCCCTTACCGGTAGAAATACTCGACAGCGAAGATAAAACCGGTGCCAGCCACTACACCGACCCGGTTTGGGATACGGTGCGAATGAACAACATCATGGGTCATTTCGTGACGGCTTACCTGGACTATCAACTCAAGGGTATCGAGGAGCGCATGAGTTACCTGGATTTGGTTCCTGACGGCGCCGACGGGGTCTACTCGGTAAAAAATGGCCAGCCGGACGCAGATCATACCTATTGGAAAGGCTTCGGTGCCGGCACTGCGGTGGGATTGAGGTTAGAGCACCTGCGAGCCGGACAGTAACGGGGCCGACCGATCAGGCCTTCATAGCCAGGCGTATCGGTTGCACTGTGATGTCCTTCCAGACGCCGCCAGTTACATAGGGGTCCTGCTCCAGCCAACTGTCCAGCTCTGACCTGGAATCGAATTCTACGTACAGGGTCGAGCCGATCATCTGCTCGGCATCATCGAGAATGGCGCCGCCGGCAATCAGCTTGCCTGACTCCTTGAGTAGCTTGACCCCATCGATATGTGCAGGACGTGCGGCCGTGCGTCGATTCCTTGCTTCTTCGTCGGTGCCATCGTAAGCGATAATCATAAATTGCATAACAGTTTCTCTTGGTTCTGATGTCGATTTACTGGGCGGGTTCTACAGGCCACCGTGTACCAGTCGGTACATTAAAATAGCGGCGCGTTGTGCCTGCACGCGCATCGATTCCAGATCGCCAGTCTCATTTACCGTATGATCGTTGGCACCTCCCATTCCCATGCCGTCGATTGCCATATCGACATGGTCGCCAACATAGGAGATGTCGGCGGCACCGGCACGGGAAGGGTCTACCGCCGTCACTTCGCCGTAGCCGAGATCCTCGCTGACCCGGCTGAAGTAGCCGAGCAGACGCCGGTTGCCCTCGCTGTCCGGAAACGGAGGCATGCCCTGGCTCAAGCTAAATTCGGCTTCGGTGAGCGGCAGGTTATTGGCAACGATACGCTCCATGGTGACCCTGGCACGGTCTGTTTGCGCCGTGGAAATCATCCGCAGATCGCCCCGTGCGATGGCATCCTGCGACACTACATTGGACAAGCCGAAGGCCTTACCGCGACTCTCATCGCTGTCAAACTCAAGATCGGTGCCGCCCATGATGATGCCAGGATTGAAGGTGAGGTATTTCTCGCCCGCGAGTTCCTGGTAGAAGCTGTTGAGTATGCGAGCGATCTCAAAGATTGCGCCG
Organism: Pseudomonadota bacterium; assembly: GCA_022566775.1. GTDB lineage: Bacteria > Pseudomonadota > Gammaproteobacteria > Pseudomonadales > Pseudohongiellaceae > UBA9145. The sequence continues at coordinate 27,749 of JADFIJ010000005.1, read as the reverse complement.
GCGCCGACTTCGTCCTGGAATATCTGTGATGAATGGGCGGGGCTGCCCTTGATCTTCAATTCCCAACTGGCGTAGCCACGCCTCGCTGGAATCGCGGTAGCAGGATTGCCGTCGCCGTTCTCGAAGCCCAGGGCAATATCAGCCGTTACGGCGGCGGCAATCATATCCGCCCGGGCCAAAGCCTGGTTTTCACCGGGCCCGGTCGATTCCTCATCACCGGTCATGTACACCGTCACATTCATGCTCTCGAGCAGGTCCTGGTCATTCAGAGCAGACAGGGCCTGCAGGATGATGACGTCACCGCCTTTCATGTCGGCAATACCGGGACCGCTGGCGATGTTGTCTCCCAGATATCGATAGCGCTGAAATAGACTGTCGCTCTGAAACACGGTATCCAGATGACCGATCAAGAGCAAATGGGGACCGCTATTCGCGGCATCGTAGCTGCGCGCGACCAGGTGTCCCGAACGATTCCAGGCAGCACCGTCGATCCACTGGGTGCTCATGCCCAGGGCTTCGAAACGCGCTTGAAAGATGCGTCCAACGGCTGCAACGCCGGCGAAATTCTGGGTTCCGCTGTTGATATTAACGACTTCTTCCAGCAGCTCGATAGCCGCATCGTGATGGGCATCGATATAGCTGGCCAAATTCCGTTCGACCTCGCTTAGCTGGGCCAGCGCAGTCGGGCTGGTCATGGCCAGGATTAAAAGCAGGGCCAGGGTATTCGGGCGCAATCGTTTCATTTTCGTCTCCAAAATTCTGTTAGCGTTGCTCTACTATTCCTCTACCGTTCGCTGCGAACGGGTGACTCGCATTTTGCGTGCCTGGTTGGGATCAGGCTGTGAACTGAATGTACACATCCAGAAACACAGGAATCAACGAAGCCATTAACAGGCTGGCCATGCTGATATTGAATATGCGCACATAATCGGGTCTGCGCAGGATACCTTTTAGGGACGAGCCGAACCATAGCCACAGCATGATACAAGGCGCGCCGAAGACCAGGAATATTAATGCAATGGTCAATACCTGTAACACATAGGTGTCAGAGATAACGGTGTAAGTCACCGTCGCTCCAACGGCCAATACCCAGGCTTTCGGGTTAACCCACTGAAAGGCTGCGGCCTGGATGAAGGTGAAGGGTCTGCCTTCGCGGGCGTCGACACTGGCCACTGGCGCCGTTGCGATCCTGTAGGCAAGATAGCTGAGATAGGCTGCGCCAACCACCTTCAACACCACATGCAGAAACGGGAATTGTTCAAACAAACCGGCGATACCCAACCCCACAGCCGTAACCATCACCGGAAAGCCCAGGCAGATTCCCGTGTAATGGGGCAGGCTTCGACGGATGCCATAGTTTAGTCCGGAGGTCATGATCATGGCGTTATTAGGGCCGGGTGTCACACATGTGGTGATGGCAAAGGCTATGATCGCCAAATATTCCATGCAGATGAACCGTCGCGGGGCTATTTGAATTTAAAAGCAAAGAAAAGAGGCCGAAAGAACGTAAATTCTTCCGGCCTCTGAATGTCTTCCACCGCGGAGTATTTATCTTACGACTAATTAAGTCAAGCCGCCTGCTATAAGCTCTCCAAAGATTGCTCCGCCGGCACTACGCACATTACCCAGCGGATCCACCGCCCATGGCACCTTCATGGGGCCTTCGAGGGCATAATAGGGCGGAGTGCAGGATTGCTCACTTTTGGAATTTATTAGCTGCCGTCAGTCCTGATAGTGAACGGCAAGCCATATGGTTTCGGTCTCCGGAATTGTCCATTTCACTCGGTGCCGGGTATGTGCAGGAATATTCAGATAACTACCGACCACCAGGCGGTAATCCCTGTCGTCTTCTACGCAAATGATAGCCTCTCCCTGTAGAATCATTACCCACTCTGCCTGATCCTGGTCATACCAGCCGCCTGCAGGTGAGGCGTGGCCCTTGGAAATTATTCGCTCTACCTTCACGCTCCCATTTTCTACAATACTTTCAAATATTTCGGTGTCCAGCTTTGTTGGCAGTAACTCAAAAATGTTATTCAGTTCTAAATTCATGTATTAGTCAGGTCGGGCGCTGCTATCGCACCAGCTCCCGAATGCGCGCAACCGCCACCTCGACCTTGCCGTCGATGAACTGCCGGCCGAGATCGGCCGAGGCGACCGCTGCGATATCGTCCGCCAGTTGATCCGGGCGAACCCAGCGGTTGGCAGAGTCCAGCGCCATCATTTCCGAAGCATCGTCGATTGCCGTGGTTCGGTTGCCGGGCACATCCAGCGCGGTCAGTATCTCCCGCATGCGGTCTTCGCCTTCCTGGTAGACCGGGATGAAGAACACGCGGCCGCCTTTCGACCGCCACTCGACGTCGAGGGCCGCCGCCACCTCTCTGATGACATCCTGGGTCTCGCCGTGATCGCCCAGCATGACGACGTGGGTGAAGCCCACCGCCAGCGCACTGATGGCAACGTCGCGGGATACCGCCGCCAGCGTCTCATGCGACACACTGATGGTTCCGGCGAAGCGCATGTGCCCGGTTCTGGCTATGGGATCGCCGGCCGGAGCATAGGGATTTGGAGGAAACGCAAGGGCGTTTCCCAGTGTCTCCGCGATGCGTCGGGCGAGGAGAGCAGACAACAGGTTGTGCTTGCCAAGGGCCACCGCCGGGCCACTTTGGTGGGTACCGCCGACATAGTAGATGGCGGTAGTTTTTCCGTCGTCGATGGCGGCCTGGACCTCGGTCGTCGTCAGGTCGTCGATCATCACCGACGTTGGCTGCGCGAGCGCGGCCGAGCTCAACACGAATGTAGCAATGAAGACAAGCAGATGCCTCATGACAACTCCTCCTGTATCCGCACGGCTCGCCGTACTGGCAAACAAGCGCTGTGGTCGCAGTTTTTCCCTAAGCTTTTCGATTTGAAGTAACTTATCACGAATCTCTCAAACTTGAAGCCGAAATCTCGACTCTTTTCTCCAATGAATTTGGCTGCATCCGACCCACCCGTGGCCAGGGAAATTGGACCGGTGCGAGTGTGTTCAGCACTTCATCCGGTGGTGCCGGCAATCGTCTAGAAACCCAGAAGCACGATGCCGGCTAGAATCAGCAGTACAATTCCACCTCGTAGTAAAGAAAACGCTTCCTTGATCACGAACACAGAAATCAGCATGGCGAATAGCACGCTGGTTTCACGCAGCACGGCCACCGGTGCGATGCGTTCCTGGGTAAAGGCCCAGATAATGATCCAGTAGCCGATGGTCGATAGTATCGCCACCGCCAGGCCCGATTTCCAGACCGACTTGATGGTGGTAATCAGGACGGTCCTGGATCTGCGGTTGACCGCCACCAGTGGTATCAGAAAACCGTCGAGAAAGAACATCCATACGGTGAAGCTGCTGCTATTGCCTGACAACCTGGCGCCGGTACCATCGACCAGGGAATAGGCGCTAATGCTCAAGCCGGTTAGCAGAGAATAAACCAATGCGCCCCGGCTCAGCTTGAGTATGCCAGCGCTGCGCTCCAGGCCCAGGGCAAAGATTCCCGCGACTATCAACAGAAGTCCCAGTAATTCCCGCCCGGTCATGGCCTCGCCAAGCAGGAACAATCCCAACACTGCGGTTAGCAGCGGCGCCGATCCCCGGGACAGCGGGTACACCTGGGCAAAGTCGCCGTAGCTATACGCCCTGATCAACAACAGCATATAGGCGCCATGAATGAGCACGGACATGCCCAGATACGGCCAGCTTTCCGGCGCCGGCGGTGGCAGGATCAGCAGCAGCGGCATCAGCAGAATGGACGAAGTCGCGGTGGTAACCGCCATCACCACCAGGCGGTCGCCGCTGACCTTGATCAGCGCATTCCAGGTGGCATGCAGCAGGGCGGCGAAGAGGACAGCGCCGAAGATAAACGGAGACATGAAGCGCTTCCATTGAGGCTGGTCTGATGGAGCCATCAGGCGCTTGCAGTATAGAAGCGAATACCACGGCAGGGCCAGGAGAGATTTTTAATCCCTATTCGGCGCGGATCGCAATAGCTGGATTGACGAGGGCCGCCTTGACCGACTGCCAGATGATGGTGGCAAGTGCTACCGTCAGGACCAGCAGGATGGCGAGGATGAAAATATCCCAGGCGATGGGGATACGATTGGCAAAGCCCTGCAACCAACGGTTCGCCAATAGCCAGGATATGGGAACTGCAAACAACGCCGCAATCAAGACCGGTCTGGAAAATGAGTAGGCAAGCATGGTCACGATCTGCAGTGTCGATGCACCGAGTACCTTGCGAACGCCAATTTCCTTGCTTCTTCTTTCGGTCACAAAAGAAGCCAGGGCGAACAGACCCATGCAGGCGATACCGACAGCCAGCAGTGTGAAAACATTCAACAGACTGCTGATTCGCGTCTCCGAGCGATACTGACTGTCAAAATCTTCATCGAGGAAAAAGTACTCAAACGGGCGCTCGGGTGCATAGCGAAGCCATACCTGTTCCAGGTTTGCAATGACGGCCTCGAGATTTTCTGTCGGGACTTTGACTGTGGTGTAAACGTAGCGGGAAGGATCGATAAATAACACCAGCGGCTCTACTGCATATTGCAGCGATTTGTAATTGAAGTCACTGATGACTCCGATCACTTCACGGGAATCACTGAATTGCCTGGTGAGTTCCTCTCCCAGCGCCTGTGCGGAGTCTGTCCATCCCAGCGCCTGGTAGGCTGCCTCATTTAGTATATAGGCGTTAATTTCATCGGCGCCGTAGTCACGGGAGAAGCCGCGGCCGGAAATTACATCGAGTCCATAGGCGTCGATAAAATCATAGTCTACCGAGAGAAAGTTGAAGGTTTGTCCATCCTCGGTCTGTCCGCGCCGGCGGTCGGCGACATTGGTGTTCACAGCACGTCCCGGGATGGAGGCGGAGACGGTTACTGTTCCTACTCCGGGCACCGCCGAGATCGACTGTTTGAAGCTTTCATACCGATCGCTGAGGAAATCACTGTTGCGGCCATTAATGACCAAGGTCTGTCGCTTGTCAAAACCCATGTCGGAGGACAGCATGAAGTTGAGTTGCCGCTGTGCGACCAGCGAAGAAATAATGAGTACTACCGATATGGAGAACTGGAAGACAACCAGGCACTGTCTCAGCCAGGCGCTGGCCGAACCAGGCACAGGCTGTCCCTTGAGCACTTTCACCGGCTCGAACGAGGACAGTGCGAAGGCTGGGTACAGACCGGATAAGACCCCAACGGCCACGGCGCCGAAAATCAAAACCAGTAACAAGGGCCATCGTTCAACATAGTTCACCGCCAGCGACTTCAGCGTCACGGCGTTAAAATAAGGCAGCAGGAATTGAATTAAAATCAGCGCCACCGCGAGCGCAATCAGCGTGATGACAATCGATTCCCCCAGGAACTGGCTTACCAACTGGCCCTTGCTTGCGCCTACGACCTTGCGCATGCCTACTTCCCTGGCCCGCTCGGCCGAACGTGCGGTGGAGAGATTCATGAAATTGACACAGGCGATCAACAGAATAAACAGCGCTACTGCTGCAAATACGAACACGTATTGCTTCTGGCTATTGTTACCCAGCTCACTTCGATAGTGGGAGTTGAGGTGAATGTCCGCGAGGGGTTGCAGATAGAGAAACTGGCGGTAACCACTGTTGGCCTCCTCATCGGCAACATATCTTGATGGCATTTCATGGAGCAGGGCCTCGGTCTGAAAGACATCGGCTCCCAGGCGCAGCTTCAAATAGGTATGGAAACTGAGTCCCCACCAGTTCCAGCCCGAACTCAAACCCTGGCTCACCTCGAGGGTCGAGAACGACGCCAGCATGTCAAAATCGAAATGCGACTGGGTCGGTGTGTCCTCGACGATTCCCGTGATCGTCATCGCCTGTCCTTCCACTTCCAGGATCTGACCCAGAGGACTGGCATCAGCGAAATATCTTGCGGCTGTGGATTCGGTTACTACCAGGGAATTTGGTGCCAACAGGACCTGGGCGGCATCACCTTGCAATAATTCGAATGAGAAAACATCGAAGAACGCTGCATCGGCATAGAAAAATTTTTCCTCGTAATAGGAAAGGTCATCTCGAGAGACCAGATTACTCGAGCGTGTAATCCTGGTTCCCGCCTCGATTTGCACAATATCGTTCAAGGCGGCGGGCAGCATTGGCGCCGAAGCCGCCGCCGAGTACTCGGCCTCGCCCCCACTCGAAAAACGTTCAACCCGCAAGCGATAAATCTGATCGTAGTCGTCATGGAAACGATCGAAACCGAGTTCATCTTCTACAAACAGTAATATTAGAATGCAGCAACTTATCCCCAGCGCGAGGCCGACGATATTAATTGCCACATAGGCTTTGTTTTTGAGCATGGATCGAAACGCTATCTTGAGGTAGTTTCGAAGCATAGGGAGAATCGCGTAAGCTGAATTTAGGTTTATTGAACAACATGTCTACCTTGGTCTTAGACACCAACAAGGTGGAAAAGGTTAACAGCTGTTCGATTGCTGAATTGCTTCACTTTACAGGTGAGCAGATAACAGGTTTCGAGCATCCACCTCCCGTCGGCGACCACCCGCAGGGCGTCGATGCGAAATGCGGTAGAGGTAAGCAGTACGGACTTTACACCGGCGCTTCTACGCTTGCTCCGGTTAGGCCCCATACATCGTCGTACCACCCACCACCGTACGCACGATCTCGATGTTCTTGATTTCATCAGCATCGACGTCATGGGGATCGTCGGCGAGGATGACGAAGTCCGCCAGTTTGCCCGCCGTGATACTGCCCTTTATGTTTTCCTCGAAGGAGGCATAGGCGCCATTCATGGTGCAGATCCGTAAGGCTTGATCGAGGCTGATGCGTTGATTCGGGCCCCAGATCCGGCCCGCGAAATCCTTGCGCGTCACCATGCTCTGCAAGGCCATCAGGGGCTCAAAGGGGCCCGGTGTGTAGTCGGATGCGGGGGCCACCGGGATGCCGTAATCGAGGAACGACTTGTGGGCAAACATCGACTGCATTTTTTCTTCACCGTATTCCACCCACTTGTTGCCGTGATAATGGATATAGGTATAGAAGGGGGCGGGTATCACACCCAGGGCCTTGATGCGTTGCAGGATAGACGGCGTGACCAGTGAGCAGTGTTCGATGCGATGCCGGGCGTCGGCGCGCGGCCACAGTGACTGTACCCGTTCGTAGGCATTCAGCACCATTTCGATAGTCACGTCACCATTGGCATGGATGCCGATCTGGAAGTCATTGCGATGGGCATTCTCAACCGCCTCGTGAATCTCCTGCTGGGACATGGTGAGGATGCCGTAGTCGTCGGGCCGACCCACATAGGGCGTGCTCATGCGCATGGTGCGTTCCGACGCCGAGCCATCGGCGGCAAATTTCGCCGCACCGATCTTGAATACTTCATCGCCGAAGCCGGTGCGAATGCCGGCATTGATAAAGTCATCGATCAAGCCTCCCCGCGGGAACATGTAGACGCGAAAACGCATGTCACCGGCGGCGCGGGCATCCTGGAATGCAATCATATCGTTGCGACTACCCCCGGTCTGCTGTATCGAAGTCAGGCCGGCCTTGGTCATCAGCTCAGAGATGAGTTTGACGCCGTCGCGACGCTGCTCGCGGGTCGAGCCATTGGGAATCAAACCATCGAATACGCGGCGGGCACGTTCCGCCACCAGTCCGGTGAGGACACCATTGGAATCCCGATAAAATTTGCCGTCATCAGGATCCGGCGTCTCTGCGGTAACGCCGGCCAGTGCCAGCGCCATGCTGTTATAGACGCCGGTGTGGCCGCCGCGGTGACCCACTACCACTGGATTATCGGGTACCACCGCATCGATATCGAAGCGATTGATGGGACGACCTTCGGCCAGCTTGGTGTCGTCGTACTTAAAACCGCGAATCCATTGTCCGGCGGGCGTGGTGCGAGCTCGCTGCTGCAGGGCATCCTGAATTTCGGCGATGGAGCGCAGGTCCACATTCACCTGCACCAATTCATTGACACCGGCGCCGGAGGCATGGGTGTGGGCATCGATAAAGCCGGGGGTAATGGTCATGCCCTCGGCGTCGATAATCTCGGTATTTGAAGTCGCCAGGTTGCGTATGTCGCCGCTGGAACCCACCGCCACGAAGCGGTCGCGCTTCACCGCGAAGGCCTGCGCCGTGGGTTGGTCGTCGTCTATCGTGATAACGCGGGCGTTGATTACTACATAGTCCGGTGCCGCCGCGGATAGTGGGGCTAGCTCCGCAGCGGCCAGCGCAGCCTGGCCCGGAAGTCCGAGGCCGGCGGCGGCCAGCGCGGTGCTGGAGCCGATGAACTTGCGTCTTGAAAATTTACGTCGAGAGGGCTGGTGTTGGGAAGAGTGAGCCACGGGGTAGCCTCCAATTATTATTTAAAATCGCTGTGCTGTTGCGCCACCGCGTTTACCGGCGCAGCACCGCTCTCACTATAATGCCTGCCTGGGTTCCAGGTAAAGCCTCTGCTGACAGCAGGTGTATCTTGCCCCGGTGAGAGGTATTATCCAGAATCCGGTTTTTGCGAGGCGGTCCCATGCTTGAGAAGTACACGATGATCATCATCTATTTTGGCATCCTGATGTTTTTGGGTTACCTCGCATCCAGGCGCGTCAACAGCATGAAAGATTTTGTCATCGGCGGCAAGACGCTGAGCTACTGGGTCGCCGCTTTCTCGGCCCAGGCCACCGGCGAGTCGGCCTGGTTGCTGTTGGGGCTCACGGGCATGGGCGCCATGCTCGGATTCAGCACCTATTGGGTGGTGATCGGCGAGCTGTTCGGTGTCGGCTTTGCCTGGTTTCTGATGGCGAAACGCTTCAAGCGGCTCACCGACAAGTACGATTCGATCACGGTCATCGACTACATGGCGAGTCGCTTCAGATCGAAGACCAATGTGCTGCGCATCGTCTCCGCCATCGTGCTTTGCATCTTTGTGCTGATTTATATTTCTGCTCAGATTGACGCCACCGGCTCTGCCTTCGAGACCTTTCTGGATTGGGATTATCGAACCGGCGCCATCGTCGGCTTCGTCGTGGTCGTCAGCTATTGCGTCGCCGGTGGTTTTCTGGCCGCGGCCTGGACCGACATGTTTCAGGGCGCGGTGATGCTGATCTGCCTGATGTTATTGCCGGCTGTCGCTTATATCACCTTGTCCAACGGCGGCTCCATCTACGCGGGTCTGTATGCGATCGAGCCAGGCCTGGTGGACATGTGGGGAGCGGGCGGTTTTACCCTGATGAATGTAGCCGTGGTCGTCGGCATGATGCTCATCGGCCTGGGCTTCATGGGCTCACCACAGGTTTTTGCCAGGTTCATCGCGATTAGGAGCGTGGAACAGATCGATCGCGGTAAATGGGTAGCGATGTTATTTACCCTGTTGGTGGATTTCTCTGCGGTCAGCATCGGTGTTCTGGGACGATATATTTTTACCACCCAGGGTGTGGACCCGGATTCCGTACTGGGTAACGGCGCTCAAAATGTACTGTCGGAGCTGGTCGAGTACACTTTCCCGCCCCTGATCGTGGGCATTTATGTGGCAGCAGTCCTGTCCGCGATCATGTCCACGGTGTCCTCACTGCTGGTGATGGCTTCGGCCTCCATCACCCATGACCTCTATGAAAAAATCATTAACCCGGCCCTCAGCGACGCTCATGCCGCCCGCCTGTGTCGCCGCATCACCGTTGTCTTCGCCGCATGCGCTCTGGCTATGGCGTTACTGGTCTCAATCTTGTCGCCTGACAGAACCATCTTCTGGTTCGTGATCTTCGGCTGGGCTGGCATCGCCGCCACCTTCTGTCCCATGATCATCCTGTCGTTGTTCTGGCCCCGATTTACAGAGCGGGCGGCGATCGCGGCCATGATCACCGGGTTTTCCATGACCCTGATTACGAAGTTTGTGATTCAGGATTTGGACGGGATTGGCACCTATTTCGTTGCCCTGGAAACCATGCCGCCGTCATTTCTGTCGGCCTTGATTGTGGGATACCTGGTCACTATCAAGTGGCCGGATCCGGAATTGGAAGCAGAGTATCGAAAAGACCTGGCCAGTCTCGATGCAGAAGATTCTGAACGCCGGCTCACGGCCACCGCGCCCGTGGCCAATACCTGAAAATTGGAAGAGGAAACCGCAGTGACTCTGAGTAGAGAAGAACTCGAAGCCCATTGGATGCCATTCACCGGCAACCGGCAGTTTAAGAATGCGCCACGATTGATGGTGGCAGCCAAGGGCGCCTACTATACCGATGCCGATGGCAGGCAAATATTCGACGGGCTGTCCGGGTTGTGGACCTGTGGCGCCGGTCACGGTCGTGAAGAAATCACCGCGGCAGTCAGCGCGCAGATAGCTGAACTGGATTACTCCCCAGGATTTCAATTTGGCCACGCGCTGTCTTTCCAACTCGCCAACAAGATTGTGGCGTTGACACCAGAGGGGCTGGATCATGTTTTCTTCACCGATTCCGGCTCTGAAACCATCGATACCGCACTGAAGATTGCGCGTGCTTACTGGCGCACTCGCGGTCAGCCCGGCAAGAGTAAATTTATTGGCCGCATGAAAGGTTACCATGGCGTTAACTATGGGGGCGTCGGCGTCGGCGGTATCGGTTTCAATCGCAAATTGTTTGGACAGACGGTAGATGCTGACCATATTTCCCACACGCTGCTGGAGGAAAATCTTTTCAGCAAAGGCATGCCGGAATCTGGTGCTCACCTGGCGGACGAACTGGAAGAGCTGGTGTTGCTTCACGATGCGTCCAATATCGCGGCGCTGATTGTGGAACCCCTGGCCGGCACCGCCGGCGTCCTGCCGCCGCCGAAGGGCTATCTGAATCGCTTGCGGGAGATTTGTGACGCGCACGAAATCCTGTTGATCTTCGATGAAGTCATCACTGGCTTTGGCCGCATGGGCTCGTTAACCGGTGCCGAAGAATTTGGCGTTACCCCGGATATCATGTGTCTGGCGAAGCAAATCACCAATGGTGCTATACCGCTGGGAGCGGTAGTCGTCGGCGCAGACATCTACAATACCTTCATGGACAACGGCGGCCCCGAGTACATGGTGGAATTTCCCCACGGCTACACTTACTCGGCTCATCCGGTGGCCTGTGCCGCAGGGTTGGCGGCGCTGAACATCCTGATCGATGATAATCTCGTAGACCGTGTCAAACAGATGGCGCCGGTGTTCGAGGCGGCGGTCCACAGCCTCAAGGGCAGTCCCTTCGTCACCGATATTCGCAACTATGGCCTGGCTGCTGGTATTTCCTTAGCGCACTATCCCGATGAGCCGGCGCGACGCCCCTTCGAAGTCGGGCTCAAGTGTCTGCAGAAAGGATTCTATGTGCGCTGGGGCGGCGATACCATTCAACTGGCGCCACCATTTATCGTAGATGCGCAGCAGATCGATGCACTGATTAACGCAGTAGAAGAATCCCTGAATGAGCTCAATTGAAAGCAGCGACGTCCCTGACGTCTCTGAGCAGATCGTCCTGGGTCACTAGTTAAACGGCAAGGATTTCCGGTGTGGAATCAGTCGTAAACGATGTGATATGGGTCTGCTAGCTCGAGAAAATCGTGTAGTATGCGATCGGTGCCGAAGCACGATGCGAAATTCTTTGCCCGCCGGGCGGGTCTAGAGCTAGACGAATAGAAAAGGAATTCTTTGTAAAGGTTTGCCAATGCATATTATCCGGCTTTCAATCGTGTTGCTGTCCCTGCTTGCCCTTACCGCCTGCGGCCTGGGCGCAGCTGGTGTGCGCCCGACAATCAGCCTGTATTGCGACAATTTTCTCATCTATAAAATGTGCGCGCGGGATATGGATCGAGATGGCATCGTTGATTTCGTTTATTTTGAAGAATCGGAAGAAGTATTCATGTGGCGTGAAGGTGCCAGAGCTGATGTTCCCGCCGATATGAAATTCCATCAATGCGCCGAAGTAATGGATGCGGAACTGGTGGCCACCACCAATCGCGTGTTTTTCGTCGATGACGAGACCAGCTACCTCGAGAGGCAGGACATTCGCGGTGGCATGATGATCAAATACATCACCGCATTACCTCGGGTGGTAGCCTGCAAACTGAGAGCAGACCAGGCCCGGGGCGAAAACCAGAGCTGAATCCAGTCGAGCAAAAACAAGAGGGGGAGGGATTACTCGAAATCCCTCCCCCTCTTGGTATTCGAATGCTGCCGGCATCGACAGCCGGCCAACTTACCCTCCAAACAGGGTAATGTTAAATATCCTCGCCATGATCAATATTCCGCTCAAGCCGGTAAATACAAATAAGCTGAGGAAAGAGAAATATCGGGCAAATGTTGATGGGTAAAAGGCCTTGTCCTTCTTCGGTATGATTTTGAGGCAATAATACACATTGAAGAAGTAAATTACCGGCGCCACGAAGAAGGCCAGCGCCGAGGCCACCAGCACCAGGTACACGGGTCTGGGCATGCCGATGATAATCATGAGTGCGGCCACCAGGGAAAAAATCATGGTGGCGCGATAGATGTTGTATTCTGAATACCATTTGGACTTGTGCTCAGAACTCAATTCGGCCCTGTCCACTCCTTGTAATCCTGCGGTCGCCGGAAAGATATTGCGGCAGCAAGCACCCACTATGCGGGGCCAGCCATCGAAATAATTGAATACCGTCGAAAAGGTCGCGGCGAAAGCGCCAATCAGAAATATCACCATCAGGCCATTGCCGACGCTTTCGGTAAATATCCTGGCGATGTCGCCGATTACGTCCTGCCCCGACACCTCCGATGGATACATCCAGATGGCGGCGAGGATCAGAAAGATACAGGCGATGATGAACGACACGATATGACCGAGACGAAAATCCCATAGACCGATGGTGAACCAACGCTGGCAGTAGATCTGGGCGTGGGCCGGCAGGCGGGAGGTGTCCACCGTCAAATCTTCCATCTTCGGCGCAAAAGGATCGAAGCGCCGGGCCAGTCCCATCTCCTCCAGGGTGCCTCTTATTCTCCCCATCCCTACCTTCTTGGCCTTGCCCCATTCCGATGCCTGCAGGGAGACATCGATGCCGGTGGGCAGCAGACCCAGGAAGCCGGCGATAATCAGCCAGGACCCGGGCGGCATGTCGAAGATAAAAAAGTATTGCACAACAGAAATCGAAGGAGGATTGACAAAGAAAACGAACACCGTGGTAACGAATAGAAAGCCGGCGGCTATTTTAGCCACCCGTTCCACAATTTTATAATTACCGCGCAGCAGGATGAAAACACAAAATGCACCTAAAACGGCGGCGAAGATCTCTATCGGTATTTCAAATCCCAGCGCCTCGCTGAACAGATAGCTGAACAGAAAATAAAGCACCGCCGCTGCCGCGATCAGACGGCCCGCCTGACCGATGACACATTGCAATATTGTGGTTGCCATGACGTACCACAGGGGCCATTTTTTCCAGGCCGTGCCATAGGCTTCTATCAGACTTTTGCCGGTAGCGTTGGTAAAGCGGAAAGCCATTTCGAAGCCGTAATATTTAAATACATAGGCCACGGGAATACACCACATCAGGGCATAGGCGAAGCGCCCCCCGGCAGTTGGGGCGGTAATGATATGGCTGGTACCGATTCCGGTCATCATCAGAATAATGCCGGGCCCGAAGTGTGAAATCATCTTGCCGAAGGACATGTCGGGCAGTTCCAGGGCGGCCAGGGACTCCTCCGAGGTCAGTGATTCCAGGGTTTCACCCGCAGCAGGTTCTACGGATGCCTGATCGGGTGAATCGCTCGAGGCGCTCTGATTTTTATCGGTTCCTTCTTCCACTTTTTATACTCCCCGCTCAGCACCCGCCGGTGGCGGGTATGAATCATTGCACTTTTATTATTAAGCCCGTTCAAGCCCATTGTTATTAAGCCCGTTATTATCAAGCCAGGCCCAATTTCTCCGCCAGCCCGATGCGCTGTAACTTGCCGGTGGGTCCCTTCGGGATCTCTTCCAGGAAAACGACTTTCTTTGGTACTTTAAAGTCTGCCAGACGAGTTGCGGCATAATCGCGCAAGCCTTTTTCATCGAGCTCCGCGCCAGTCTCGAGTACGATGGCGGCGGCCACTTCCTCACCCAGCTTTTCGTGTGGGATGGCGAAGGTAACGACCTGGGCGACGCTCTCGTGATCAAGCAGAATCTCGTCAACTTCGCGAGGAGAAATTTTTTCCCCACCGCGGTTAATTATTTCCTTCAGGCGACCGGTAAGCGTCAAATAGCCCTCGTCATCCAGGCGGCCCTGGTCTCCGGTGCGGAACCAGCCGTCGGTATACGCGGTGGCATTCGCCGCCTCATTATTGAGGTAGCCCGCGGTCACATTTTCACCCTGAATCACCACTTCGCCAATTTCCCCGACGGCGAGATGTTCACCCTGCTGATTCATAATAGAAACCTTTGGCCCAGCGGCCAGACCTACGGAGCCAGGCTTCTGAGTGCCCCGTGGCAGGGGATTACAGGCCATCTGGTGGGCCGCCTCGGTCATGCCATAGGCTTCAATTACCGGGGCGTCGAAGGTCTGCTCCAGTTCCGCCATTACCTTCGGTGGCAGGGAAGCCGAGGAAGAGCGCAGGAAGCGCAGCTTGACGCTGGCTATAATTTCCCGGTTGCGCCCGGCCCGTGACAAGATTGCCTGGTGCATGGTGGGCACGCCGGTATACCAGGTGGGCCGTACTTCCTCCAGCCAATTAAAAAATTTCAGGGCGTTGAAACCGGTTGTGCAGCTGACACAAGCTCCGGCATGCAACGAGCCCAACACGGCGGCGATGAGACCGTGGATATGAAACAGGGGCATGATATTGAGACATCGATCCGCCGCAGTGAGCGCCAGGGATTGGGCAACATTGCGCGCCGATGCACTGACATTTCCCTGGCTTAGGGGTACCAACTTGGGCTTCGAGGTGGTACCGGAGGTATGCAATACCAGCGCAATATCGTCGGGCTGGGCAAAGCCCGTGATTGGGGAGGCGTCGGCAAGCGCCTCACCCTGCAA
Source organism: Pseudomonadota bacterium (assembly GCA_022566775.1). Classification (GTDB taxonomy): domain Bacteria; phylum Pseudomonadota; class Gammaproteobacteria; order Pseudomonadales; family Pseudohongiellaceae; genus UBA9145. The sequence goes on along the minus strand of JADFIJ010000005.1, from coordinate 12,744 downwards.
TTCAAATTTCCCCGCCGGATCACCGGCCTGGTGTAATAGTCGCACTACCTTGATGCCCAACTTCTCGGCGCTGGCAATGGCTGAAGAGTCGCTGTCTTCGGCAACCACCAGAATTTTCGGCTTCAGGTCTTCCAGGTAGAAATCATATTCTTCGCCGCGGTAACCCGGATTGAGAGGTGCGGTAGTGGCCGCGGCACCGATAGCAATAAATGCACTCGCCATTTCTGGTCCGTTAGGCAGCACGATGGCGACAGGGTCATTGCGACCAACCCCAAGCGCATTGAGACGGGTAGCGGTAGTTTTTACTTGAGCACGCAGCTCATCATAGGTGAGGGCCTGTTGCCCGGGTGCTGTGAGTGCGGCTTGTTTTCCTTCTCCGCTATTTACTAATTCCCACAGTGTGCTCATGGTATGACTCCAGAGAAAAACCAGCAGTGTGCTAAAACAGCATGTAGTATGTCAAGACCGTGTGCAACTCTTTTATGTCAGACATTATCAGGTGAAGGTTTTGAGATTTCTGCGGGCATCCGCCAATCCATTTTGTCTCGTTGGGTGGTGCGCATTCGGGTAGACTTGAAGGGTAAGCCAGAAAACCTGTTTTGTTAATAGTGGCTAATAGTCGCTAAAAATATCGGGGAAACACTGTGCGAATATGTATTTATGGTGCTGGCGCTATTGGTGGCTACCTGGGTGCCATGCTCGCGAGCACAGCCGCAGAAGTCAGTTTGATTGCCAGGGGGCCACATCTGCAAGCCATGCAAAGCCGGGGCTTGAAACTTATCACCGCAGAAGGCGAGAGTATCCATCGGCTAAATTGCACGGATAAGCCGGAATCACTGCCGCCGCAGGACTTCGTCATCGTCACCCTCAAGGCCCACTCTGTGCCTAAAATTGTGCCGCAAATAGCTGCCCTGCTGGCGCCGGGAGGCGCCGTGGTCACTGCAGTCAATGGCATCCCCTGGTGGTACTTCTATGGTCTGGAAGGGCCACATGAAAACAAACGTCTGCGTAGCGTGGATCCCGATGATCAACAGTGGCAGCAGTTGCAGCCGCAGCGGGCAATCGGCTGTGTCGTCTACCCGGCCTGTGATTTGGTGGAGCCAGGTGTCATTCGACACGTGGAAGGCAACCGTTTTACCCTGGGCGAGCCCAGTGGCGAAAAAACCGAACGGGTAATCGCCCTGAGTCAAATCTTCATCGAGGCGGGACTGAAAGCACCGGTGCGACCGAGGATTAGAGATGACATATGGGTAAAGCTATGGGGAAACTTGTGCTTCAATCCCATCTCCGTTCTCACTCACGCCACTCTCGATATCATCGCAACGGAGCCGGGAACGCGCGCCATCGCCGCTGGTATGATGGCGGAAGCCCAGCAGATCGCCGAGAGTCTGGGGGTGAAATTTGCCGTAGATATCGAGAAACGCATTAATGGCGCGGCCGGGGTTGGCGCCCATAAGACGTCCATGCTACAGGATCTGGAACAGGGCCGCCCCATGGAGATCGATGCACTATTAACCGTGGTACAGGAGATGGGAGCAATGACTTCGATAGCGACACCTATCATCGATATTGTCTTAGGTCTCGTTATTCAGCGGGCGCAGCAGGCTGCTTGTTATGGCTAACAGGCTTCCCTAAAATCATCGCCAACCAATAGCGAGAATCATGATGAGCAAGTGGATAAGATTCAGGCGCCGGGACTCACAAGTAGATGAGCTTGGTAAACTACTCGATGAAGTCGATTTCGAGAATCAACGTGTCGCCGTATGCAGCGGTGAGTTGTTTGACGGTGCCGAGCCCACCGACGAAATTCTGCAGGTAGCGGACTTGATTTTGCTGACACCCTGTTGGCCCAGCAAAATGATTGGCCTGTGGAAGAACGTCAGAGCTGCTGCCGAGGCACAGGGATTGGAAATCCCGGATGAACCATTATATTTTTTCAAATCCAGTAACAGCTACCTGCCTCACCTTGGCCAGATTCGACGACCGGCATCTTATGCTGACAGGATAATATATGAAGGCGAACTCGGTGTAGTTATAGGCAAAGCCTGTCACTGTGTTTCCCCTGAGGAAGCTGGGGATTACATTTTTGGTTATACCTGCGTCAACGACATCACCGCCTCGCCTTTAATCGGCAAGGACCCTACTTTTAAGCAATGGAACCGAGCCAAGAGTATGGATACCTTCGGTGCGTTCGGGCCGAGTATCTGCACCGACGTAGATGTGGAAAAACTTCAGGTGCAGACGTTCTACCAGGGGAAATTGCGGCAGGATTATCCCATCGACAATCTTGTTTTCTCACCCAGGCAAATAGTGAGTATGTTGTCTCAGGATATGACCCTGTTTCCCGGAGATCTGATCGCCTGTGGCACCGGCGGTGGCGTTGGGCCGATCAAACCGGGTCACACGGTGGAGATTTGTATTACCGGTCTGGATTCCCTGAGTAACACCATGGCCGCGGAATGATGCCGACCTATTATCGCTGTCCCGTCTTCTATCTTCCGCGGATTTAGAAGTCTCCTTCCAGCACAACATTGCCATCCAGTAGAATTTGCACCCCGGTGATATCCCTGACATCTCTTCCGTCTGGAAGCAACGCTGATAAATCTCGATCCGGGTCGTCAGCGCCGGTTTCATACTCGGCTTCGATGATGCCGTGGTCGTTGGCCGTGATCGAACCGAGCGCTACAGATTCGTCGCCAAAAAATACCAAGATGGTGTAGGTGCCCCCCGCGGTCGCGTCTTCCAACTCTATTTCAAGTTCCTGCTCCACCTTGCCGTTTTCGCTTCTATATTTGATCTCAGCCCTGCCGTGCAGGTCTGAGTCATCGGCAGCAAGGCTAATTTCGGCGCCGACTGAAATCGGGTCACCGCCGTCATTGCCATCATCATCGCCGTCGTCACTATCATCGTCGCTATCGTCATTGCCATCATCATCATCGTCATCGTCTCCATCGCCGTGGCCATTGTTATTTATCTGGCCCGTGCCGTTGTTGTTACTATTACCGTGGCCGTAATGAGACCTCGGAAGCGAAACTGCTCCGAACGTGCGTCGAGCACGTTTACTTCATCGGCTACAATACCGGCGTCGGAAAAGAAGGCAGTGATTCTGACGAAGTCGCCAACCGAGAGGGTAGCCAGATCAATTTCTTCACTACTCTCTTCGATCTCGGTATCGGCATTGATGATCACCAGTACATCGATCCCGTGGATGCTGACCGTGACGGTGCCTTCTTCGCTGTCGGTCTGGTTTATGGCGCTCACCAGGCTGCTGAATTTTATTTCAGCACCTTTGGCGACGGCCAGGTTAGAGCTGAATGCAAAAAGCAATAGTGAAAAAGTAAGGATAATTTTTCTGGAGTATTTCATGGCTTTCTCTCCGGTTTGAGCTGGATTATTTCCCGGTGGTAATCACTCAGGAGGCTGATGTCTCTGGACTTGTTGGCACCGTAGCAACTGGAGTATGGAATTTGATTGATTCGGGTCACATAAATCGGGAAAACGCAGAAGGCAGGGTGCAAAGCGTGATATGTTGCACGTTTCTCGGTATACATTAGCAGCCTGGGACTTGGCACACGTCAATTTGCCTTGTTGAATCCTCGTCTGCTATAACCTAAAACTTGTCAGGCTGCCGGCGGCGATGCCCATTACCCACGCCCATGTGCATTCACGGAATCATTCCAGCGGCTTGTGAATCACTCCGGCTCGATAGATTGGCATTTTGTAGAGAGGCCTACACCATGGATAAACCAGGATCCGTAATAATCATTGTGTTGTTGGGATTGTTAGCCGGCTGTGGATCTGACAATGCAAACGAAACTCAAGATCAAGCGCCACAGGGCGTACTGACCAGCCGACAACAGCAGGCCCTCGATGGGGCTGCCAGTGTCGAGCAAATACTTCTGGACGCTGCCGCCGACCGGGAAAAAGAGCTGGAAGCCCGGTTGCGAAACCAGTAGCGGGCACAATAGCTGAGTAAAGCGGAGCGAGAGGATGCAGGCAGATGATCGAAGTAGCAGGAATTGACCACATCGTTTTACGGACTACAAAGCTGGGTGAGATGCTGGATTTCTATAGCAATATGCTGGGATGTAAGGTCGAAAGAGAAACGCCGGATGACGTAGGACTTACCCAACTTCGAGCCGGATCGGCGTTGATCGATCTGGTTACGGTCGACAGTCAGTTAGGTAAGCCAGGTGGCGGCCCGCCGGGCGCGACAGAGAATAATATGGATCATTTTTGCCTGCAGCTGAGGCCAATTCAGCAGTCGGAGATAGAGTCTCATTTACGATCCCACGGCATTGAATTTGGTGAGTTCGAGCAGCGAGTCGGGGCTCAGGGTCTCGGTAGCTCGGTCTATATAAAAGACCCGGAAGGGAATATCGTCGAGCTCAGATCGCAGATATAGACGACTAACATGCGATATCGCTAAATTTGTGAAGGCATTCCACTGGGATTTGCTGCGGTTGCCATGGCCGCTTTTGTGCGCCGCGAGGGGTTGGAGGTCGCACAAATTGGTGCCTTCGTGGGAACCATATACCTGCCCTGGGCATTCAAGTGGATGTGGGCACCGCTGGTAGATTTGGTTCGACTACAGCGCTGGGGAGGTAGCAAGGCATGGATTGTCTTGTGCCAGGTCACGAATCGGGCAGGCTCTGAATGCCGGTAACCTCCAGGTTGGACTTCGCCAGGGATTGCTCTTATTCTTAGCAGATCTCCAACCAGCGATGATAATAGAAGTCCAAGCGATGAATTTAGGCAAACCGCTGCTGCCTGTAATCTGTGCCTTGATGCTAGGCTGTACCGCCAGTGAACCTCCTGAATATGGTTACGTTGATTGGTTTCTCAGCAATACAACCGGCGCCAGGATGACTCTCGTGGTGTACGATAAAGTTTGTGGCAGCACCCATTTCCGAGTGAGATTAGCCAGGTCGGTCGAGACCAGCATGAGCACATGCAGCGACAGTGAAGGCAGGGCTGACATCAGATATAGAAAGGCCGGCGCGCCGAATAATCCTGACAACCCCTGGTTTGATACCCGTATGAGTGCGAATCAGAGTCTCCTGATTCGTTAGCTAGATATAAGTTCTGACGCAATCAAAAAATGCCAAGCTATGAGTGAAGATCCGAAAATCAGCAAGGCTACAAAAATCAGGCGCAGGGATTTCCTTTCGGCGGCAGCGCTGCCAATTGCCGTCGCGGTGGCCCCGGCAAGTTTGACTGCACAAGACCGGGCAGCCTCTTCGGCATCGGAGCGGGTACGGGTCGGCATCATCGGCGCCGGAGCAAATGTGCGTCGGGTACAAATACCAGGTTTTCAGCGGATTTCCGGCTGTGAGATTGTGGCGGTGGCCAATCGCAGTCTGCAATCCAGTCAACGGGTGACGAATGAGTTCAATATCCCCCGTGCCTATGGCACCTGGGAAGAATTGCTGGATGATGATGACATCGACGCAGTGTTGATAGGCACCTGGCCATATATGCATCGCCGCCTGACCCTGGCGGTTCTTGCCAGCGGCAAGCACGTACTGTGTCAGGCACGGATGGCAAATAACGCGGACGAAGCGAGGGCTATGCTGGCGGCTTCGCGACGCTATCCAGAGTTGGTATCGCAATTGGTTCCGACTTCCACGAGTTACATTATCGATAATTTGATAAGACGCCTGCTGGCTGAAGGCTACGTCGGAGAAGTGCTCTCTGTGGAGATACAAAGACTGCGTAGAAACTTCGCCGAGCGTGAAGGTGTATTGGACTGGCGCCACGATCGCGAATTCAGTGGCGACAATACCTTGAACCTGGGCGCGACCTATGAATCGATGCTGCGTTGGTTCGGACCCGGCGATCGGGTGATGGCCCAGACCAAGGTGCATGTTGGCAACAGGATAAATGCCGAAGGAGAATCGGTGGCGGTGGCCATACCCGACCATGTCGACGTACTCTATGAACTGAATAATAAAGCACAGGTACACATGCGCTTCAGTGAAACCACCGGGCTCTCCGGCGGCAATCAGACCTGGATTCATGGCAGCGAGGGCACTATCTACGTGGATGGCAGACTCAATGTGTTTGCCGGACGTCGGGGTGACGCGGAGTTGACGCCGCTTGCCAATCCACCCCGGCAGCAGGCTTTCTACCGGGTGGAAGAAGAATTTATCAATGCCATTCGCGGCCTCGAGGAGATTACCATGGCGAGGTTCGAGACCGGCGTGCAATACATGGAGTGGACGCAGGCGGTTCACTCGAGCGCCGAAACCGGGCAGGCGATTAATCTCCCCCTGGCGTAGCGCAGGAAAAACAGGGCCGAGTCAAAATGACCGGCCAGGGTGGGCGAGCCGGTGTCGGCATGCCCTTGGCCGGTGACTTGAAACAGAGACTTGGAACAGAGACTTTAAGCTAACGTTTGCCGGGATGTGGTCGCGAAGATATGGGAACTGTAACGAATATTACAAAAGTAAAATTCTCCGTTGGTGAATTGATTCACCATCGTCTCTTCGGCTATCGTGGAGTGGTTGTGGATGTCGATCGAAATTTCCAGGCCACAGAAGAATGGTATGAAATGGTCGCGAAATCACGTCCGCCCAAAAATGAGCCCTGGTACCATGTGCTCGTGCATGGAAGTGATCACTCTACCTATGTAGCCGAACAAAATTTGGTAGCCGATAAGTTCGGAGAAGCCATCGATCACCCCATGCTGGATTACTTCTTTGCCAAATTTGCCGATGGGAAATATGTCCGTAATGAGTTGGATAGCTAGGGCACATCTGATTATGCGACAACTGAGAAAAATATTTTTGGCGGTGCTGCTGGCATCTATCGCTAGCTCTTCCTACGCGCAACTGGCCAACCATGACAGGGAAGCTATCGCCGGCGAGATTGCGGTTGCCCTGGAAAATTACCACCGGGTATTTTCCACCGGCACCGCCAGTGAAATGGCGGATCAAATATATGCGGTTCCACTGCTGTCGGTGGGTGCATCTGGCAACACCACTGTCTGGAGCACGCGAAAGGAAGTGGTCAATATGCTTGCCTCACTGCTGGTCAATCTCAGGCAACAGGGTTGGTATCGGTCTGCCATGCCATCCCCGAAAATTTGTGTACTGGGAGCAGATGCTGGATTTGCCAGTGGTCAATTTATCAGATATAGAGAAGATGGTGCCGAGATCAGTCGCTCAGGCATGGCCTATATTTTCCAGAAGAAAGAAAACGGATGGAGAATGACTACTTTTCTGGCCCATGATGCCGATCTGCAGCTTTCCTGTTAACCGTAAAACCCATGTTGATCCCTTACTAGCCCGGCGCTGCTTCAGCCTCAAATAGTAACGTTGATTCCAAAAATTTTTAGAATATTCAATCCCCTTGCGCGCCACATGCCATTGGCACCGCCGCCGTCTTTGAGCTAGTATGTCAGGCTTGAGAGAGAGGCGGCGCATGACCCCGGCAAACGTCAAAATACCCTTGCTTGTACTGGCACTGAGTGGTTGGGGTTGCTCGGAACGGGAAATGTCGGCACCAGACCCGGCTGCGCCGCTGCTTGGTTCTCAAACACAATCCTCGAGCGGTGTCCCAGCATCCGCAGCCAGCACCCGTGAATTCATCGACCGCTACTGTGTGTTCTGTCACGACGAACGGCTGGCGACGGCGGGACTGAGGCTCGATCTGGTTGACTTTGCCAGGGTCGCCGAGCACCCGGAGGTCCTGGAGAAGGTGGTGCGGAAACTTCGTACCGGCATCATGCCGCCAGCGGAGATGCCCCAGCCATCGGTTGCCGAGCGTGGCGCCATGCTTGCCTGGTTAGAGTCGTCCCTCGACGTGGCCGCCGCCGCGAATCCGAACCCCGGTCGCACCGAGACCTTGCGGCGTCTCAATCGTACCGAGTATCAGAACGCCATCAGGGACCTGTTAGCCCTGGACATCGACGCCACTTCGCTGCTGCCCGCCGATGAAAGTGGCCATGGCTTCGACAATGTTAATGTGGGCGACCTGTCACCATCTCTCCTGGATCGATATATTTCCGCCGCACAGAAGATTAGCGCCCTGGCGGTCGGCGGCGCTGTGAGCTCGATTCAAAGTGAAGTAATCCGGGTGCCGGCGGACCTCACCCAGGAACGGCATATCGCTGGTCTGCCGATTGGAACCCGTGGTGGCGTGTCGGTCTCGTATACATTCCCGCGGGACGGTGAGTATGACATTCAAATACGGCTCGCGCGCAACCGGGTCGGGGACATCGGCGGCCTCCGGAGTCGGGAGCCCCAACCGCTGGAATTGCTACTCGATCGGGAGGTCGTCGAGACGTTTTCGGTGATGCGGCCGGACGGACCCGATCATTCCGTTGTCGACAAGAATTTCAAGATCCGCCTGGCGGTGACGGCCGGTCCCCACGACGTCGGCGTCACCTTTCCCCAGCAATCATCGGCGCTGCTGGAAACTGAGCGCCAGCCTCTGCAGGCTCACTACAATGAGATACGCCATCCGCGTCTGACCCCCGCCATCTACCAGGTTTCCATCACCGGGCCCTATGGACCCGGCGGTGCCGACGATACCCCGAGCCGCCGCCGGATTTTCGTCTGTCGACCAGACCAGGCCGGCGGGGAAAGCGAAGAACTGGCCTGTGCCAGGGAAATTCTCGCAAAATTGATGAGGCGGGCGTATCGCCGGCCAGTCACCGACGCGGAGGTCGAGAGGCCGCTGGCCTTCTATCGGCAGGGACGCTTGCAAGGGGGTTTCGATGAGGGCATAGGACAGGCTTTGGCCGCGGTGCTCATGAACCCGGAATTCCTGTTCCGGGTGGAGTTGGAACCGGATCAGCTGGCAGCGGGCGCCGTTTACCGCATCAGCGACATCGAGTTGGCTTCCCGTCTGTCTTTCTTCTTGTGGAGCAGTATCCCGGATGACGAATTGCTGGATGTGGCCGCCCGCGGTGAGCTGAGCCGGCCAGACCAGCTCGAGCGACAGGCCCGGCGCATGCTCGCCGATCCTCGCTCCAATAATCTCGCCAGCAACTTCGCCGGACAGTGGCTGCAGCTACGCAATCTGGGTGCCTTCACGCCGAACCCGCGTCTGTACCCGGATTTCGACGACAACCTGCGGCAAGCGTTCCGTGAGGAAACAGAGCGTTTCATGGACAGCGTCCTGCGCGAAGATCGCAGTGTGCTCGAGCTGCTGGCGGCGGACTATACATTTCTCAATGAGCGCCTGGCGAAGCACTACGGAATTCCCGGCGTCTACGGCAGCCGTTTCCGGCGCGTGTCACTGGCAGATGACAGCGAGCGAGGCGGCATACTGCGCCAAGGCAGTATATTGGCGGTCACGTCCTATGCGACGCGCACGTCGCCGGTGCTCCGCGGCATGTGGGTGTTGGACAATATCTACGGTGCACCGCCATCGCCACCGCCTGCGAATGTACCGGCGCTGGACGAGACCTCGGTGTCCGCCTCCCTGCCGATGCGGGAGCGGCTGGCGGCCCATCGCAATAATCCCGTGTGCGCAAGCTGTCATAACATCATCGACCCGGTGGGCTTTGCCCTGGAGAATTTCGATGCCGTCGGTCGTTGGCGGGATCACGACGGCGATAACGGACCTGTGGACGTCGCCGGTGGCCTGCCCGGCGTGGGCGAGTTCGACGGTGTGGCGGGCCTGGAGGCAGGCTTGTTGAGCCGGCCCGAATTGTTTGCCGGCAGGGTGACGGAGAAGCTGCTCACCTTCGCCCTGGGTCGCGGGGTCGAGTACTACGACGCGCCGGTGATCCGCAAGATTATTCGCGAGGCGGCAACAGACGACTACCGCTTTTCATCGCTCATATTGGGTATTGTGAGAAGCCAGCCATTTCAGATGAGGACATCCCTATGATCATCTTCAAGAAGGCGCTACCCAGGCGCACATTTCTGCGGGGCGTAGGCGCCACGCTGGCATTGCCCCTGTTGGATGCCATGATTCCCGCCGCCACCGCCCTGGCGCAGACGCCGGCCAGGCCGGTGCCCAGGCTCGGCTTCGTGTTCATACCGATGGGCACCGATCATGCCCGCTGGATGCCGCCGGGAGGGGAGGTGTTGGATGAGTTGTCGCCGATCCTCAGCCCCTTGCAGGCGGTTAAAGAACATATAACGGTCATCACCAATCTCGAATTACAGAACTCCTATCCGGGCACCCATGACACATCTAACTCGGGCTTCCTCAGTGCGGCCTTCGCCAAGCACACGGAGAGCTCGGACTATCACCTCGGAACCACCGTCGACCAGGTCGCCGCCAGGCACATAGGGCAGGCCACGCGACTGCCGTCGCTGGAGCTGTCGGTGGACTTGAACCCTCTCGCCGGCGTCTGCAACAACGGTTACGCCTGTGTCTACCAAAATAACCTCTCATGGTCCTCACCGACTACACCACTGCCCTCGGAAGCGCACCCCCGCCTCGTCTTCGAGCGTCTCTTCGGCGATGGCGGCAGCCTCGCCGAACGCCAGGCGTCACTCAGGAGCCGGGCCAGCCTGCTGGATTCTTTTCACGAAGACATCGGGCGTCTGCAGCGTGTGGTGGGGGCAAGTGATCGGGTTCGCGTCGAGCAGTATCTGGACAGCATCCGCGAGATCGAGCGGCAGATTCAATTTGCCGAGGCGGCGGGCGCGGAGGATCTTCAACCCGACCTCGAGCGTCCAGTGGGGGTTCCGGCTGCTTTTGGCGATCACGCCGCCCTCATGTTCGACCTGCAACTACTGGCGCTGCAGGCGGATATCACCAGGGTCATCACCTTCCAGTTCACCCGCGAGCTGAGTAATCGCACCTATCCGGAAATCGGCGTGCCGGAGCCCCATCATCCCACCAGCCACCACGGCAATGATCCGGTAAAAGTCGAGAAAATCGCCAAGATCAACACCTACCATATTTCGATTTTCGCCCGCTTTCTGGAGAAGCTGAAGGCGACGCCGGACGGGGATGGCTCGCTGCTGGACAACACCATCTACCTCTACGGCAGCGGCATGGGTAACCCCAGCCTGCACGACCACGTGAAGCTGCCGATTCTGGTCGCCGGCGGTGCCGCGACCGGCTTGAGAGGCGGGCGGCACATCAAGTATGAGAAGGGCACGCCCCTGGCGAACCTTCACATGACCCTGCTGGACCGGGTCGGCGTGCACCTGGATTCATTCGGCGATAGCGACGGCAGCATCGACGGACTCTTCGATTCGGTACCGATTTGATTGCACGAATCTCGACGGTCGCTGTACTGCAGCGATAGGAGACGACACATGAATAAGCCACAGATCGCTAAGCGCCTGCTTCTGATCCTGGGCCTGGTTACTATGGTCGTTATGGCCGCGCCTGCCCAGGCCCAGGTCTCTGCTTTGGCAGACGCGGTTGAGAGTCGGGACCAGGCGCTGATACGCCGTTTGCTCGATGAACGTGCGCAGGTCAATGCGCCGCAGGTCGACGCCATGACGGCGCTACACTGGGCGGTGTACCACGACGATAGCGAGCTGGCCGCCGTGCTGGTGCGCGCCGGTGCCGATGTCAACGCCAACAACCGTTACGGCGTGTCGCCGCTGTCCCTGGCCGCCACCAATGGTAGCGGGACCCTGGTGCGGCTGCTACTCGATGCCGGTGCCGATCCCAGGCAGTCCCTAGTAGGCGGGGAAACCATGCTCATGATCGCCGCGCGCTCCGGATCCCTGGCCGCGGTGCAGAGCTTGCTTGCTGCCGGCGCCGATGCCAACGCCCAGGAGCGGCGCGAACAGACTGCGCTGATGTGGGCGGCAGCCGAGGGGCACACGGCGGTGGTCGGCGCCCTGGTAGACGCCGGTGCCGGCGTCAACGCCACCTTGGGGTCTGGGTTCACGCCCCTGTTCTTCTCCGTGCGCGAGGGTCACATCGATGTCACACTGGCGCTGCTTGCGGCCGGCGCGGACCTGGATGGCATCCTCCAACGGGTGCGGGAGCGCACCGAACGCTCGGCCAACAATGCCAGCACCCAGCCTATAAACCGCGGCTTGAGTCCGTTGCTGATGGCGGTACGCAACGGTCACTTCGAGCTGGCGATCGAGTTGGTGAAGGCGGGTGCCGATCCCAACGATCGACGCTCCGGCTTCACCCCTTTGCATACCATGAGCTGGGTCCGCAAGCCGGATGCCAGCGATCGCGGCGATCCGGCTCCGATCGGGTCGGGGAAGCTTAGCGCGCTGGAGTTTGTTCGGGAAATCGTGGCATTGGGAGCGGATGTGAACCTGACGCTGGTGGATGGCGCGCCGCGACAGCCGAACTCGGCGACTCGACTCGAATCCGGTGGCGCCACCCCATTCCTGCTGGCCGCCGATCGGGCGGACGCCGCCTTGATGCGTCTGTTTCTGGAACTGGGTGCCAACCCCTTCATGTCGAATCTTAAAAGCACAACGCCGCTGATGGCTGCGGCCGGCCTCGGCACCACGGCGCCGGAGGAGGAGGCCGGGACCGAGCTCGAAGTGTTGGAAGTGACTCGCCTGATGCTCGAACTCGGCGCCGATGTCAACGCCGTCAATGAGGAGAACGATACCGCGATGCACGGCGCGGCCTACGGGATGTTTCCTGCGGTTGTTGACCTGCTGGCCGCGAACGGAGCCGACCCCCACATCTGGAAACGAGAGAACCACCGCGGCTGGACGCCGTTGTTCATCGCCGAGGGCTATCGCTTCGGACTGCCCAGACCCTCGCGCCCGACCATCGAGGCGATCGAGCGGCTGATGTTTGCCGCCGGCATCCCCACGGAGGGGCCCAGGCCGCCTGTGATCG
>JADFIJ010000116.1 GCA_022566775.1 Pseudomonadota bacterium | reverse complement strand
AGAACCCTCTCCCCGCTTCACATGGAGAAAAACGTGGAGTTTTATGAATTAATCATTGAACCCAAGGCCAGCTTAACCAGCACTGCGCACTTCGAGGGCACGCAAGAGCTGTTAACGGTCACCAGCGGGAGCGCCGAAATTGTATCCGGGGAGACTGTGTGTAGACTCTCCGCCGGAGATTCCGCCAACTATCGCGCCGATCTGCCTCATTCGATTAGAAACTGCGGTCAGGGCAAATTACGTTGTTACCTTGTGGTCACCTATCGCTAGAACAAACGGGCAGCCAATAGTAGATTTTTCCATGTTAAGGATTGCATTCATGAAGAGATTTGGGGGTCAAATCTTGACTTAACACATTAAAGCTTTAACCGATTTTTATACGAGTAATTACTAAATAGCTTGGGCGCCAGGTTTTTCAAATCTGCGAAATAGGCAACCGGTTTATTAGGCATGTTTTTTAATATGTTAAGTCAAGATTTGACCCCTATTTTTGAAAGGCCTTCCAGAACCGATCATTCTGATTGACTGGTCTCCTTTATGTGCAGACTAAAGCTGGTAGTTGTTGCGAGCCGCTATGCCGGTAGGAGGTCGTTCTCTGACGCTGTATGAAGAAGTTCATCCACGTACTAAACTGGGTAATAGACGCGTACAACATGAATTTCTCCATCAACTATCAGTTCTAATTCCTGCGCATTGTCGACCTATTGTCGTGGCAGATTCTGGCTTCAGAACACCGTTCTATCGGTATGTTGAAAAGACGCTAGGATGGCACTGGGTTGGACGCATCCGTAGCCGTGACTTCATCTGCTTCGACACAGCGTCAGACCAGTGGTTTAGCGCGAAATCGCTATATACCAAAGCAACGACCAAAGCCAAATGTTTTGGACAAATAGATTGGGTGAGACGCAATCCACTGACCTCTCTGTTGGTATTAATACGCCAGCCCAAGAAGAGGCGCCAAGACCTGACTTATTCGGGCGCTACGCGTCGATCCAAACAAAGTCATTCTCATGCCGGACGTGAGCGAGAACCCTGGCTGTTGGTTTACTCAATCTCCCTAAAGGGTTGTACTCCCCTAAAACTTATCGCTTTATACCGCAGCCGAATGCAAATCGAAGAAGGCTTCCGTGATCATAAAGCGGCACACTATGGATTGGGGATCTCTCAACATAGAAACATAGGAGAGAAACGCCGAGCTGTATTATGTTTACTGGCTACGCTGGCCCATTTCGTTCTTTGGTGCATCGGCACAGCAGGAAAAACAACAGCTCAAGCCAAACAGGTGCGCGTCAATTCTTCAAGCAAGAGAGCCCCATACTCTGTAGTCTTTCTGGCACGATTGCTAATCGCCCAAAAACGATTTCGGCTAACAGACAACGAGATTGAAGCTTCATTGAAGAAAATAAAAATCAATGTTGAATCGATGCTATCTTGTTAAAACTTCTGGGGATACCTCAGACTCCGACCCCTTTGATTACGAATACAGGTCAGTACCCGGCTCACAATTAACGAACCTGGACATTTGCCTACTGCGAAGATATCTTTTCTTCTTCCTACAAACCCATACCTGGAGCCGAGCCATGCACGACATCGTCACCCGCTCTACGTTTCCCAGACTGCTCGTCGCCTCGCTGGCGGCGCTGATCGTCGCCTGGCCGACGGCCAGCCCCGCGCAGGACTCAGCCACGGACCAAACCTTGGTGCTGCGCACGGCGCGTGTCCTCGATGGGCGCGGAGATGTGCTTGAAGACCGTGACCTGGTGGTGCGCGACGGACGCATCGTCGAGATCGTGGCGCGGGGCCAGGGCCGTGGTGACCGGATCTACGACCTGACCGCCCTGACGGTACTGCCCGGCTACATCGACACCCACGTGCACATCGGCAACCACTTCGACGACGACGGCAAGGTGCACCGGCAGGAAAACGACCCCAGCGCAGCCCACGCGACCTTGCACGGGGCGGAGAATGCATTCCGCACGCTGATGAACGGCATCACCACTATGCAGAGTTTGGGCTCGCCACTGGACGCCCAGCTGCGGGCGTGGATCGACCGTGGGGAGATTCCGGGGCCGCGGCTACTGACGTCGCTCGGATCGGTGAACGAGAGCACCGGCACCCCGGATGAGATCCGGGCCTATGTGCGCGGCCGCGCTGACGCAGGCGCCGACGTCATCAAGGTCTTCGCCTCCACCAGCATCCGCTTCGGTGGCGTCACCAACCTGACCGCCGCCCAGCTCGAGGCCGCCTGCGGCGAGGCGACCGCCCAGGGGCTGCGGTCGGTCGTTCACCTGCACCGGTCCGACGCACTGCGGATGGTCGCCGACGCCGGGTGCACCCAGGTCGAGCACGGCTGGATGCTGGCACCAGAAGACGTCCAGGTGTTCATCGACAGCGGGATGTATCTCGGCAACCAGATCGATCTGCTGTTCCGTAACTATACCGAGAACGGAGACCGCTATGCCGGGGTCGGCGGATACACGTTGGAGGGCTTCGCCAGCCTCCACGCCGCCCGGCCGGGCGCCCTCGAATTCTTCCAGGCGGCCGTGGCGACCCCCGGCGTGCGGATCGTCTACAGCACCGACGCCAATGCGGGCAGCCATGGTTCGAACACCGAAGAGCTGGTGGCCTATGTCGTGCAGGGGGGCCAGGACCCGATGGATGCGGTAATCTCGGCTACCTCGCTCGCCGCTGAGTCACTAGGCATGGCGGACCAAATCGGTACGATCGCGGCCGGGTTCGAGGCCGACATCATCGCCCTGGACGGCGACCCGCTCACCGATCCCACCGCTCTGGGACGGGTCGTCTTCGTGATGCGCGGGGGACAGGTCTATCGCAACAACGCCCCGCGAGAATAATCAAAAAGAATAGAGGAAAAGAATAGGGGATCAAATTTTGAATTAACATATTAAGGAGAGAATCGAGCCCTTATGTGTTAAGTCAAGATTTGACCCCTTTCCCTTTTCTAGCCGTAAATAATGAACTCCAGCAAATTAGCGTCCGGGTCGCGGGTGTAGACGCTGATTCCCTGTGTACTGCCGCCGTTCATGCCGCCGGTCCGTGGCACCGGACCTTCTTCTATGACCGCCCCGGCCGCGGCCAGGGTATCGTCCAGCGATTGCGGGGAGCCTTGCCAGACAAAGCAGAGGTCGCCACAGCCCGGTAGTGCGCTGGGGCCACGCAGGGTGAATTGGCCGGATTGCCAGAGTGCTGGCGCGTGAAAATTGATCTTATTGTCGCCGAAGATTACGGCGAAGATTCGTCCCGAGTTTTGCTCCACTACGCGACAACCGAGCGCGCTATAGAACTGAACCATCTCCTGGGTTTTTTCCATGGGCAGGGCCACGTGGTCAAAGGCAGTAATCATTTTTTCGCCTCCTAAAATCCAGTCGCCGGGAAGCGGGCAATGCGGTCACTGCCGGCGATGCCGCCGACCCAGATTTCATCCCCGACCTCAATTGCCACCGTGCCGAGAATCAGGAATTCATTGGAGGGGTAGCGAATAATCTCCTGGGCCGTGAGCTGCTCCGGATCGACCCTGCTGACACGCGTAGTGACACCGTCGCACTGGCCCTGGCCAAGGCATTCAAAAATTGCGCTCGGTGTTGAACCATTATGACCGGCAGCTAACAGTGATCCGTCTGCAGCCCAGCGCACATTGTCAATGTGATGCCCAACGTCAACGGAATCAATCTGCACGGGTGTCTGTCCGCGGGAGAGGCGGATCAATGATTTGGTGCCCCAGCCGCCAATGTAAAACCAGCGTCCGTCGGCCGATACCTCGATACCGTTGGGTCCCGGGGTTTCACTGCCAGGCACCTTGGACCAGCCTGCGTTCGCTTGCCATTCCCAAAGCTCGCCGCCGGTAATCTGAAAGTTGGTGACGGCAAATCCGCCTCCGGGCAAGGCCACAACGGAATTGAGACCCACGCCCTGAGGTGCCACCACGCAGCCGATCCAGCTCAATGTCGGCATTGCCCCGCTGGTATTGACTTCGAACACCTCGACCGCTTCCCGTTCCCCGTGCCGTACTACGTACAGGGTATGCATGCCGTTATTGCCCGCACGCAGGCTAAGCCCGTGAGGCCTGAATCGATCCGGCGCCGGGCCCGGACAGGCGCCGTAGTTCGAACTGTCCTGTCGAAAGTTAAATGTCGCCCCTGGAAACAGCACCGTCGATGTATAGTCACGGCTATCGACCAGGTAGAGGTAGCCATCGTCTTCCATGCCCGAGGCGATGATCCAGGGCGATTGCGGGATCGCGGCCAGGTCTTCCGGGCTCACCGGCCCGCACACAAACTGGACCACGCCATCCGGATCGCATTCCGCTGCATTCGATGTGGATACTCCCGGCAAACACACAGCTGCAATAAACGTCAGAGACAATAGACGCAAGCTCATGGACTTTTCTCCTTGGTTGACTGGGCAACCGATGCGTTAGTGACGAGAAAAAATGACAGGGCCTTAAAACACTCTGTTCGTTTTTTCAACGATGGGGAAGCGGTAGTAATTCTATCGTTCTGAATTCTGTAGGATGGCTCTCTGCCTGTAGTGCCACGTAGTCTTCTTTCAGAAGTATGCTGGCCCCTTGCTGAATAAGTCTCTGGGCATCAGGATCGCTCTCATCCAGTTGCGGATTATTTAGTTCGAAGACAGTAACACCTTCGATGCGATGGACGATAGATTCGTTTCCGTAAACTTCGAATTCCGCAGTAACCCACTGGTCGCCGATGAACCGATATTCCACCCGCAGTAAATAATGTGAAAACACTTGGTCGTAAAACAGGTGGCCGAATTCGCCATTAAACAGACTTATCCACTGCCGTGGCTCGGCGTCGGTCTGCGCGAACGAAGACGCTGTGCTGCAGCAGAATAATAACAAGGCAAGGATTCTTGGTATGCTCATAAACCGCAACTCACTCGGCAATCCTGAACGGTATCGTGGCTTGAAACTGATCCCAGATTAACATCAGCTTGCCACCCGCATAGCCGGTACGGACATCGAAACTGCCACCGACCTCAGTGGCGGAGTACCCGGCGGGGCTGGCAATTCGCCGCTCCTGCGCATGTGCACTTACGACAGCAACAACTGTCAATGTAAGTACACAGGCGACGACAGGAGGTCTCATTTTCACTGCAGCTGGCCGTGCTCTAATCGGAGAAGCTGGCGGTGGCCTTCGGATGGGCATACAACCACTCGACTACCTGCGCGCTAAACGTATCCGAAAGATTCGGCACATGGCTGCCGCCGGCAATGGTCCACAGTTCACTGGAACCCCCTGTCTTACAGCCTTGCTTGAACAGTAGCACCGATGTTTCGTGACCGTCGATCGTCGCCTCCAGGTCTCGCAATTCGCGGTCTGCGCCGGAAGTGGAACAACCATTGTAGCTTGCCCAGCGGGTCACGCTCGCAAGCGCGCTTGGGTACGCATTGCCCTGAATATCGTCACCCTCGTAAGCGATAGTGCCATCGGCGGTACCGTGGATTTGCAGGATATGAACGGGATTTTCCGGTGCCGGCCGCTCTTCGTTGTGATTGGCGCCAGCCAGGCTGGTAATGGCCGCGATCGTGCCGGAATGGTCATAGGCGGTGCGATAGGACATGAAGCCACCATTGGAATGACCGATCAGGTAAACGCGATCGGGATCCACGTTGTATTCAAATTTTACGACGTTGATGATGTCGAATATATAGCCGGAATCGTCCACCTCGCTGCCAAAGAAATTACAACAGGCATCGGAGGCGTTCCAGAATCGATTGTGATCGCCACCAGACTCCTGGTCGCCATCGGGTGCCACCAGCAGGAAGCCGTACCGATCGGCAATCCTGCTGAAACCCATGTAGGAATCCTGGCCGGCGCCGCTGGATGTATAACCATGTAGCAGCACGATCAATGGCGCAGGTGTACTGCCATCATAGCTCGCCGGTATGGTCACCGGCAGTTCGCCGCGTCCCAGGTCGATAGATTGCGCAAGCAGTATTCCTGAAGTCAGTGCCAGCACCGTCGCCAGCAGCAGGGATTTAAATTTCAACATGTTCACTTCCTCTTTTATTTGATGCAATTTTCTGTATTTACTGGGTGTGGAATGTAGCTACGGCGTTAATATCACTTTCCCGGTGGTCTTGCGCCCTTCCAGTGCTCTGTGTGCCGCCTGTACCTCAGACAACGGAAAAAAATGCTCTACTCGCAGCTTGAGCTTGCCTTCGTCGATCCATTTGAAGACATCACCGCTGCGCCATTCCAGACTTTCCCTGTCTGCGGTATAGGCAAACAGGGTTGGGCGGGTCAGGAATAAGGAGCCCTTGGTCCCCAGTGTCGCCGGATTGAATTCCGTTACCGGGCCACTGGCGTTGCCGTAAAGTACCATGTAGCCCCGGGGCTTCAGACAGTCGATGCTTTTCTCAAAAGTGCTCTTACCGACAGAATCATAGACTACATTGACGCCGGCATCGTTGGTGATACGCTTCACCTCAGTTTCAAAATCCTGCTCGGAATAGAGTATCACCTCGTCGGCACCGGCGGCCCTCGCTAATTCGGCTTTCGCCTCGGTCGAGACGGTGCCGATCACGAAGGCGCCGGCCATCTTCGCCATCTGTATCAGTATCAAGCCGACGCCACCGGCGGCGGCGTGAATCAGGCAACTGTCGCCGCTCTTGATCGGGTAGGTGGACTGAGAGAGATAGTGTGCGGTACAGCCCTGGAGCATCGCTGCCGCACCGGCGTTAAAGTCGACCCCGTCAGGCAGGCTTACCAGTTTCTCTTCTGGAACCGCGGCGTACTCGGCATAGGCGCCGGCAACGCTGGTATAGGCCACACGATCACCCTTGCTGAAGTGAGTGACGTCGGCACCCAACTCTTCGACCGTGCCCGCCGCCTCCAGACCCAGGGTGACAGGCAGCGGAACCGGATAGAGACCGGAACGCTGATAGGTGTCGATAAAGTTGATGCCGGCAGCCTCAACTTTTACCAGGACCTCACTCGCACCGATGGTGGGCATGTCCACCTCTTCGTATGACATCACCTCAGGGCCACCATATTCTTTGACCGTAACCGCTTTCATTGCTACTTCCTTCCGCAAAAAGAGCTATTTATCGCAGAAATCGTCGCCGCTAGCAATGTGGCGCACTGATTTGATTCAACCGATCCAGCAATTGCCGACTAGACGACTGCATGCTGCAGGTTTATTCTCTGAGGTTCCTCTAATACAACACTTACAAAAGCTGGAGGATCTATCTATGTCAGCTCCCAATTCTTCTCCCAATGCATCACGTCGTGGGCGACTCGCCATCCAGGGTCTGTTTTCAGTCATCGCCGTGCTGTGGGGCGGCATGCTTTTCGCTCAGCATTCTCAGGTAGCGCTAAGCCAGGACATCGTGGATGCCACCTCGTCTTTCATGGCGAGTCTGTCTGCCTCTCAACGCCAAAAAGCCACCTATGATTTTGACGACGAAGAGCGTCTGAACTGGCACTTTATTCCCCGTGATCGCAATGGCGTGGTATTAAAAGAGTTGAACGCCCAGCAATTGACTGCCGCACGCACACTGCTGCAAAGCCTGTTCAGTGCCAGGGGCTTTGAGAAAACCGAAAATATCCGCGAACTCGAATCTGTACTCGCGGCCATCGAAGTGAACGGGCGTTTCGTCAGAGACCCCGATGATTACTACATTACCGTATTTGGTGCCCCTTCCATGAATACGAGCTGGGCAGTGCGCTACGAAGGCCATCATCTGGCTTTCAACTGGACTTTCGTCGGCGGCAACGGCATTGCCAGTTCACCGCAATTTTTTGGCACCAATCCGGCAGAGGTCAGGTCGGGGCCAAAGCAGGGCACGCGAGTGTTGGCGGCGGAAGAAGATATGGCGCGTGCACTAGTGAAATCATTGAACCGATCCCAGGCGGCAGCGGCGATACTCGATGGAGAAGCGCCACGTGACATCTTTACCAGTGCCGATAAGAAAATTACCGCCCTGGACGATGTGGGTGTGAGTTACGCTGCACTGGATTCCAGTCAACAACAGATGCTGATGGGCTTGATCGAAGAAGTGGCTTCGGCCCAGCCCGCGGCAGTTGCCGTGGCCCGCCTGAGAACCATTAGAGAAGAGGGGCTGGAGAACATTAAATTTGCCTGGATTGGCAGCCTCGAGCGCGGCGATGGTCATTACTATCGGGTGCAGGGCCCGGGTTTTCTCATCGAGTATGACAATACCCAGAACGACGCCAATCATGTTCATCTGGTGTGGCGTGATTTCGAAGGCGACTTCGGTCGCGATCTAATTCGAATGCACTACGACTCAATCGCTTCCGAGCACGGGTCAGGGCATCAACACTAACAGGGAGGATTCGCCGATGAGAACGACGCAGGCTACTCGCATTTTACGGACAAGCTCGCTGCTGCTGACCATGGCTGTAGTGTTGGTTCAGTGCCAGGAGGAACAGGTGGCAAGCTCCACTTCAGGGACGGCGCAGGAAGTCGCGGGTACCCAGCAAACCCAGCAGCAACGGGAGCAGGCACAGGAAGCGGAACAGCGAAGCGTTCCTCCATCTCCAACCGAGCCGTTTCTCATCAGCACCTTCGAGATAGATCAGGTCAGAGTGGTGCCAATAGCCACCGGATTGGCGAACCCCTGGGGCATGGCATTTAGAGACAACGGCGACATTCTGATCACCGAGCGCTATACCGGTAAGCTCAGGGTGGTGCGGGACGGTAAACTACTGGACACCGATATCTCCGGCGTGCCGGAAGTGTATTCAGAAGTCTTTCGGGCTGGTCTGATGGCCGTCGCTATTCATCCTGAAGATGACCAAATCATTTATCTCACCTATACCAAGGCGATCATGCATGAGGGTGAACCCAATCAGGCGGTCAGCCTGGTACGTGCTCGCCTGGTAGAAGACACGTTGACCGATGTGCAGGAGATATTTGTCGCCAAGGGTGTAGATAGTGCGATTGCGGCCTCGGCATTGTTATTCACCGCGGACGGTAAACTGATGATGAGTGTGGGTGGCGCTTATGTGTTTGCAAACACCGGTGAGTTAGCACAAGACCCTGCGGTCCATTACGGCAAACTTTTGCGCCTGAATGATGACGGCACTGCCCCTGCCGACAACCCGTTCGTAGAAAGTGGTGAGTTCCTGCCGGAGGTTTACTCGGTGGGACATCGAAACCAGCTGGGCCTGGCTATCCATCCGGAAACCGGTGAGCTGTGGGCATCCGAGAATGGACCCCAGGGCGGTGATGAGGCCAATATTATCCAGGCCGGCAAGAACTACGGTTGGCCCTACGCCTCCTATAGCCGCCAGTATCGCGGTGACTGGGTGTCGCAGACACCGTGGCTCGCCGAATATGAAAGTCCGGCGGTGGTCTGGTGGCCTTCTATCGCGCCTGCGGCATTAACCTTCTATAGCGGTGAGCAATTTCCTGAGTGGCAGGGCAATCTCTTCGTCGGCTCCATGATGGAGGGAAGAATTCCCGGCACCGGACATCTGGAGCGGATTGTTTTTAACAGCAGGGGCCAGGAGATTCGCAGAGAGGGTCTGTTAAAGGAACTCCATCACCGGGTTCGTGATGTACAACAGGGACCGGATGGTTATCTCTATATTTTGACTGATGAAGAAGATGGTGCTTTGTTGAGGTTGGAACCATCGATTTAAAACTGGTAATTAATTACCAAGGGTATTGAAGTAGGTAGATAAGGATTCATCATGCATATTGTAACTCTCAAGCTAAATAAATTACTGGTGCCGCTGTGTTTACTGACGATGGTTTCATTCGCGAATGCGGACGAGCTAATCGAAGTCAGTACCGACAGCGGCATATTTCGTGGTCATGCCTCGGCGTATGCGGCCGGGGTTACGGTCTTCCAGGGCATCGCCTACGCCAGTCCGCCGGTGCGGGATCTGCGCTGGAAACCGCCGGTGCCAGCTATCCCATTCGCCGGCGTTAGAAATGCCGATAGCATCGGTGCCGCCTGTTGGCAGGCACGCAATTCCGATGACTCACTCTATGCCCGGGGCAACCTGGAGCGCTCGGAAGATTGCCTGTATCTCAATTTGTATTCTGGCGCTGCGGACAGCTCCGATTCATTGCCGGTGATGGTATGGTTTCACGGCGGCGGTAACACCGCCGGCCACGGTGGCGCGCTCATCTTCGACGGTTCCAACCTGGCGGCGCGGGGCGCGGTAATAATTGCCGCCAATTATCGCCTGGGGACGCTGGGTTTTCTCGCGCACCCGGCCCTGACTGCCGAGTCCGAGCACGATTCTTCCGGTAACTATGGCATCCTCGATCAATTACAAGTATTGCAATGGGTGCAGACCAACATCGCAAATTTCGGTGGTGATCCGGACCGCGTGACCATCTTCGGCCAGTCGGCTGGCGGTACCGATGTGTGTCTGATCATGTCCTCTCCCCTGGCCGAAGGCATGGTGCATGGGGTGGTGGGCGAATCCCCTGGCTGTATCAAGATGGAGAGAGCCCTGGCCGATGGGGAAAACTCGGGCCATGCGGCAGGTTTGGAATATGCCGGTGAACTGGGAGTATCTGGCTTCGGTGCGACAACTCTTGAACAGTTGCGGGCAATACCGGCGCAGCAGTTGGTAGCAGCAGGTGTTGGGGGTGGGCCGCAGGTAGATGGCTGGGTGATTCCCGACTCACCCTATTCGATGCTGGAATCCGGCGGCCAGAACAAAATCCCGGTAATGGTTGGCGGCCTCGCCCATGAGAACCACGGCCTGCAACACACCAGCCCGGAAATCAATGGCCAACAACTGGATGGATATCTGCAGGCGGTGTTTGGCGAAGCGGCGGGTCAGGTAGCCGATGCCTATGCCGATCTCGCGGCTGTCTCGCCCCTGGATGCCAGGAAGCAAATAGCCACAGACAACGGGTTTTTGTTGTCGGCGCGCATGTGGGCTCGCCTGGTGACAGAGCGCGGTGAAGATGCCTATGTTTATTTATTTACTCGCGAACCACCGGTGTTCCGTCTCTATGTGCCAGCCATGCCGGATTTGTACGGCGATGGTGGCCAGCGCCGCTTCGGCGCCTATCATTCCGGCGAGCTTGCCTATGTGTTCGACAACCTCGATGTGGTGGGACTCGGTTGGGATGAAGACGACCATGGGCTGTCGGAACTGATGGCTGATTACTGGGTCAGCTTTGCCCGTAACGGCAACCCCAATGGCGATGGCCTGCCTAACTGGCCCGTCTATGATCCCGCTACCGACATCGTGCAGATACTCGATTCCCGGGTTCGGTCCGAGGTGCATCCAAAGAAAGCGGAATTGGACATGCTGGAAGCGCTTTATCTCCGGCAGCACT
>JADFIJ010000115.1 GCA_022566775.1 Pseudomonadota bacterium | reverse complement strand
AGCTAAAAAGCGCCGCTGGAGTATGTCGATTGTCACCGGGATAAGCAAATCCGGCCAAGCGTGCAGAGTTCACCCGGAAATCGAGCCATAGAAAAGCCCGGAGGTCACCGGGCTTCTTTTTATTAATCGAGAAAATGGCGTCCCCTAGGGGTTTCGAACCCCTGTTGCCGGGATGAAAACCCGGTGTCCTAGGCCTCTAGACGAAGGGGACAGATGAACAGTCTTGAACTAGCCGATTCAGGCAGCGGGGGATTCTAAGAAGCTTGGCCCGTGCAGTCAAGGGCAATTGGACAAAATAACCGGGAATTGACTGAAATTCCGATCCTTCGATTTTCCACCCGCAGCAACAGTCTGCCAAATTGCTGCAACTGCTACAAAAAGATCCTCCAGGGAACCTCTTCGCGATAGTGTGAGGCAGGTCATTGCACAGCTTTTGCGAATTTCGGTAAACTTGATGCCGTCGATAACAAGCCAAGTGCACCCGTTCTCACCCCTAATCGACGGCGAGACCGTCAGCCTGATAGACTCTGGTTCCCCTCCTGACCTTAGCCGCAGGCTCCACTAACCCAGGGGGGCTGATACTCAATCGAACATATTTCATGCTGGCATTACTCCTCATCGCTATCGTCATCGCCCTGCTCACGCTGATCATCTATGGCCTGCATAGGTATCAGACCATGGAGGTCGAATTCAGTGCCGATCGTATACTGCCGCTACCGCCACTCGATAAAGACCTTACGCGCCTGGGCAAACCCAGGTCTATCAAGCCGGATGCGAAAGCGCCGCCGCAGAGCGCGCCAGTGCCTGCAGGGGGGCAGACTGCCAGCGCCGATGCCCCGGATTGGCAGACACGGCTTGCCGAGTTGAAACAGGCCGGCGATAGCGCCGGCGCGCTGGCGGTTTGCGAGAGCGCCTATCCAGCCTGGGGTGCTTTTAACCAGGCCTGTATACTCATTCGCAGCCAGCTAAGACCTTCTCAAATTTCGGCGCAGCAAATGGATGATGATCTCATGCGGCTGTACAGGACCGCTGCCCTGGCAGAACTGCTGCATGATAAGTCACCCGAATTTGTTCACTTAACCGCCAGGGGGCGTCAGCGCATCAATTTAAAAATGGCCAGGGCGCTGGACATGCCCTATCTGGAATTGGGCTATGCCTATCTCAGACTTATTCGCAAACAGGACGTCAAGCTCATGCGTTCCCTTTGGGGGCATCCGGGCAAGCATCAAACCCCGCGACAGCTACATCGAGACTGGTGGCGCAATACCCTAAGCGAACTGCCCTGACCCTCTAACCGGGCAGCGACTGCCTGCTACCCGATCGGGCACGAACTTGATGCGTTTGATTCTTGACCCCTGTTTTGGTCTATGACATCCTCAAGTGCTGCCGATAAAAATGTGACGGCATGGGGATACAAGAGACAACATCATGAGCACAGAACCAACTGCATCAGAGCCAGATGACGGCAGTATTTCTATCGATCAACAGCTTATCGAGGAAGGAACCCACCAGCTTAGCTGCGAGATTGACGTACTGGAGGCATGGCTTGTGGAACTGGAAGAGCAGGATGCCCGGGATGCGGAGACCATCGCCATGCGTAAGTCATACGACGACATGTTGCGCAGCAGAAAAGAGATGCTAAGTTCCTTGACCAAACAGGCCGCGCGCCAGGCAGTCGCTGGCTGAGGCAGCTCCCGATTGGAGCCTGTGGCCACCACGATTCGATCCAGAACCAAGCGTAAACAATCAATTCCGGAAATTCCCACCCCCGCCGCTATGCCCTTAGAAAAACCTATGTTGTCAGCAGCTCAAGCCGAAATCATGTTGTCATTACAAGCCGGCATGAACACCAGAGTCGATCCAGACTGGATCGATGCCCGTTACCCCTATCTGCGAGCGGTGGTCATCGAAGCGGCCGAGGCGATCGAGCATCACGGCTGGAAATGGTGGAAACAGCAGGACCAAGATCTGCCGCAACTACAGATGGAACTCATCGACATCTGGCATTTCATTCTATCTGAAATACTGCTAGCCAACGCAGGCAACGAGTCTGCATCGAAACAACAGCTCACCCAACTGTTGGCGGCGAGCCAGCAGCAGGCAAGCGTCGAATTTGATGGCCGGCAAATTGAACTGCAGCAACTGGATCTGGTGAGCAAGCTGGAATTGTTAATCGGGCTCGCCGCTGCCCGCCGCATTGAGATAGCGGTATTTGCGGCGATCATGGTGGACTGCGAGATGGATTGGACCGAGCTATATTGCCAGTATGTTGGTAAGAATGTGCTCAACTTCTTTCGTCAGGATCATGGCTATAAAGAAGGCAGCTACCAAAAAATCTGGCGGGGCCGGGAGGACAACGAGTACCTGGTAGAAATTCTAGCAGGGCTCGATCCGGTCGAACCCACATTCAAGGACAGTGTCTACGCCGAATTGACGAAATACTACCCGGACTAGGGCGGCGTGTACCTCAATGCTACGCTGCGGTTACGGGTGGGATCTTACTGGTAGTACGCATTCTCCTTCACGGAATGATCCGTCACGTCTCGCACTTCCTTCAATTGCGGTACCTGCTCCAGCAAGGCCTTTTCTACACCATTCTTCAGCGTTACATCCACCATGCCACAACCCTGACAGCCGCCCCCGAATCGCAGAACCGCCACATCTTCTTCGAAGATTTCCTCCAGGGTGACGTTGCCACCGTGTGCGGCCAGCCCCGGATTGATTTCGTTGTAGAGCACGTAGTTGACGCGGTCCTCGAGTGAACTGTCGTCGGAGATTTTAGGCAGGCGAGAATTAGGCGCCTTGATGGTGAGCTGACCACCCATGGAATCCTTGACAAAATCCACTACCGCATCTTTCAGAAAAGGGATACTATGCCGTTCGATGAAGGTTTGAAAACCTTCATATTGCTTCACTTCGTCGTCGGCTTTTTCCTCTCCCGGCCGACAAAATGATATGCAGGTTTCAGCTTTCGGTGAGCCTGCATCCAGTATGAAAATTCGCACCGAAATACCTTCACAATCTTGCTTCTTTAGCAGTTCTATCAGGTATTCTTGCGCGGATTCGGTGATGTTAACCATAAAACCCTCTCGTAATCAGGGAACAACACCGGCTAATCATACGCTATTCGGATGAAAATTTGAATACCCGAGTAAATTACTTGGTTATTTATCGGGTGGCGCCAGCGATGGCTTCTGCTAGAATTGCGAGCTTTTTAGCTCTTGGGAACCTCTGATTAAGTATTCAATATCTCTGGCCTTCAGAGCAACCGTAGATCAAGGTGGCTTCCTGCAGTAATGTTTGCTGCCTTACAAAGGGAGCCAATGCAGAGACAATGAATACTTAATCAGAGGTTCCCCAGGATACAGGCTGTAGGAATGCAAAAAGTAGTAAGGCACGCAAAAGCTTCGGAACGATTGCTAAGACAAGCGCTCGCTCAACGGATTCTGCTGTTGGACGGCGCCATGGGAACGATGATCCAGGCCGAAAAGCTGTCGGATGCTGATTTTCGCGGCGACCGCTTCAATGACCATCCCCATGAATTGTCTGGTAACAACGATCTGCTGACCCTGACTCAGCCCGATGTCATCAGCAAGATTCACCGTGCCTATCTGGATGCTGGTGCAGACATCATCGAAACCAATACCTTCAACTCCACCCGCAGTTCCCAGGGCGACTACCAGCTTGAGAGCATAAGCTACGAGTTAAATTTCGAGGCGACCAGGCTGGCGCGACAGGTTTGCGACGAGGTCAATCAGATTTCACCGAAGAAACCCCGTTTCGTAGCAGGGGTACTGGGCCCGACCAGCAAGACTACTTCCATCTCTAGCGATGTCAATGATCCTGGCTTTAGGAGTATCAGCTTCGATGACTTAGTCGAGGACTACGGCAATTCCACGAACGGACTAATCGACGGCGGCGCAGACATTATTCTCATTGAAACGGCATTCGATACCCTCAATGCCAAGGCCGCTATCTTCGCGATCCAGCGCTGTTTCGAGGAGAAGCAACTGCGCCTGCCCCTGATGATATCGGGCACCATAACAGATGCCAGCGGACGTACCCTGTCCGGACAAACCGTTGCCGCTTTCTGCAATTCTGTCGCCCACGCCAATCCCTTGTCGATTGGGTTTAACTGTGCGCTGGGCGCGGAACAATTGCGTCCCCACATCGAAGAGACCGCCGCCCTGGTCGACACCTATGTATCAACCCACCCTAACGCCGGCCTGCCGAACGAGTTCGGCGACTATGATCAGGGTGCAGAAGAAATGGCCGCCATCATCAAGGAATTTGCCAGCAGCGGCTTCGTCAACATTGTGGGTGGCTGCTGCGGCACCACCCCGGCACACATCGCCGCCTTGGTAGCGGCCGTCGCCGATATCCCGCCGCGAAAGTTGCCCGTGCTAAAACCGGCCTGTCGCCTCAGCGGCCTCGAAGCATTCAACATCGACGGTGATTCTCTGTTCGTGAATATAGGAGAGCGAACCAACGTCACCGGTTCCGCGCGATTCGCCCGCCTGATCAAGGAGGAGGATTTCGACGAGGCCCTGGAAGTCGCGCTCGAGCAAGTGGAAGCCGGGGCTCAAATTATAGATATCAACATGGACGAAGGCATGCTCGATTCCGAAGCCGCCATGGAGAAATTTCTAAAACTGGTGGCATCAGAACCCGACATCAGCCGGGTCCCCCTGATGATAGATTCGTCGAAATGGGAGATCATCGAAGCCGGCCTCAAGTGCGTGCAGGGCAAAGCCATCGTCAATTCAATTAGCTTGAAAGAAGGTGAAGAAGCCTTCCTCAGCAAGGCGGCGCTATGCCAGAAATATGGCGCGGCCGTGATCGTCATGGCCTTCGATGAGAACGGACAGGCCGATACCCTGGCGAAGAAAAAAGCCATCTGCAAACGCAGCTACGATATTCTGGTGCAACAACTGAAGTTTCCAGTGGCCGATATAATTTTCGATCCCAATATCTTTGCCGTGGCGACCGGTATCGACGAACACAATAACTATGCCGTAGATTTCATCGAAAGCTGCCGCTTTATTAAGTCTAACCTGCCCGGGGCATTAATCTCCGGTGGCGTCTCTAATGTGTCATTTTCATTTCGAGGCAATAATACCGTCAGGGAGGCGATTCATTCGGTATTCCTCTACCATGCCATCGAAGCCGGCCTATCTATGGGAATCGTCAACGCCGGGCAGCTTGCTGTCTATGACGACATTCCTGCCGACCTGAAAACTGCGGTCGAAGATGTGGTGCTGAACCGGCACCCCAAGGCGACGGACAGGCTCATGGAAGTCGCCCTGGCATACAGTGGAATAAGCCAGTCAAAGTCGACAGAGGATCTTGCCTGGCGAGAAAAACCGGTGGCGGCTCGGCTCAGTTATGCCCTGGTGAAAGGCATTACGAAGTTCATCGAGGCAGACACCGAAGCGGCGAGGCAAGAGGCGGACAGACCCATCGAAGTCATCGAGGGGCCGTTAATGAAGGGCATGGACGAGGTCGGGGACCTGTTCGGCAGTGGCAAAATGTTTCTGCCCCAGGTCGTCAAGAGTGCCCGGGTAATGAAACAGGCCGTGGCCTATCTGCTGCCCTATATCGATGCCGAACAGGCCGGTGGCGAGATCAAAACCAAGGGCAAGATTCTGCTGGCCACGGTCAAGGGCGATGTCCATGACATCGGCAAGAATATCGTCGCCGTGGTCCTGGGATGCAATAACTATGATGTCATCGATCTCGGCGTCATGGTGCCCTGTGAAAAAATATTACGGGTAGCAAAAGAAGAAAATGTGGACATCGTCGGCCTCAGCGGCCTCATCACCCCGTCCCTGGATGAAATGGTACACGTTGCCAGCGAGATGCAGCGCCTGCAATTCAACATCCCATTGTTGATCGGTGGGGCTACCACATCGAAGGCGCATACGGCGGTAAAAATAGAGCAGAACTATGACCGCGACAGCACCATCTATGTCCCCGACGCGTCTCGCAGTGTGACGGTGGTGAGCACGCTCCTCAATGCCGAGAAAAAACCAGCATATGTTCAGGATCTACGGGAAGAATATGGCGTAATACGTGAGCGGATCGCAAAGAGGAGCAACAAGCGCATATTGCTAAGCTATGTTGAAGCCAACGAAAATCTGTTTAGTCCGGATTGGGATGCCTACTCGCCTCCGTCTCCCAGCTTTCTTGGTACCAGGGTGTTCGACGACTATCCATTGGAATCGCTGCTTGATTATATTGACTGGACTCCCTTCTTCATCACCTGGAGCCTGGCGGGAAAGTATCCCGCCATTTTCAAAGATGCCAAGGTCGGTGCGGCAGCAACGGAACTGTTTGCCGATGCCCAGGCCCTGCTAAAGCAAATCCTGTCAGAAAAACTCCTTAAAGCCCGCGCCGTCATCGGTTTTTGGCCAGCCAATACTGTCGGTCACAATGACGTTCAGCTATACCGGGCCGGCGCAGCCGATGAAACCCTGGCGCGCCTGCATTTTATGCGGCAGCAGATTCCCAAGGATGTGGATTTGGATAACCTGTGTCTCGCCGATTTTGTGGCGCCGGCTGCGGTCGGATACAGAGACTACCTGGGAGCTTTCGTGGTAACCGCCGGCATCGGCGTCGATAGATTAGCGGCCAAATTTGAGGCCGAACACGACGACTACTCTGCCCTGCTGGTTAAAGCGCTTGCCGACAGGCTGGCCGAGGCATTCGCAGAACAGTTACACGAGCGCGTAAGAAAGGAATTCTGGGGCTAC
Source organism: Pseudomonadota bacterium (assembly GCA_022566775.1). GTDB lineage: Bacteria > Pseudomonadota > Gammaproteobacteria > Pseudomonadales > Pseudohongiellaceae > UBA9145. Next base: position 4,605 of record JADFIJ010000115.1, on the reverse strand, counting down.
GAGCCGGCAGAGAACCTTCCCCTTGGCGACCTCATCAGGGAGAAGTACAGGGGCATCAGGCCGGCACCCGGCTATCCGGCCTGTCCGGACCATTCGGAGAAGACCACAGTATTTGAATTACTCCAGGCCAGCGATAAAATAGGGGTAGAACTCACCGAGAGCTTTGCGATGACGCCGGCGGCCACGGTGAGTGGCCTGTATTTTGCTCACCCGCAATCGCGCTACTTCTCAGTAGGCAAGATCAGCACGCAGCAAGTTGAAGATCTGGCCACCCGGAAAAACACCGGGCTGGACGAGCTAACGCGCCTGCTCTCTCCCAACCTGGGCAGCCTGTGATCAAAGATCTGCTGACAATCTCGTGGCGCCTTGGTTAAAATACGGGTAACGAGCCCCGATGACGGTGACCGACTATGTATAGATACGATGGCTATGACCACCAGATGCTGAGGGACAGGGTCGCCCAGTTTCGCGATCAGACCGATCGCTTCCTGGCTGGCGAGTTGAGCGATGCGGAGTTTCTACCACTACGCCTACAAAATGGTCTCTACATACAACGCCTGGCACCGATGATTAGAATCGCCATTCCCTATGGCATGCTTTCTTCCCGCCAGTTAAGGAAACTCGCCTTCATCGCCAGGCACTTCGATAAGGGCTATGCCCATCTGACCACGAGGCAGAATATACAGTACAACTGGCCGCATCTGGAAGATGTTCCAGAGTTGCTGGCGCAACTGGCCGAAGTGGAGATGCACGCCATTCAGACCAGTGGCAACTGCATACGCAATACCACTACCGATCAATTTGCCGGGGTTGCGGTTGACGAGTTGGAAGACAGCCGGGCCTACTGCGAGATTATTCGCCAATGGTCCACCTTTCATCCGGAATTTGCCCACCTGCCAAGAAAGTTCAAGATTGCAGTGTGCGGCACCGCAATCGATCAGGCCGCGACCCAGGTACACGATATCGGCATCTATATCGTCCGCGGGCCTGCAGGTGAAACCGGCTTCCGCATTCTCGCCGGCGGCGGACTCGGGCGCACACCGGTAATCGGGCAGGAAATATTTGATTTTGTGGAAAAACCACATCTGCTGTCGGCACTGGAGGCGATACTGCGGGTTTATAATCGTGAAGGTCGCCGCGATAACAAGTACAAGGCCAGAATCAAGATATTGGTTCGCGAGACCGGGGTCGAACTGTTCCGGGAGAAAGTGCATGAGGAATGGCGGCGCATCAAGGACTCGGCAATGACCCTGACCGACGCGGAAATCGCTCGCTGCAAGGCTTTCTTCGAAGATCCTGACTACGCGGAATTAACCGACAAACCGGAAGCATTGACAAAGCAACTGGCAAAGGATGCGCTGTTCAGTAGCTGGCACCAGCAGAACGTGCGTGCCCACAAGCGCGCCGGCTACGCGATAGTCACCGTCTGCATGAAGGAGACCGGCGTGGCACCGGGTGATGTGACGGACCAGCAGTTGGAGCATATTGCCGATCTGGCCGAGCGCTACAGTTTCGGCGAAGTGCGCATCAGTCACCAGCAGAATATTATTCTGGCCGACGTCAGGCAGGAGCAGTTGGCCGCCCTCTACCGTGAATTGCAATCCCAGGCCCTGGCCAGTGCCAATCTTGGCTTGCTCACCGACATCATCTGCTGCCCTGGCGGCGATTTCTGTGCGTTGGCAAACGCCAAGTCCATACCTATTGCCGAAGCCATCCAGCGGCATTTCCATGACCACGACGAACTCACGGACATCGGCGAAGCGAATATCAATATTTCTGGTTGCATGAACGCCTGCGGCCACCATCATGTCGGCAATATCGGCATATTGGGTGTGGACAAAAAGGGTGAGGAGTTCTACCAGATATCCCTGGGTGGTTCATCTAAAAACGTCGCCAGTCTCGGCAAGATCATGGGACCTGCGTTCGCTCAGGAAGAAATCCCCGCTGTCATCGGTAAAATTATCAAGGTCTATAAATCGAATCGGGAGCCGAACGAAAAATTCATAGACACATACAGGCGCATCGGCATGGCGCCATTCAAGGAAACTGTCTATGCCAAAGCTGATTAAGGACCGGGCGATTGCAATCGACCGCTGGACGCTTCTAAAAGTTGCGACCGGCCCGGAAGTACTGATTGCCATACCGGGCAAAAACCTGATCGTGCCACTGCGTTTCTGGCAAGATTACGCAATCGAACTGGAAGGATATACCGGCGACATCGGCATCTGGCTGGACAGTGACGAGACTGTAAGCGAGATCGGTGATGCCCTCGGTGAGTTTCCGCTCATCGCCCTGAATTTTCCAGTCTTCGCCGACGGCCGCTCGTACTCTAACGCCAGAGAACTCAGAGAACGGTTCGCCTATGCCGGTGAGGTCCGTGCGATCGGCGACGTCCTGCGTGACCAACTCTATTACATGTCCCGCTGTGGCTTCGATGCCTTCAGTCTACGCCATGACCAGGATCCGGATAGCTGTATTGCCGCCCTCGACGATTTCACCACCGGCTACCAGGCTACGGTAGCGGAGCCAATCCCCTTATTCAGAAGGCGCTAACAGATTATACTGTGGCTGTGTCTCATCGGCGTGGCTGCACCATCGACCAGTCATGGAACCAGATTCCCTACTCTTTTCCTTTTTCCTGATTTTTAGCGGTGCCGCGCTGGCATCGACCCTCGCTCTGTTTCTTCGACAACCGCTACTGGTTGCCTATATCTTTATCGGGGGCCTGCTGGGTCCTTTCGGTCTTGGATACATCTCGGACCCCAGTTTGCTTACCGATATTGCGGAATTTGGCATTATTTTCCTGCTGTTTCTACTCGGACTGGACATGCAACCGAGTAAGCTTTTTCACACCCTGAAGAAAACCTTCCTCGTCACCCTGGCAAGCTCAATCGTGTTTGTCTTACTGGGCTACAGCACCGGATTACTGTTTAATTTTTCCAACGTAGAAAGCCTGGTGATTGGCTTCGCCATGATCTTCTCCAGCACCATCATCGGTATCAAGCTGCTGCCGACAACGGTATTGCATCAGAAACACATGGGAGAGCTGATGGTGGGGATCCTGTTATTGCAGGATTTCATCGCTATCTTCCTGTTGGTTTTTCTGGATTCGGGGAATATTGAGCAATCCAGCGCCCTCAGAGTTCTCTTGGCATTTCCCCTGCTACTGGCGATCGCCTACTTCTCCACCCGTTTCATCTTGATTAAATTGATTGCGCGCTTCGATCAGTTCAAAGAATATATTTTCCTGCTGGCCATCGGTTGGTGTCTGGGATTGGCGGCACTTGCCTCTGCCATGGGTCTGTCGGCTGAAATTGGCGCCTTCATCGCTGGCGTGTCCCTCGCCACCAGTCCTATCTCACTCTTTATCGCCCTGAATTTAAAACCCCTGCGAGACTTTTTCCTGATCCTGTTTTTCTTTTCGCTGGGCGCTCAATTTAACACCTCGCTGCTGGGCCAGGTCATCGCCCCGGCTTTGCTGTTGGCGGCGCTGGCACTCAGCGTAAAACCGGTGGTCTTTCACTTTCTGCTGCGACGCTTCAGCGAGAGAAACAGGCTGGCCTGGGATGCGGGTTTAAGGCTGGGACAGATAAGCGAATTTTCTCTGCTGATCGCCTTCGTCGCCACCCAATCGGGGATGATCGGAGAGAGGGCATCGCTGGTGATTCAGGCGGCTGCGATAATGACCTTCCTGGTCTCTTCCTATGTCGTCGTGATGTTTTGTCCAACACCCATCGCCAGCAATCCAAAACTGCGACGCGATTGAGTGAGAATAAAATAGCGCATCGATTCGAATAATCGAAGAGTACTTTACTGCCGACTCTCAGCTAATCAGGGGCTCCCGGGTTCAGATTAAGCAGGTAACGCCCTACCGCTTCACCCTTTAGCACCTTGTCCAGGCTGGCTTCCAATTCGGAAAAACCTATCTCATTACAAATTGCATCGAGATTTTCCAGCTTCCACTCAAGGGCCAATTTACCCCAGATATCCGCCTTCGTCTGTGTCGGTAATTCCACCGAGTCGACGCCGAGCAAATTCACTCCTCGGAGAATAAAAGGCAGCACGGTGCCTTGCAAAGCCGGCGACTGCACGAGACCACAACAGGCGACACTGCCTCCATAATTAATGGATTTGATCACGTTGAACAAGGTGTCGCCGCCCACCACGTCCACAGCGCCCGCCCATTGCTGTTTCAATAATGGCCTGGAGTTCACTTCGGCGAGGCTGTTTCTGTCAATTATCTGTGCCGCTCCCAATTGCTCGAGAAACGGGTGGGAGGAGCGCTTGCCGGTGCTGGCGACCACTGTGAATCCAAGTTTATGCAAGAGCGCCACAGCGACACTGCCCACGCCCCCGGTCGCACCCGTCACCAACACGCTACCGCTTGCCGGTGTCAAGCCGTTGAGCAGGAGCTTTTCGACACACAGCGCAGCGGTAAATCCGGCGGTGCCGAGAATCATTGCCTGTTTTAGGCTCATCGCCTCGGGACAGTTGATTACCCAGTTCCCAGGCACCCGGATAAGCTGACCAAATCCGCCAGACGTATTCATTCCCAGGTCGTAGCCGGTAACAATCACTTCATCGCCTTCGACAAAATCCGGATTG
>JADFIJ010000114.1 GCA_022566775.1 Pseudomonadota bacterium | reverse complement strand
ATCTCGGCGTTGGCTCCCTTTGTAAGGTAGCAAACATTACTGCAGGAAGCCGCCTTGATCTGCGGCAGCTCTGCAGGCCAGAGACATTGAATAATTGATCAGAGGCTCCCTAGTAATTAATGGCCAGTTTGTATAATTCCTCACTGTCGTGAGTATGTCTTATTGTTTCGCAAAAGTCTTCATCATTGAATAGTTCGGCAAGGCCGGCGAGCGTCTTGATGTGTTCGTCATGCTGCAATTCTGGCACGATAAGTACAAAAAAAATGTCCACAGGTTTTCCATCCAGCGCGTCGAAATCGATGGCCGTTTCGAGCGTGATCAAAGTACCGATAATATCCTGGCATTGAGCGACGCGGCAGTGTGGAATAGCAATGCCCTTGCCTAGCCCAGTGCTTCCCAATTGTTCTCTAGCCATTAATGCGTTAAATATATCACCCGCTTGCAGCTCGCCTGAGTTTGCAGATATTAAATCGCTGATTGTCTTCAAAATGCGCTTCTTGCTGACGCCAGGTAGGTCGCAGCGGCAGCTTGCGGGCGATAGAATTTGTTCCAGTTGCATCTACACGGCCCCTCTCGTCGCTCCAGCCGTTATCCGCGTGCAGTGATCAAAGTTTTCCCGCATAGATTCAAACTTCCTTCAATCTATCAAGCGCTTGCGCTCATTTGAGGGGGGGATGGAGAGGGATTCCCGATACTTTGCTATGGTGCGCCTGGCTACATTGATGCCTTTTTCGTCGAGCAACTGGGTGATCTTACTGTCGCTCAGAGGTTTTCGCGCGTTCTCGGCGGCTATGAGCTTTTTGATAATTGCTCTAATTGCCGTGGATGAGCATTCGCCGCCGTCTTTCGTGGAAACGTGACTGGAGAAGAAATACTTCAGCTCGAATATTCCACGGGGCGTATGCATATATTTCTGCGTGGTCACACGAGAGATAGTCGATTCATGCATGCCTACCGCTTCGGCAATGTCGCGCAGCACCAGCGGCTTCATTGCCTCCTCTCCATATTCCAGAAATCCTCTCTGGTGTTCCACAATTCGCGTTGAAACTTTCATCAAGGTTTCGTTTCGGCTCTGTAAACTCTTGATGAACCAACGGGCTTCCTGAAGGTTGTCTTTCAAATAATTATTTTCAGCGCTGGAATCGGCGCGTTTTACCAACGAGGCGTAGCTGTCATTTATTCTTATCTTCGGCGCCGTGTCTGGATTTAGTTCGATTTTCCACTTGCCGATGTCTGCCTGTTTGGTGACGATTACGTCGGGGACGATGTAGCTGGTGGCGGGAGGGGAGATATTGGCGCCCGGGCGGGGATCGAGGCTTTCGATGATTTTAATCGCATCCCGCAGCTCCGCTTCCTTAAGCCTGGTGCGTCGCAGCAATTTTGCATAATCTCGATTTCCCAACAGGGCGATATGCTCGCTTACGATTAGCCTGGCATTGAGGACGGCACTCGTCTCCTGAGCTTCCTCGAACTGGCCTAATTGGATGAGCAGGCATTCTGCCAGGTCCCGATAGCCGACGCCGACCGGGTCGAACTGTTGAATCCGATGCAATACCGCGAGCACTTCATCCAGTTCGATTTCGGCATCGGGATAGAAGCCAGAGTGAATGGATTCAATGTCGACGGTTAACATTCCATTAGTATCTATGGCATCGACAATAGTGAGGGCTATGGACCTGTCTTGTTCCGACATGGGAGTTAGGTTGAGTTGCCAGCGCAAATGGTCCTGCAAGGTATCGACGGCTGTGTTGCGAGATTCGAAATCCAACGAGTCAGTGTCGAAGGATGTCGCGGACCGGTACGAAGTCGGGTAGATGTCTTCCCAGCTACTGTCTACCGCCAGTTCATCGGGTATTTGTTCCCGCCAGTCCGACACGTCACTATCTGCTGAAGCGTTCTCCTGCAGCTGGGAGGAGGTCAATTCTGAATTCTTGTCACCATCATTGTTTTCGATATCGGAATGAAGGGACGCTTCCTCGTCGTCACTGCCTTCGATCAACTCCAGCATTGGATTCGACTCGAGAGCCTCGTGAATTTCCTGCTGCAGGTCCAGTGTTGAGAGTTGCAGGAGACGGATAGCTTGCTGCAGCTGTGGAGTCATGGTCAGTTGTTGACCGAGCTTTAGCTGAAGCGAGAGTTTCATTAAAATACTTCTTTAATAACAGGCTATTTGAATAGACTAATTTAAGTGACGGATTATGGGCATGACTCAGGGCAGTGATGCTGGAAGTATAGCAAGTTTCGTGCCTTGTTTGCAGAGTCTTTTTATTGCCGATCGAGGCGCATAAGTTTCGTTTATAATCGAGGTTCCCACCCAGATAAGAGGTCGTGGCGGACTCAGAGCTGCCCTAGATTTGGAATTGATCCCCGAGATAGACTTCGCGGACTTTCTCGTTATTCAAGATAGCCTCGGTATCACCCTCTGCGATTATCTGACCTTCGCTGACGATGTATGCCTTCTCGCAGATGTCGAGTGTTTCCCTGACATTGTGGTCGGTCAAAAGTATGCCTATGTCCCGTGACTTGAGATGCTGAATGATCTTCTTGATTTCACTAACGGAAATGGGGTCGACGCCCGCGAAGGGTTCATCCAGTAAGATGAATTTGGGGTCTGTGGCGAGGGTGCGGGCGATTTCCGTGCGGCGCCTTTCTCCTCCCGAGAGACTCATTCCCTTGTTTTTGCGTAAATGGGCGATATTGAATTCGGCCAGCAGCGCTTCCATTTTATCCCGTCTTTGTTCGCCGCTGAGATCGCCGCGGGTCTCCAATATGGCGAGAATATTGTCTTCGACACTGAGCGTGCGAAAGATAGATGAGTCCTGCGGCAAGTAGGATAGACCGCAATTTGCTCTTCGATGTATCGGCAGCTTGGTCAGATTCTGCTTGCCGCAGTGAACCTCCCCGCTGTCTGCCCGAATCAAGCCCACAATCATGTAGAAGCAGGTGGTCTTGCCGGCGCCATTTGGGCCTAATAAGCCAACGATCTCACCCTGCCGGATACTGAGAGAGATATCGCGGACCACTTGACGGCCTTTGAAACTTTTAGCAAGGTGTGATGCGTACAGAGTATCCATTAATTCGACTGACTGCTTAATACACCGCTGCATGGACCCGTGGTTTCGAAGAGTTCGGTATCGGCAAAATACTTGATCGCTACACAACTCGTGGTGGTTCCAGGTTGGCGAAGATTAGCCTCGCCGATAAACTCAATGATGGTTTCGACGCTGGTACTGTAATGGATGGTTTCGCTGTCGCCCTGAACCAGATCACCCTTCCCATCCAACTGCTGTTGGTAGCGGGCAGGACTGCCTATTACTGTCACCTTCAATAACGCGTTGGTAGTAAGGTCGTACTCGAAAATCGCCGTATCACCGGTAATCTGCAAGCTGCCCTGTGTTACGATTACATTATTATTCATGGTTACGATGCGGCGGTTATCTTCATTCCTCATGATAAGGTCGCCGTCAAGAGTGTAACCAACATTCTGATCCTTGTCTGACTCCAGTGCGAATGCCGACAGCGAAATTAATCCGCATAAACCAAAGATGGCGATCGTGCCAATGTTATTGCTGTGGCGGCTCATAGATCCCTCGTATGTCCTTTTTGAGCAAGATTGTTTCCTGGTTCAGATCGGCGTACATCCCGATAGACGTCTGTACGATGTTATCCGTTACCACTTTTACGGCCTCTTCAGTTTCCAGGGAGTTCGCATCGAGGTCAAGGCTCAGGAATTCCGTGGAAATTACCAGCCTGTTACCGAATTTATCCAGATTATGAACTTTAACATTTCCTATCAAATCAATAATTTGCCTGGCGCCGTCTGGGCCGGCGGAACTGGCTGAGATTCTGCCGGAATCGGCAAGCAGTTTCCAGGAGGACTTTCCTTGCTGAAAGAGTCTGATCAATGGAGATTCGAGTTCGGTGACATCATTGTTGAAGTGAACCTGGCGGCTTGCCTGCAGTGTATAACTGATGTTGCCAGTTTCATCGTAGAGTACCGAATTGATACCCTCTGAGTAGGCGTCGTAATTGAGGCGCGTGATCTCGAGATCCGATTCATCCTGGCTGTTCGTGGACTCGAAGCCGAGGAACAGGGCAATGGCAATCACAGCCGGAATAAGAAGCAAGGAGAGGCGTTGCATATTCTGTGTCTGGTCTTTCAATGTTAGGGAGTCTCTGATTAATTATTCAAACTCTCTGCGTTGGCTCCCTTTGCGAAGGTACGCAAACATTGCTGCAGGAAGCCGCCTTGATCTACGGCAGCTCTGCAGGCCAGAGACATTGAATAATTAATCAGAGGCTCCCAAAATAATCCGTCGATGGCAGCTTATCATGAATTTCTGATCTTGCCTCGATCTGGGGAGCCGGGGAACCTGTCTGCCAGACGCGGCAGCAGTCATCAGGATAAGTGAAACGATGCGTACTTATTCTGTGATTTTAGGAGAAAATCAGTGATCTCCCGTACTGCACCCATGCCGCCGGCATTTTCAGTGACGGCATCGGCCGCAGCGGTAATATCCGGGTGTCCCTGGGGCACGGAGAAACCGAGGCCAACGGCTTCGAGTACTGGTAAGTCAGGCAGGTCGTCGCCGACATAGCAAATCTGGCCGCTTTCCAGGCCTGTCGACGCCATGATTTCCTCCAGCGCCTGCAATTTGTCTTCACGGCCCTGATAGAGTAGTTCGATGCCCAGATCACTCGCTCGTTTTTCCAGCAAAGCTGAATTGCGCCCGGTAATAATTCCAACACCGATACCCACACTCATCAGCATTTTGATGCCGTGGCCATCGAGGGAATGAAAGGCTTTGGTTTCTTCACCGGAGTTGGAAAAATACAATCGACCGTCGGTGAGGACGCCATCAACGTCCAGGAGCAGCAACCTGATTTTCTTTGCCGCCGCGGTAAGCGAGTCCAGGTCTTTGTTCAGTTTCATGGCAATACCTACGTCAGAGCCTCCCTAAACCACGTTAGCCTGAAGCAAGTCATGCATTTTAATGATGCCGGTGATCTTATCGTTGTCGTCTTTGACAATGAGTACATAGACATTCGATTCTTGCATGAGTCTCGCCGCTTCGGCGGCCAGGGCACCGGACGAGATGGATTTGTAACTAGTGGACATCACATCTTCGATCGGCGTATTTTGAATGTTACTTCCAGAATCCAGGGTTCGTCGGAGGTCACCGTCGGTGAACACACCTACCAGGTTTTGATTGTCGTCGACCACGGTGGTGAGGCCGAAGCCTTTCGAGCTCATCTCCAGCAGGGCTTCGCTCAGAGGCGTGCCGACACTAACGCTGGGAATACCAACCCCAGCATGCATGACATCCTTAACTCGAACCAACAAGCGCCGCCCGAGTTTGCCGCCTGGGTGTGACATGGCAAAATCGTCCCGGGTAAATCCTCTTGCCTCCAGCAGTGCCATCGCCAGCGCGTCTCCAAACACCAGTGCCGCGGTGGTGCTGGATGTTGGGGCCAGGCCCAGTGGACATGCTTCTTCTGCCACCGAGGCGTTCAGGTTTGTATCGGCGACGGTTGCCAGTTCGGATTCGGGGTCGCCGGTAAGGCTGATCAGGGGTATGTTTTTTCTCTTCAATACTGGCAGTAAGCTTGTTATTTCCTGGGTAGCGCCGGAATTCGATATCGCCAGGACCACATCAAGCTCGGTAATCATGCCGATATCTCCGTGACTTGCCTCTGCCGGGTGCACATACATTGCCGGGGTGCCGGTGCTGGCCAGGGTCGCCGCAATCTTCCTGGCAATGTATCCGGATTTGCCCATGCCGGTGACCACCACACGGCCCTTGCAGGCAAGGATCAATTCGCAGGCGGCGTCGAAATCCGCATCTATGCGCTGCAGTAGCTCTGCTACCGCATTTTTCTCAATTTCGATAGTTCTGATAGCGCTGGCGGCATAAGTGCTGTTGCTGGTCATGATCTTCGTTTCGATCCCCGGGCTAAGAGGGTTTAGCCGTAAAATACAACGGCGCTTCTGATTACACTTGCAGGAGCATTACCGTAAACCAGACAAAGTAAATTGACAAGAACACTGCGCCGTATTTGCGTCCTATCATCGTGCCTTTTTTTACTGCCCGGTAGCAAAAGAATGTTAATAGCATAGTGAGAATCAAGACGAAGGTATAGTCTCTCGCTACCAGTGCGAACTCCACTGGCCCAGGGGCGATGAGACCGGGGAATGGCAAAACAACCAATAAATTTAGAATGTTCGATCCAACAATGTTGCCGATGGCGAGGTCATGGTGACCCTTAAGGACGCAGGTCACGGAGGCAGCCAGTTCGGGTAAGCTGGTACCCAGGGCAACTACGGTCAGTCCGATAATCGCCGCCGATACGCCGAGTGATTCGGCGATCGATGAGGCGGCTGCCACCAGCGCTTCGGCACTTAAGACCAGTAAGGCCAGACCCAGGACCAGATAGACCAGGGCTCGCAGGTTACTGACTGTGGTCGGACTGGGTTCTTCCATTACCGCGACGGCTGCGGTTCTTACCCTTTTTCTAAATAGTTTGTAACCAAAATATGCGGTAATTGCTATCAGCACCAGGGCATCGAAATAGCCCAGGTAAAGGTCGAGGAGCAGGACTCCGGTAATGACTGTAACCAGAAGCAGTGCCGGGATTTCTTTTTTGACCAGAGACTCGGGTGGTCTTAATGGACTGATGATTGCGGCCACCGCGAGTGCGACGCCAATGTTGAAAAGATTTGAGCCCAGGGCATTGCCGATAGCCAGTTCCGGGGTATTGTTCAGGGCCGCAACTGCCGACGAGAAAATCTCCGGAGCCGAAGTTCCAAAGGCGACAATTGTCAGGCCGATCATCAGGGGAGAGATCCCCAGATTACGGGCCAAGCCTGATGCCCCGAATACAAATTTGTCCGCCCCCAAGATCAACCCGATAAAACTAAGGACAATAATGGCCGTGTCGAGAGGCATATGCGATGAAATCTCAGACCTTGTGAGAAAGCGAACAATTAGAAGGGTCTTTGTCGTGGTTTGCAAGTAATAATTTATTGAACTGCCCATTTGATGTAAACTGGCAGCCCCCTGTGAGGGTTCGGCCCGCATCAAGGTCTACTTCATCATAGTTTGTAATGATTTATTTTCCCGCCGTTGATGACTGGCTTCGCTGCAGGCATAATTGAGAGATAAGCAAATGAAATCATTGAAGAAAATTGCATTAGTCTGGGGGGTGGCCCTGGCCCTGCCCGGCATGGTGCATGGCCAGGCACTGTCCGCCGTGGAAACGGCCGAAATAGGCGTGGAGGCGCTATTGCAGTCGGTGGCCGAATCCAAACATTTGTTTCTAAGTGATCGGGATCAGTACTTCTCCGGTATAGAGCGGGTGTTAACTACCTTCGTTGATTTTAACGCGGTGGCTCGGGTAGTCATGTCTCGTTATGCCGATTCAGCCTCAGTTGCACAAACCCAGCGATTTGCGGATATCCTCAAAACCACATTGACCCGTTTCTATGGTGCGGCACTGGTTTCCTATAACGGAGAAGGCCTGGTGTTCCTGCCGGCGGACAACCCCAATGCAGATCCTCGTGCCGATACCGTGGTGGGAATGGAATTGCAAGGCGATACCAGTTTATCTCTGCAATACCAGATGTTTCTCAATGAAAACGATGAGTGGAAATTGAAGAATATCAGCCTGGCCGGTATCAACCTCGGTCGTCAGTACTTTACTCAATTTTCAGCATTGATGTCTCAGCATGATGACGATATTGACTCGGTTCTGGATGCCTGGAAGTAATTCGGAGTTGTGCTTTGGAAGCTGATCAAATAAGACAGTTGTTGACTGTTGCATTGCCTGACTGCGAAATCGGCGTCGAAGGTGGTGATGGCAAATACCTGGTAACTGCGACAGGGCAGGTATTCGAAGGTCTGAATGCCGTCAGAAGACAACAGACAATCTACAAAATCCTCGGTGACCATATCTCCAGTGGTGTGATTCACGCGGTCACCATGCGCTTGATGACTGCTGCCGAACGCGACGCCGCCTAGGACTTTCTATGGACAAGCTATTAATACAAGGCGGCGTCAGTCTCAAGGGCGAAATTCGAATTGCTGGGGCCAAGAATTCCGCGTTGCCCATCCTCGCCGCTACCTTGCTGACCCACGACACCGTAAAGGTCTGCAATTTGCCGCACTTGTATGATATTACAACGATGATTGAGCTGATGGGCTGCCTGGGGGTCGAGCCCATCATCGATGAAAAGCTGAATGTAGAAATCAATAGCAGTTCGATTAAGCATTTCAACGCGCCCTACGAATTAGTTAAAACAATGCGCGCCTCTATTCTGGTGCTGGGACCATTATTAAGCCGATACGGGCAGGCCGAAGTGGCCCTACCCGGAGGCTGTGCCATCGGTAGTCGTCCAGTAAACTTGCATATCAGCGCACTACAGATGATGGGTGCCGATATCACGGTCGAAAATGGCTATATCAAAGCCTCCGTCAAAGGCAGGCTAAAGGGTGCTCACATTTTTATGGATCTGGTCACCGTGACCGGAACCGAGAATGTGATGATGGCGGCAACACTGGCTGAGGGTCAGACCATTATCGAGAATGCAGCGAGGGAGCCTGAAGTTGTGGATCTGGCAGATTGTCTGGTTGCGATGGGAGCCGATATCTCCGGTCAAGGTGGTGATACCATCGTGATTAACGGCGTAGATGAATTGCACGGTTGCACCTACACGGTGATGCCCGACCGGATTGAAACCGGGACCTATCTTATCGCGGCCGCTGCGACCCGAGGCCACATCAAGGTGAAAGACACGCGTCCGGATATTCTCGAATCAGTTTTGAGCAAACTGGAGCAGGCTGGTGCTGAAATAAAAATTGGAGAAAATTGGATAGAGCTGGATATGCATGGGCAGCGTCCACGGGCGGTTTCCTTGCGAACGGCTCCCTACCCGGCGTTTCCCACTGACATGCAGGCACAATTCACCGCTCTCAACTGCGTGGCAAAGGGCTCCGGGACTATCACCGAAACTGTTTTTGAAAATCGCTTCATGCACGTCCACGAGATGAATCGAATGGGCGCATCGATTCGGGTAGAGGGCAACACCGTCATCGTCGATGGTGTGGAAGCGCTAAAGGGTGCTCCGGTGATGGCCACCGATCTGCGGGCGTCGGCCAGCCTGATTATTGCCGGTTTGGTTTCAGAGAACGAGACTACGGTCGATCGTATCTACCATATTGATCGCGGTTATGAATGTATCGAAGAGAAGTTGCAGCACTTAGGCGCAAAAATTCGTCGTATTCCTTCCTGAGCCACCGCCCAGTATCTAAGATCTTAATCAGAGGTTCCCGAGCAACCATGAAATCATCTGAGCTGGTTATTGCCTTGACCAAGGGGCGAATTCTGGACGAAGTGCTGCCACTGTTTGAGCGGGCAGGAATCACCCCTGTCGAAAACATTTCTAAAAGCCGTAAGCTGATTTTTGCAACCAATCATAAAGACGTATGCCTGATGGTCATCCGCGGTTCCGATGTGCCCACTTATGTTGAATTTGGCAGTGCAGATATGGGAGTCGTCGGCAAAGACTTGCTGCTGGAGTACGGCAGTGAAGAGTTTTATGAACCGCTGGATCTGAAAATTGCAGCCTGTCGATTAATGACAGCAGAGCCCATCGGGGCACTACCCGCCGTAGGCCGGCTCAAGGTGGCTACAAAATTTACCAATATTGCAAAGAAATATTTTGCCGAACAGGGTCAGCAAATCGAACTCATCAAGCTCAACGGCGCGCTGGAATTGGCACCCGCAATGGGTCTGGCGGATTGCATCGTGGATATTGTCGACACCGGTAAAACACTCACGGCGAATGGACTCGAACCGCGGCAACTGATTGCCAATATCAGTTCCAGAATCATCGTTAACAAGGCATCGATGAAAATTAAACATGACATCATTCGGGATATTCTGGGCAAGTTACGGATGGCCGTGGAAGCCGACCAGGTCCGCTGATCAGCTCCGTCCGCGCTGCAGTCGCCGACGCCAGACATTTTAATATGACTAGCCAATCACTAAAAATTACCCGACTTTCAGCCACTGATTCAGAATTTGAAAATCAGTTGCTGCGCTTGTTGCAGCGGGAAATGTTGATTGCCGATGATGTTACGGAAATTGTCACGGCTATTCTTAAGGATGTACGCGCGCGGGGCGATCGAGCGGTACTGGAATACACCCGTAAATTTGATGAATTCGATGCGGCGTCAATCCAGGATCTGTCTGTCAGTCGGGAACAGATGCTGGCATCACTGGAAAATTTGGCTGATCCACAGCGTCAAGCACTGGAGCACGCGGCGCAGAGAATCGGCAGTTATCATGAAAGACAAAAACAGGGTTCCTGGCACTATGAAGAAGCCGATGGCTCCATCTATGGACAAAAAGTAAGTCCGCTCGATCGAGTAGGGGTATACGTGCCCGGCGGCAAGGCGAATTATCCATCATCGGTTCTGATGCTGGCGATACCGGCAAGGGTGGCGGGCGTAAAAGAAATTATTGCCACGGTTCCCACTGCCTATGGCGGCGAAGTAGATTTAATATTCGCGGCGGCGGCGTTGGCCGGCGTAGACAGGCTATTTACCATAGGCGGTGCCCAGGCGATTGCCGCCTTGGCCTACGGCACCGAGTCCATTCCCCGGGTAGACAAGATCACCGGCCCAGGCAACATTTTCGTGACAGTTGCGAAGAAACTAGTATTCGGCGAAGTGGGAATCGACATGATTGCCGGCCCCTCCGAACTCACCATTATCTGTGACGGTAGCACCGACCCGGATTGGGTGGCGATGGATCTGTTTTCACAGGCGGAGCACGACGAACAGGCGCAGGCTATCTTGATCGCGACCAGTGCCGAGTTTCTAGATCAGGTCTTTGCCAGTATGGAAAGGCTGCTACCTTCGATGGAAAGGCGCTCTATCATCCATGAGTCCCTGCAAAATCGGGGTATTTTTATCCTCGCACCCGACCTCGAGACGGCGGCGATGGCTAGCAACCTGATCGCACCGGAGCATCTTGAATTGTCCGTAGTCGACAGCGAACAGCTGCTGTCTCTGATCGATCACGCAGGGGCTATTTTCCTCGGCAAGTACTCTGCGGAAGTGCTGGGTGACTATTGTGCCGGCCCCAGTCATGTATTGCCCACATCGGGTACCGCCAGGTTTTTCTCGGCGCTGGGTGTCTATGATTTTCAGAAAAGAACTTCGATCATTAATTGCTCGCCCGCAGGTGCTGCAAAGCTCGCCGGTACTGCGGCCGAATTAGCACGCAATGAGCACTTGCACGCCCATGCCCTGTCGGCAGAGTATCGCTTGGATTCTGTCAAGGAATCTGAGTCGGACTGAAGCATCTAGCGGCGTTACTTGCTGGCAGGTGATGAGCCAGGACGGG
>JADFIJ010000113.1 GCA_022566775.1 Pseudomonadota bacterium | reverse complement strand
GGGGGAGGGGGGGGGTGGACGAGGCGGGGCAGGAGGCGCTCAATCGGCGGGTGGCGCTGAAGGTACTGCTACCGGGCGTGACGTTCTCCGAAGACGCGATCGGGCGCTTCAGCCGCGAGGCGCGCATGACCGGCGGCATGCATCATCGGCATATCGTGCCGATCTACGCGGTGGGCGAGGCGGACGGCGCCTCTGGCGATGGCGTACCAGTTCATCAGGACGCTCCGCGGTGTTTCCGCCAAGTGGCCACCGCTGCGGCGCTTGGAGTCTGGCCCTTGATTCGGGGCTGGCGTGGAATCTCGGTGGCGCTCTGTTTGACGGTTTGGGTGACCCCGAGGCCGGTGAGGCCGCCGGCCTGGTAGGGCGGAACCCACGAGGAGCCGTGGCTGCCGCCGATGCTTGCCCCTTCGAGGCGCCGCAACGTCGAATCAGCGAACTTAGCGGAGAGATCGACGAGTTGGCTGCGACTATTCAGGAGCTGGAGAAGCGACTGCAGCAAGTTGCAGAGGGTTCATCGCAGCAGTGAGCGGGTGAGCGGGCATTTGCGATAGCCAATGGCCTCGAGAAGATCGTTCTCCCGGATTTTCTGACTCTCCTGAAGGTCTGCAATCGTCCTCGCCATTTTCATCACCCGGTGCGTCGCCCGTGCCGACATGCCGAGCTTTTCCATCGCCGTGGCCAACACCTTGCGCAGCCCGGACCCAAGCTGGCAATATTGCTCCAGCTCTGATGGGTCCAGCTCGGAGTTCAGCTTGCCGCTGCGTCGAAGCTGCAGCTCGCGGCAATTCTCGATGCGAGCTCTCGCTGCATCGAAGTCTACGCTTTCGGGTTTCTGCGCCAGCAACTCCGAATGGGACAGGCCCGGTACTTCGATAAACAAATCCAGCCGGTCCAGCAGGGGACCAGACAGCCTGCCAAGATAACGCTCAATCTTTCCGGGAGGGCACCGACATTCGTGCCGCACATCTCCGGCGTAGCCACAGGGACAGGGATTCATGGCAGCCAACAACTGAAACTTGGCTGGAAACTTAACCCGATAGTTGGCGCGACTGATCGTAATCTCACCCGACTCCAGCGGCTCCCGCAGGGCATCGAGTACACCGGGTTTGAATTCGGTGAGCTCGTCGAGAAACAATACCCCTCTGTGGGCGAGGCTGATCTCCCCCGGACTCGCCTTGCTGCCACCGCCAACCAGCGCCACACTGGTGGCGGAATGGTGGGGTGTTCTAATCGGTCGATTGCGCCAGTTCACTGCGTCCGATGTCAGATTCACCACCGAATTTATGGCTGCCACTTCCATCGCTTCCCCATTGCTCATCTGGGGAAGCAAGCCGATCAGGGAGTTGGCCAGCAGGGTCTTGCCAGACCCCGGCGGCCCTATCATCAGCAGATTGTGCCCGCCGGCCGCCGCCACCTCCACCGCGCGTTTGGCGGCCACCTGACCCTGAATATGGATTGGAATTCGTGGTGGACGATTTGGAACTAACGTGCTTCGAGCCGGCAATTCATCCACCGACTTGAGCGCGGTGGTATTGACCAGGTGATCCACGTATTCCACCAGGCTTTCTACACAACGTCCTTGCTCGTAGCCCACCAGGATCAGGTCATTGGCATTGGCGGCGGGGAGATAGATCTTGCGCTTCGCGGCCTGCGCCGCAATCAGAGCCGGTATTGCGCCGTGGACCCTGCGCACGCTGCCATCGAGTGCCAACTCACCAAGGATCTCGCTGTTTTGCAGGGACTCTGATGGCAGTTGCCCGGAGGCGGTAAGGATGCTCAAGGCGATGGCAAAGTCGTATCTGCCCCCGATCTTGGGCATGTCGGCCGGCGCCAGATTGACGGTGATGCGTCGGTCGGGAAATTCCAGGCCGGAATTGATGATGGCGCTTCTAACCCTTTCCTTGCTCTCTTTTACGGCCTTCTCTGGCAAGCCGACGATGGCAAAGCTGGGCAACCCGTTAGACAAATGGGTTTCCACCTTCACCTCCACCGCTTCAACACCAAGCAACGCTCTCGAGCTTATAGTGGCAAATGACATGGGAGGGAACTCTTGCTGAACTTACCCTATCCTAATAGTTCAGAAACGGCACTTTGGGCAAATTTCAGGCAAAAAAATGAGCTGCGTGCAGCTCATTCTCTCAACCAGCTGGTAAGTTTTGCTTACTTACTGCTCGCTAGCATGTAGTCGACGATGGCTGCGAGATCATCATCGGTACAGTTAAAGCAGAGTCCTTTCGGTGGCATTGTGTTGATCCCATTGATTGCATTGGCCACTACTGCTTCGAGGCCTTTCTCCATTCTTGGCTCCCACTCGGCGGCATTGCCTGCGCCAACCTTGGGTGCGCCGGCAGCGCCGGTACTGTGGCAGGCAAAACAGGAAAGCATATAGGTTTGCTCTGCATCGAAGCCCTCGCTTAATGCCGCCAGCTGCAGTGCTGGCGTCTTGGCGACGGTCAAATTGTCGTCGGCAATGTTCGCAGTGGCAAACAGGGCTGCGCTTGCGATTAACATTACCTGTAATATTGGGGACAAAACTAACTTCTTCATACTTAACACTTTAAGCTCCTTTCAATAAATTTCTCAGTAATAATCTCAGTACAGCTCTTAACACACTGATCTCAAATTAATAAACTCAAACAGGGGGTGATTCTACGTCACCTGGATATCAATCTATTGGCTGGACATGTAGTCAACCAACGCCAGTAAATCATCATCACTGCAATCGAAACACAGCCCTTTCGGCGGCATGGCGTTCAATCCATTAATTACGTTTGCCATCACCGTATCCAAGCCCTTGGCCATGCGCTCCGACCAGGCCTCTTTGTCATCGAGTTTCGGTGCTCCTGCGACGCCGCTGCCATGGCAGACGAAGCAACTCATTTGATAGGTCGCCGCGGCATCGAATGCGTCGGCTACCGCCGCCGGTTCGGCCGCGGTGGCTTTTGTTACTGCAGTGGCCGCGGGTTCCACTACGCTTGCCGCTGCAATTGCCACCGCAGCAGGATCTGCGGTGGTGGTACTGCCAGCATCGGCAACGCTGCCGGCACAGGCTTCACCCACCAAGCAAACCTGGCCGATGGGCCGGAGATTTTCAATAATTGCCTGTTGCGCCGATACCGAACCCAAAAACAACATGCTTACGACAAATCCAGCCGCTGCCGCGAGTGGGGTAACACCTTTCAGACTAGCTGCGAACACCTTGGTTTCCTCTTGCTTCGAGATGGGCCGAACTGACCGGTCCCGCCCCTCTCCGGGGTGACCTGAGAGGCCCGAACCCGCACCTTTTGTGCCTGTTTTTCAAGCTATGCAGGCGACCGAAAAAAAAGCAGCCGCATTATACCGTTAATTGTGGCCCGCTGGAATAACAGCATGAGGTAAATCTCGGGATTAAGGCCGCCGTTAATGTCCCGTTTCCCCCAGGCAGACCGGTTTCTGACTTCTGTGAGCTCCGTTGACACCGCTATTTATGGAATCACAATCAAATTCAGCGGCGTCTGGTGAAAGTATACTTCGGCCGGGTCACTGTCCACGCCGTAGCCGATGAAAAAATCAACGATAATACTGTCGATGCCCACCTCGGCCGGCACGAAATCGGTGAGAACGGCCAGTTCTTCCGTGGCGTCCAGGACTTTACTGGCGGCTCTGATCAGCTGCGCCGGATTCTGGGAATAGTTAATGAACTGGCCTTGCTGGTTCAGCAGTAATATTTCGCCATCCACAACAGCCGCAATTATCAGGAAACCTGGCTGCCCGACGTGCAACGGGTCGATGTCAATACTGACGTCCAGATCCAGAGATTCGCTGGCGCTGAACCGATTGCCAAAGCTGTTGCCGTTGTCTGCGGTAATCCCGGCACTGAAGCCGGCGCTGGAGCTGCCGCCATTGAGGCTGGTGCCATTACCGAGGCTTGGGGTCCTGCTGCTGCTGAACGAGGCCGTCAACTCGTAAGCGCCGGTGGTGCCGCAGGCTTCCTGCACCGGTTCGTCAAAGGTATTGGCAAGAATGAAGTAGCTGCCGGGACCCAGCGTCTGGCTCAGGCTTGAGCTACAACTGCCGCTCTGTTTATCGTCGAAGTCGAGATACTGCAATTTGGAGTCAGCCAGGATCAGCACGGAATCGAGGCCGGTGGATGCCATCTCGAACTGTACTGTAGTGGTCTCCACAAGCTCGAAGCTGTAGACATCGATAAAGCTGTCATCACTGCCACCGAGGGTAAGCTCGTTGACTGTGCAATCTCCTGCTGCCAATGAGTCGCTAATGCGACCATAACTCAGGACCCGGACATTGCAATTCGACAATCCGCCATAGAGTGCATTGACGCCGGCAATATCGTCCGCTGTCAGCCGGTCGAGATTGCCGACAGTCGCTGCCATCATCGCTGCTGCCGAGGGCTCATGATTGAGACCCAGGGCATGACCCAGTTCATGCAAGGCGATCCTCCTGAAATCGATGCCGTCGAAGCGCACACCAAACTGCTGCAGATTACCATCAAATATATCCAATGTTTGACCCTGATTAATCACGATATCTGTTTCTATAATTCTCGGGGGGCCCAACAATTGTGCCCGGTAACTGGTAAGGGTCACCGCCAATGTTTGCTCACCAAATTCGGTGCCACAGACATCTTCCGTGAAATCAACTCCATTCAAGGAGTCACTCAGGCAGGGGTCACGGGATTCTTCGCGCAGGATGTAATTGAAATCTGTTGCCTCATTCCAATCCAGAAGAGCCTCCCTGAAGGCCGTATTCCAGAGTATGCCGGTGCCGGACGTGCCCTCCAAGGCGAAATAGAACTCGGTCTCTGCTCCCGGCCATTTCTCACCATCAAATTCAAACGCCATCGCAGCAATAAACCAGCCCGTCACGAACAGCGTAACTGCGCTCTTCACTCCGGCATGGGTCTTTGCAATGATCGACGCCTGCAATTGTTTACCTTCAGTACTAATTCCGCTTCACTCCTCTACGCTGGCCAGGATATCTAAAACTCTGAGCACCTCAATCTAATACCCAAGACCGGCAAGATCACAATGTTAGTCTAATGCTAGCTTATAGCCCACAGATTAACGCTAGCTGAAGGGCTCAGGCAGAGAGCATCGTGATTATGGGGATTCGTCGACGACGCGCTGCACTACCAGAGCCTTGGCATTGCCGGCAGATTCACTATTTCGGAAACAAACAGCCTAAATCGGTGGCATTGAAATCACCGATCTAGTTCCTGTATGAACCGTCGAGTATTGCCTGCCACCAGGGCTCGTTGTTCAAATACCAGTCTACAGTTTTATGCAGACCGGACTCGAAATCCTCTAATGGCTGATAGTCCAATTCGGACATGATCTTGCCGGCATCAACCGCATAACGCGTGTCATGACCGGGTCGGTCTGTTACATGCGTTATCAGCGAAATTGAGGCCGCACCGGTGGCACAGGGCGAATCTGGAAAACGGATTTTCAATTCGTCAATTTCTGCAAATTTGCCGTCAACTATTTTGCATAGCAGTTCTATGGTATCGATGTTAGCCCACTCGTTGTTGCCACCGATATTATAAGTTTCACCGGCGCGACCATTATGGATAATCGAGTCGATGCCACGACTGTGGTCATCGACGTACAACCAGTCACGAATTTGCTTGCCGTCACCGTAGATGGGCAAGGGTTTGCCATGCAGAATGTTTAACAGACACAGTGGGATTAATTTTTCTGGAAAATGAAACGGGCCGTAGTTATTGGAACAATTACTGGTGGTCACCTTGAGTCCGTAAGTATGGTGATAGGCCCGCACCAGATGATCAGACGCGGCCTTGCTCGCCGCATAGGGAGAGTTAGGCGCATAGGCTGTAGTTTCCAGAAACGCGGGCTCATCGGCAGTCAAAGTGCCATAGACTTCATCGGTGGAGACATGGTGGAAATGATGATCGGATTCCACTCGCCCATCGATCCACAGTCTTTTCGCCACCTTTAACAGGGTGTGGGTGCCGACGATGTTGGTGTCGATGAAGGCGTCAGGGCCGGTAATAGATCGGTCCACATGGCTCTCTGCAGCAAAATGAACCACGGTGTTTACACCATGTTGCTGCATCAGTTTTTCAAGCAGCACTTCGTCGCAGATGGAGCCCTCGACGAAATCAAACCCATCGGAATTCCAGATCGCCGACAAATTCGCTTTATTGCCGGCGTAGGTGAGTGCATCGAGTACCACGATCGCGTCTTGCGGGTGGGTTTTGCGCCAGTAATGCACGAAGTTGGCACCGATGAAACCGGCGGCGCCGGTGACTAATAGAGTTCTCATTGTCGCTCGTTTCTCAGTGGGTTTGCTCTCGATCTGCCAGGTCCTGAATTACCAGTTTCAATTGTTCCCGCCAGGGCATCGCGGTGCAAGCAAAATCTGCCTCGGTGCGGCTGCGATCCAGCACGCTGAAGGCTGGTCTGGCGGCAAGCGTCGAATATTCAGCGGTGGTGATCGGCTCGATGGGAATACTGTGCGCAAGTAGCCCGGCGGCAATCCCTTCTTCCTGTATGGCTACGGCGAAGTCGTACCAGCTAATGCTGCCATCGTCACTCCAATGGTAGATGCCATTTCCATTTTCGCTTGCCGCGATGTTGAATAGTAATTCGCTGAGAGGCCGGGTTGAGGTGGGCGCGCCGATCTGGTCATCGACGACGGCGATCGAGTCCCTCGTGGCCAACAATCGCAGCATGGTTTTCACGAAGTTACCGTTATATTGAGAGTACAGCCAGGACGCCCGCAGGATAATTGTGTTATTGGGCAGGGCCTCCAACACGGCCTGTTCTCCAGCCAGTTTACTGGTGGCATATACGCCGCGCGGATTGGGCCTGGCATCGGTTGGGTAAGGACTGGCTGCGGTTCCATCGAATACAAAGTCGGTGGAGATGTGAATCAATCTTGCGTCCGCGGCCTGTGCCCAGCGCGCAAGATTTTTCGGGCCTCGCTCGTTGACGGCGAAGGCTAAACCGGCGTTGACCTCGCTCTCCTCCGCAGCATCCACCGCGGTATAGGCTGCGGCATTGATGATGACATCAACCTTCAGGCCATTTAACGCCCGCTGAATTGATTGGGGATCCGTAATATCCAGTTGCTGCTTGTCGAAGGCGAGAAGATGAAAACAGTCATGGATCGGCGCTGCATCCCATAGTTTTTGGATGGTCTTGCCCAGCTGTCCATTGGCTCCAGTCAGGACCAACGTTTTCTTACTCACTGGTAGAGCGCTACCTTGCTCAGTGGGCTGGCTGTGCGGTCTTTTTCTGAAAGCAGGGGCTGGTTATTAAGCAAGGGCCAGTCGATTGCCAGGTCGGGATCGTTCCATAACAGGCTGCGGTCATCTTCCGCGTCATAGTACTGGGTGCACTTGTAGGCAATTTCCGCGCTGTCACTGAGTACGTAGAAACCGTGGGCAAAGCCCCCTGGTACCCACAGTTGTTTGTGGTTTTCGGCAGACAAGATTTCCCCTACCCAATGACCAAAACTTTTTGAACTTTTCCGCAGGTCAACGACGACATCGAAGATTTCGCCTGCCAGCACTCTCACCAGCTTGCCTTGCGGATGTTTGAGCTGATAATGCAAACCCCGCAGGGTATTTTGCAGAGACTTGCTTTGATTGTCCTGCACGAACTCCTCAAAGATTCCCAGGCTCTCCATTTCTGACTTGCGCCATGTCTCCATGAAATAGCCACGGTGATCGCCGTGGACCCGCGGCTCGATTACTAACACGTCCGCTATTGCGGTTGGAGTCACGTTCATGGCCTAATTTTCTTCGGCAAGATCTAACAGATACTGTCCATAAGCACTGTTTTTCAACGGTTCTGCCAGAGATCTCAGCTGCGCCGCATCGATATAATTTTGATGAAAGGCAATTTCCTCAGGGCAGGCTATTTTCAGGCCCTGTCGTTCTTCCAATACTCGAATGAAATTGGCAGCATCTAACAATGATTGTATGGTTCCGGTGTCGAGCCAGGCCGTTCCCCGATCGAAAAGTTCAACGTGTAGACTGTTACGCTGCAGATAGACTTTGTTTATATCCGTAATTTCCAGCTCACCGCGGGCGGAAGGCTTCAGTGCCTTGGCGATTGAAATCACATCATTGTCATACATATACAAACCGGTCACGGCATAATGGGATTTGGGATTGGCCGGTTTTTCTTCCAGATCGATCGCTTTCTGATTCTCATCCAGTACCACGACACCATAGCGTTCCGGATCATTAACGTAGTAGGCAAATATGCTGGCGCCCCCGTTTTGCCCGACTGCCTTCTTCAGCGTTTCTTCGATCCTGTTGCCATAAAATATGTTGTCGCCAAGAATCAGACAGACCCGGCTATCACCGATAAAATCTTCCCCGATTAGAAACGCCTGGGCCAGGCCGTCCGGTTTTGCTTGTTGCCTATAACAGATGTTCAGCCCCCAGCGACTGCCATCTTGCAGTAATGACTGGTACACGTCGGCATCATTTGGGGTGGTGATAATCAATATATCCCGGATACCGGCTTGCATCAAAGTAGCCAGTGGATAATAGATCATGGGTTTGTCGTAGACTGGCAGCAGCTGTTTGCTCATGGCAATTGTCATGGGGTGCAATCTGCTACCACTGCCGCCTGCGAGGATGATTCCCTTTGTCACTTTAACCGAGCCCTGTTTATTGCTATAGGTTTTAACACTTGTTTTTTACTGCGGGTCTTTACTGCTGATTAGCGACTTTTCAATTCCTAATTCAGCACTTCAATCAACATTTTTCTCAAACTTCTTGCCGGTAACATTTGCAACTATTCCCGGCAGTTCGTCATACAAATTGCCGGCAGGCGCGAAACCCAGATCGCTTTCGATTTCCTGATTTGAAAACGAGTTGCTACGTGTCAAATTGTGGTAGGTACGGATACTTATACCTGAGCCGCTATTGGTCATTTTCCCCAGCACGCCCGCCAATGCCGACGCCGCATATAGTAACACACGGGGGCTGCGCCACCTCGGCAATTTTCTACCCAGGGTCTGGTAAATGGCCTGCTCAATCTCATTTATTGCGTAGGTTTCACCGTCTGTTATGTAGTAAGTCTTACCGCCTGCATCCCTGCTTTCTGCTGCCAATACAGCGGCCTTGACCAGATCGTCGACGCCCACCAGGGACAGGCTATTTTCCAGCTTTGGCAGCGGCGGTAAGCGCCTGCGGGCAATCATGGCAATCATGGCCCTGATATTGCCTTTCATATCCGCGCCGTAGACGTTAACCGGTCTGAGTATGACTATTTCGATTTCGCCGCTGCGATGGGCTGCCAGCAGGAGTCGTTCTGCCTCCAGCTTGGTGCGGCCATAGTCTGTTATGTCGCCGGTTCCCGATTCGCAGGCCCGGGCCAGGCTGCTGCTAAAAAACACCAGCCTTCTTACACCGCTCGCCGTCGCCGCCCTTAGCACATTGCCGGTGCCTTCGACGTTCAGCTGCTGCATAGATCCATAGTCGCCCCTGCCGACGTGGGCAACGCCGGCCAAATGAAAAACCGTGTCGACGCCATCGAAGACCGAGCTCAAACACTCTGCGTTACAGATATCGGCGACAGCGACTTCCGTGGC
Source organism: Pseudomonadota bacterium (assembly GCA_022566775.1). Lineage (GTDB taxonomy): Bacteria > Pseudomonadota > Gammaproteobacteria > Pseudomonadales > Pseudohongiellaceae > UBA9145. Next base: position 1,839 of record JADFIJ010000113.1, on the reverse strand, counting down.
AACCCCATCGCCTGCGACCAATCCATCCAACCTGGAATCGGAATCTTTACGATCCGAGCGGACCAGGGCTCTGACAAAGTAGTCCTGCTGCAGGAGATAGCTGCACAGATGCGCTCCAATAAAACCATTGGCACCGGTGACTGCGGCTTTTAATCTCGAATCAAACATCCGCTGAAATTGCTAAGACCTCTTGCATTATTAGGTGACAGATTATTTATTGTTGCTTGAAGAAACGCCAACCATGAGTATTGAAAAAACGCGTTCCAGAACGGACAAACATCTTGATGTGTTGCCAGCCCTTGCTGGCGCTGTGACCACCGCCGTGCCGAATTTTCATCTTGGGCACATAGGCTATCTTTCCTACCCTGGCTAGCCTGAGAGATAAGTCGAAGTCTTCAAAATAAAGGAAATAATTCCCATCGAATCCATGGATCGCATTGAGTTTGTCGGTTCGGCAGAGCATAAAACAACCGCTGGCGATAGTGACGTCGTCAGCGGGTGCTGCTTCGGAAAGATCGCGCATCTCGAAAACCGCCAGGCGCTTATGAAAGATTCCTCTTAATACCGAAGGCACGAAGCCGCGGACTAAAAATGTAAATATCGATGGGTAGCGTTTACACAGATACTGTTTCTGGCCCAGGGTATTTTCTGCATAGGGGCTCGCCAAGGCGACGTCCTCATTAGTTTCCAAATACGCGATACCGACGCTCAGGCAATCGTCCTTAACCACCACGTCTGGATTTAGTATGAGGTGGTAGTCGGCGTCGGATTGCCTAATCACCAAATTGTGAGCACTGCCATAGCCTACATTGCCCTGACCCTGGATTAGTTTCAACTCCACCCCCAGGGATTCCAGTTCTTCGGCGTGCCGACCAAAATGCTCTAGCTTGAGATTGTGATTCTCTGAATTATCAACCAGGGACATCACTACCGAGGACAACTGCATGGATGACTTCAATACTCGAAGAGAACCCAGCAATGAGGCAATCAGGGTGTGCAACTCCTGTTCCCCGGAGTTATAACAGACCACTGAGATGGATAGGGATAGGGCAGGAGAAACGGGTGTTGTTTTACGGTCCGACACAGGATTTTAATAGAGCCTGGCAAGCGAATCAGAAGGAACTTATTGATCTACCAGTCTATCACCGAATGGCGTAGAAACTATCCGCATTCCTGGCGGCACATCCTCTGGAGAAATACGCCGAGGGGTGAATCGGCCGGCGCCGTTCCTGCCTCCGGTCCGAGGGGTGTTGCCGTTTTCAGCGGCAGCGGCACTGAGGGCGGCAAATGGATTGGGTGGGGCTTCATCCGGCGCTGTTTCACCCGATGCGGCGTCTTGGGATTGCTCGCGCTGCAGTGCCTGCTGTCGCGGACTCGGCACCAGGGCAGCGACATTGGTGATGGTCAGCTCGGCGATATTGGTGGCGCTATCGCATCTCACGCCCAAGTCCTCAAATTCTACACAGGGAGAGCTATCGGGGAAGTTAACAGACACCCTGCCGGCGCCAATATTGACGATAGAATACTGGCTGTAGCCGGTTATGCGGGTGGTGGCATCTGGCGCGGCGCTAACCACTACCGACTCACCCCCTCTGTGGGCCAAAACAACACTGTACTTGTCACCGATGCGCGAGGTGCCCACGAGGGTGAATTCCGGCGATGATGCGGCATTTCGCGCCGCTACGGTTGAACGCGAGTTACGGCGATTACGAGCAGCGGTTGGGCCGCCGGCGCTATCGATCGATTCGAATAATCGAAATTCCGCCGCGTTACCGTTGCTGGCAGCGTCGGCAATGGCGTCCGCCACCACACTGGAGTCATCGGTTTGGGCGCTGACAC
>JADFIJ010000112.1 GCA_022566775.1 Pseudomonadota bacterium | reverse complement strand
CTTGCGGCAGCAGCATCCACAGATCGGGCGAATCACTGGAGTCATTGCGGTGATGGCAGATAAAGAGATAGAAGATATGGTAGTTGCCTTAGAATCCTGCCTCAACATCTGGTATATTGCGCAGATTGACGCGGCCCGCAGCATGTCCGCAGTCGAGGCCGAAAAGCGCGTGCAAGAGGCAGCAGGGACGGTGCAATATCGACGCTTCGAATCTGTCGCGGCAGCTTACCAGGCGGCCTGTGATGCCCCTCTCGATGCAGAAGGCTTCGGCGCGCCACTGGTCCTGGTGACGGGTTCGTTTCACACCGTGGCCGCGGTACGTGAACTGACCCAGGCTACGGACGAATTCCGGCCTTGGCAGCAGCATAGTTCGTAGTGGTAGCGAGGCCGGGATCAGCCCGGAACCTTGGAGTTTTGAAGATTGAATCAGGGTACTAAACAAAGAATTGTTGGTACGGTGGTGCTATTGACGCTGGCGCTGATCTTCCTGCCCATCGTCTTCGACGGCCAGGGTAGTTATGAGCCGGCGATGACGAGCCGGATTCCGGACCCACCCCAGGTTGCGATCTTGCCCGAGCCGGTGCAGAGCCGGCCCATCATCATTGCCGAAACCGAACGCGAAGCAGAGCTGACGGCCCCCGCCGGCAACGAGGCAGCCAGCGCAGAGGTCTCACCTGAGGTGGAAGCCGCCTCCGAATCCGTTGCGGTGACTACATCTGAGCCGGTTTTCAGTCGTGAAGTACCACAGCTTGACAGCGCCGGCCTGCCCCAGGCCTGGGTGGTGCAGCTGGCATCCTTTGCCGATGTGGACAATGCCAGGAACTTATTGGCACGGTTGCAAGGTGCCGGCTATAAGGCCTACATTCGCAGTGTCGTCGGTGCTCAGGGTGAACGCAACAGAGTGTTGGTAGGCCCCTGGGTGGTGCGGGCACGGGCTGACGAGACGCAGACCCAGCTACAGCGGCAGTTTCTGCTGGCAGGCATGGTTGTCTCCTACGAAATGGTACGGCTTTGAGCCGACACCCAGGCAGAGACGGTGTCATTGCCGCTGATGAATGAAGTCGATGCAGCAATTCTGGTGGTAACCGGCATATCCAGCCTGTTTGGGCTCTGGCGCGGCTTGATTAAGGAAGTTTTATCTTTGGTGAGCTGGATCGCAGCTTTGGTCATTGCCAGGGTGTACAGTGAGGCGCTGGCTGGTTGGCTGGTGAACCTGATCGAAAGTGATAGCGTCAGGTATGTGACGGCGTTTGCCATTCTCTTCGTCATGGTAATGATGTTGGGCACGTTGATTACGCACGCTATATCGAGTTTGCGGACTATCAATGGTTTGAAACTGGTGGACAGGTTATTGGGTGGAGCCTTCGGTGTCGCCAGGGGGATCGTCATCGTGCTGGTCATCATATTCATTACCGGATTATTCGTCTCCGAGACAGAGCAGTGGCAGCAGTCCAGGCTCATCCCACACGGCTTGGTGGCGATCGAGTGGTCGAGACAGTTACTCGAAGATGGTGGCAGCATCGAACCGGTGCTATAGACGAATTAGTTAATCTCGGAGCATGGTATGTGCGGATTGGTAGGGGTGGTAGTGGGTGCAGACGCGGGCATGTGCGTTTATGATGCGCTGACAGTGCTGCAACACCGGGGGCAGGATGCCGCCGGCATCATGACCAGCGACAATGGCAAGCTCAACCTGCGGAAAAACAATGGCCTGGTCAAAGACGTTTTTCGTGAGCGCCATATGCGACGACTGACCGGGCAGATGGGTATCGGCCATGTGCGCTACCCCACCGCGGGAAGTTCGAGTCCGGCGCTGGCACAACCATTCTACGTGAACTCCCCCTATGGTCTTAGCCTGGCCCATAACGGCAATTTGACCAACATCTCCGAGCTGAGCCGGGACCTGTTTAAATCCGATCTGCGCCACATCAACACGGACTCTGATTCCGAAGTACTCCTGAATGTCTTTGCCCATGAGCTGCAAAAGTGCGGCAAGATGGAGCCGGGCCCCGCGGACATTTTCGCTGCTGTTGCGGGGGTTCACAGACGCTGTCGCGGTGGTTTCGCCGCTGTGATCATGCTGGCCGGATATGGCATCGTCGGAATCAGAGACAGGAATGGCATTCGCCCCCTGATTTTCGGCAGCAGAACCACCGATAACGGTGTTGAATACATGATCGCCTCGGAGAGTGTGGCGCTGGACTCCCAGGGTTTCTCTATAGTGAGAGACGTGGCACCTGGTGAGGCGGTCTATATCGATGTTCGGGGCAACCTTCACGCCCAGCTGTGCACAGAGCCGGGGCAGCATACGCCCTGCATATTTGAGCATGTCTATTTCGCCCGACCCGATACCTTGATGGACAGCATCTCCGTGTATAAGGCCAGGATGCGCATGGGCATAAAACTCGGTGACAAACTACAAAAAATTCGTCCGCACCATGATATCGATGTGGTGATTCCTATTCCAGATACCAGTCGCACATCGGCACTGGAACTGGCCAACAGATTAAATATCAAGTACCGGGAAGGTTTCGTGAAGAACAGGTACATAGGGCGAACTTTCATCATGCCCGGTCAAAGCCAGCGACAAAAATCTGTCAAACAGAAGCTCAACGCCATCGATCTGGAATTTCGGGGCAAGAATGTACTATTAGTGGATGACTCCATCGTCAGGGGAACCACTAGCAAGCAGATCATTCAGATGGCGAGGGATGCGGGTGCCAACAAGGTATATTTCGCCTCCGCGGCACCAGCCCTGCGTTACCCGAATGTCTATGGTATCGATATGCCGGCGGCATCGGAGTTAATAGCGGCGGGGAAAACCGACAAGGAGGTTGAAAAACTGATCGGCGCGGACTGGTTGATTTACCAGGATCTGGATGACTTGATTGCGTCGGCGGCGGAAGGAAATCCGAATATCAGCCACTATGAATGTTCTGTTTTCGACGGCAAGTATATTACCGGCGATGTGGATGAAGTCTATTTAAAACGACTGGAGAGTACGCGCAGCGACGCTGCGAAAAAATCCAGGAAGAAAGGCGGCCACGCGAAGGGGAAAAACCTGGTGGCAGACATGCATAACGATGCCTGATCGGGCCCGGTATTAAAACCGCATTGCCCCGTACTTGGCCAAGATTTGTTATTGCGTAAAGGAATGCAAGCTACATGTTTTCATTGAACCTCAATAAGCAAGCCGAGATACCCGCAGATATCGTTGAGAGCGACTTTTCGCTGCAGGTGGGGGCTGCGGTTACCGAAGTAAGCAAGGCATTATTGGGCAAGGAACATCAGATTCGACTGGCCCTGTGTTGTTTGTTTGCCGGTGGCCACCTACTCATCGAGGACTTGCCGGGTATGGGCAAGACCACCTTGTCCTACGCACTGGCGAAGGCACTAGGCCTGGGTTACAACCGCATTCAGTTCACCAGCGACCTGCTGCCGGCAGACATCCTGGGTATTTCCATCTTCGATCAGAACACCCATGAATTTTTGTTTCACCCCGGACCCATCTTCAGTCAGTTGGTGCTGGCGGATGAAATCAATCGAACCACACCGAAGACGCAATCTGCGCTGTTGGAAGCCATGGAAGAGCGACAGGTGACTATCGAAGGTGAGACCCGAGTCCTGCCCGAGCCGTTCTTCGTCATCGCAACCCAGAACCCGGTTACCCTGGCGGCGGGCACCTATCCATTACCCGAGTCCCAGTTAGATCGATTCCTGATGCGCCTGCATCTGGGTTATCCGGATCAGCGGGCGGAACGTGAATTACTGGAGATGAATACGGAGCGGGACAAGATCGCGAGTGTGAAGCAGTGTTTGTCTACGGCCGATGTGTTGAATTTTCGCAAGCACTCGGCCCGTGTCAACGCCAGCGACTCGCTGCTGGACTATGTGCAACGCCTGATAGCATATACCCGCGGCACCGATGAGTTTCATTTTGGTCTATCACCCAGGGGTAGCCTGGCGGTGATGCGTGCCGCCAAGACCTGGGCCCTGATGTGTGGTCGCAATCACGTGATACCGGAAGACGTACAAACCATACTGCCGGCGGTGGCCGAGCATAGACTCCGGGCCAATTCGGATGAGGATGGGCATACCGGGGCATCGCTGGTGCAACGCCTGCTCAATGCAGTGGATATCATAGAATAATTCCGAGCCTGCCCGGCTTTTCCAGCTCGCGAGCTAATGTTCGGTCCCAATACAGAACTCATGGCCTTCAGTCTCAGATCACAATTTGAAAAGCGCATGCAGCGATGGCTGGACAGGAAGGTGCCAGCGCGAGATAAAATCACCTTATTCCGCAGCAATATCTTTATCCTGCCGTCCCGCAACGGCTTGATGTTCGTGTTTGCCGCCGCGCTGATATTTATCGCGGCAATCAATTACGCGGTTAGCCTGGCCTTCGCCTTGGCATTTATGATGGTGAGTATATTTATTCTCGCCATACTCTACGGCTTTAATAATCTCAATCAATTGACCCTCAGCAGCCAACCGGCGCCATCGGTGTTCTGCGGCGAGGAGGCGAATTTCAAGGTGCTGCTGCGCCGCACCCGGAAACGGCGACACGAGGCGCTGATGCTTGGATTTCCCGATTCCAATGTCAGCCATGTCGATCTGATCCAGCAGGACCAGACTAAGTTAGATGTGTTCACGCTCGCCCATAAGCGCGGCAAATTTGCGGCGCCACGCCTGCGTGTGCTCAGCTATTTTCCGCTGGGTCTGTGCCGCACATGGTCGGTGGTCAATTTGAATCAGCACTGCGTGGTGTATCCGAAACCGGTGGCATTCGATATGAGTCAGTTCAATAGCGGCTCATCTGGAGCTGAGGATGCGGCAATCAAACTGCATGGCAGCGAGGATTATTATGGCCTCAGGGAATATGTACCGGGAGACTCCATGCGACAGGTGGCATGGAAGCAGGTGGCCCGGGGGCAGGGCATGCAGGTGAAACAATTTGTTGACTATGTCGATAACAAGGTATGGCTGGATTGGGATATGTTCTACGGTTTCGGTGTCGAGGAGCGACTGTCCCGCCTGTGTTACTGCGTGTTGAAACTCGCAAAAACATCGAGTCCCTTCGGTCTGAAAATACCGGGAATTGAAATTCCACCTGACACCGGCACTGCGCACAAATACAAACTATTGAGAGCGCTTGCGCTGTTTCAAATCTAGGGGATCTGCGATGGATATAAGTTATCAGATTCCCAGAGCAGCACTGGGTTGGATGCTGATTTCGGTGTTGCTGGTAATTATTCCTCTCAGTGTGCGAATGCCGGTGTGGGTTTCGGTCATTGCGATCGTGTGCATTGTCTGGCGGGCGCTCATTTTTACCGGGAATCTAAATTTTCCCGGGCGTCTCATGCGCATCGCCGTGGTTGTGTTCACGCTGATTATTTCTGTCTCGCAGATACGAAATCTTGGTGTTGGCCTGGATTCCGCCGCCAGTTTGCTGGCACTGGGTTTTGTGTTCAAACTTATCGAGATGCGCCAGAAGCGAGACATCTATGTGGTGATCTCGCTGTGCTTTGTGATGTTGATGGTGGCTTTCCTTTACTCCCAGAGCGTACTCATGACCCTATACATCGCCGCCGTGGTCACGATTATCACTGGCGCCATGATCGCCCTGAATCGATCCCCATTGATTGTCGATACCACAGGCACCCTGGCAATGGCAGGAAAAATCTTCCTGCAGGCGGTGCCACTTACCGTCGTCCTGTTCATGGTATTCCCTCGGATCGCGCCACTATGGGCGGTTCCGATTCAGAGCAACTCAGGTACCACCGGGGTTACCGATGAAATGTCTCCCGGCGACATCAGTCAATTGGGAAGATCGGGAGACTTGGCATTTCGCGTGCAGTTTGAGAATACACTGCCGCCGCTGCATCGGGATCTTTACTGGCGCGGTCTGGTACTGGACGCCTTCGATGGTGAGACCTGGCGTCGCACCCGCTCGTCGTCACTTTCATCGGCTTCGGCATTGACTAATTTTCGCTGGAATTGGGAAGAGCGGATTCGCACCGATGGCAGTGGAATTTATTACAATGTCATCCTGGAGCCAACTCAGCAACCCTGGATCTACGGCTTGCATCTGGCCCAGCCACAGTCCAGGAATGTATTTCAGAGTCGAAATTTTGAATTATTTAACGACGGCCTGATCACACAGCGGCTCAGTTATGACCTGCTCTCCTTTGCCAACAACCAGACCGATCTCATCCTCCGGGACAATGTCCGCAGCCGCAACCTGGGATTGCCGACTACGGGTAATATCCAGAGCCGGGAATTTGCCAGGCAGTTACGCGCCAGCGTCGACTCAGATCGTGACTATGCGTTCGCGGTGCTGGCACACTTCCAGCGGAATCAGTTCTTTTACACATTGAACCCGGCGCTGTTGGGTGAAAACCGCATCGATGACTTCCTGTTCTCCACTCTGGAAGGGTTTTGCGAACACTACGCCAGTACCTTCGCCTTCCTGATGCGTACCGTGGGTATACCATCCAGGGTCATCGTCGGCTACCAGGGAGCAGAGTATAACCGCTTCGAAAACTACATGATGGTGTATCAATACAATGCCCACGCCTGGAATGAGGTCTGGCTGGAGGGCGAGGGTTGGGTTCGATTCGATCCCACTGCTGCGGTGTCACCGGAACGCATCGAAATCGGCGTGGAGGCGGCGCTGCGCGATGACCCGGCATTCCTTGAGAAGTCCCTGTTTTCAGCCATGAGGTTGGGCCGTTTCAGTTGGCTAAACACCATGCGGCTGCGGCTGGATGCCATCGAGTATGAGTGGAATCGACGGGTGGTTAGCTACGACGAAGAAGCGCAGTTTGAGCTGTTCGAGCGGCTCTTCGGCGAAATAACCGAACAGAAAGTCCTGCTGCTACTACTGGGACTGGCGGGGATCGTGATTCTCGGCGTGGCGTTGACTGTGATCAGGATCGAACCCGGGTCCAGGCACGACCCGGTGACGAAACTGTATCTGAGGGTGAGCCGGGAGCTCGAGAAAATTGGCCTGGCCAGGCTGCGAGGGGAGGGACCGCTGAACTACCGTGACCGGGTTGCGGCTGCCAAACCGGAATTGGCCGGGGTGATGGGGGAACTGACAGCACTTTATGTGGAACTCAACTACCGCAGCAAGCGGCGTACGGAGGCACAAATGAAGCAACAGCTGAAGGCGTTCAGGCGGCTGCTTGGCCGTCTGCGGCTAAATCTCTCGCCGCTGGCCAGATTGCAGCAGTGAGCTTAGCCTGGTTCCGCAGCTTTGTAGAGGCGAGTATCTAGGGAGCCTCTGATCAAGTATTCAATATCTCTGGCCTTCAGAGCGGCCATAGATAAAGGCGGCTTCCTGCGGTAATGTTTGCTACCTTACAAAGGGAGCCAACGCGGAGCTGTGGCTGCTCTGAAGGCCCCTACGGGCGCGGCCTGAAACGTGCTTCTGCGTCGTTGCAACCCTTACTAAGGACTAAGGCCATTAGCGGCGGATTGCGCCTAGCAGAAGCACGCTTCAGGTCACGCAGAGACATTGAATACTTAATCAGAGGCTCCCTAGCACCTAGCGATGCCGGTTTCGGGCTCAGGCGCCTATGATCTTGACGCCGGGAAACTGATTCTTCAATGCCTGTTCGATCGCGGGCCGGTGATCTCCCTGGATTTCGATCACCCCCGCCTTCACCGCACCGCCGGAACCACACAGGGTCTTCAGCTGTTTCGCCAACAACTTCAATTCCCCCCCGGGTATTTGCACGCCGCATATCAGGGTGACGCCTTTGCCTTTTCTACCCTTGGTTTCGCGGCGTATCACGATGCTTGCCGGCGCCGTGAAACTCCGCGGCACCACCGCCTCACAGCGGCACTTGCGCAGGGTTTTCTGACAATAGGGACAGCGGTCATCGCCAGCTGTGGAGTACACCAGCCTGGATTCGCTCATGGCAGCTTAGGCCAGGAAATCAGCCCGGTATTTGTTCGCCGTGCAGCTTGCCGGGAAATCGGGGACGGGGTCCGCAGTACGCTAAGAGGTTTTATACAGCGGGGGTAGAGCATATTGTTGCCGACGCCGATTGCGCTGGTTCCGCCTCAGCTTCTGCTTGCGTAGTCTGGCAACCAGACTAATCAGCGCGCGGGCGTCGAAACCTCTGCGGTCGGATTGCCCCGACTCGATACTGAACAGCGCGCTCTGTATCTGCTGGGCTGGAGCGTGTAGCTCTGGGGCCTGTTGCTGCTGCAGAATGTCCTCCATGCTATGCACCCGCCGCTCATCGATAAAGTGATTGCACCACTGTATCAGGGTCGCCCGCAGCAGGATAAGATCCTTGCCCCTGCATCCTGCGCGCAACCGTCCGAATGCGACCCGCTCATTATTTTCCGGGCTGTATTTCGCCACCAGCTGATCTTTGAGATCTCTAATAAAGGCGGCGATCTCGGCATTGTTGGGTGCAATCGCAAGTTTGTAAATACTGAATGCGACCACCGCGAAGGCCAGCATGATGGAATATTTAAGCCAGGCAGCGTCTACTTCTATGAACTCAGCTTCGGCCTGGGCATCGATCATATCCTGGTCAACCACCGGCACCGGGGCCAACAGTTCCTCAAGGTTTGCGGTGCTGGCGACCCTCTGCTCCGCAGGCACCACCCCTTCGATGGTGGCGATGACGAGACGGGTCGCAGGCACCACCGTGGCCTCCAGTTGATCCGTGTCTATATTCCACCAAGGAATGGAAATCTGAGGTATGTCGATGATGCCGCTGTCGATGGCCACAATCGAGGTGGATTCAACCCGGGTGCCAACAATGCTGCCATCGACGAAGGTGCGCTCGATGGTGGGTGGGTCGGGATAGAGATTAGCGCCGTCTATCTCGGCGGCGCTGAATGGCGGTAGGACCGCGCCATCGAGGCCATCTGCCACCATGGTGATCGTGCGAATGAGGGTGTCTCCGACCTGCAGATTGTCGAGATCTGAACTCCACTGTTCTTGCAGGGAAAGATTGGCCACCGGCAACCAGAACCTGCTGTCTCGGGTGGTCAGGGGGCGCGCCTTGATTTCGATGTCGATGCCTTCGATAAAGGCGGTGACCCGCCGCGTATTCAAATTTCTGAATACGAAATTGCTGGAGCCATCGGTCACCTCGCCGCGAAAGAGGATGTCCGGGATCTCGAGGCTGCCGCTGCGTTGCGGGAATATCACATAGCGCTTCTCGTAGACGCCATAGCGCACGCCATCGATGACCTTTTCATACTGATTCGGTGATCCAATCAGCTGTATCACCGTGTCAGGCATCTCCAGTTCGGTAAACTGGGGGTTGCGAATACCGTTGATCGTGTAAAACAGACGCACCGTGAACAACAGCTGCTCCTGCACATACACGGAATCTTTGTTGACCTCGATTTCCAGGAATAATTCCTCACTGGACTGATTCGAGCGCGGGCCTTCATTGACAACGACGATGGTGATGGCTTTGGTGATGGCGTTGTTGATGCTCAGGGCAGGAATAATTAGTTCGCCTTCATTCAAGGGAAACAGGGTGACGATGTAATCGGTCCAGGCATCGACGACGCCGTTGACAACCCTGATCTGGCTCGAGGTTCGGGTGCCGAGTACGTCAAAATTTTTCGTAAGCGGGGTCAGGTCCAACTGCATGCCCTGCCGCTGATCGAACACCCGGATGGTGAAAATCAGGGTCTCTCCCCTGGCCAATTCACTCCTGTCCACCGAGACTTCGATATCCTGGGCTGCAGCCAGGCTAGCAAAAAGCAGGATCAAAGCGGCAACAAGGCCGCGGCTCGTCTGCATCAACCCCATACTCACCAGATTTGCCCTCCGTTCTGGAGGCTGTTAGCGGTTCCATTTAGCTGGCGTTGGCGATACTGATAGCGAAATTTTCGGCGCAGTAACTCGCCGGGATCATCTTCGATACGGCGTAACCACTGCTCCAGTGCCTGTTGTTCCTCAAATTCTTCGTTGCTGTTTTCGCTGGGCGTGTTTTGCTCGCTGTTTGATTCCGAACTTTCCTGATCGTCAGGTGGTTGGTTCTGCTGTTGCTCTTCCTGTTGATCCTGATTGCCTTCCTGACTCTCCTGGTCCTGCTGGTCGCTGTTCTCCTGATTTTGCTCAGATTCATTGTCTGAATTTTGTTCGGATTGGTTTTCCTGGCTGTCGCCATCCTGCTCCTCGCCTTCTTCTGACTCCTGTCGCTCTAACAACCGCTCGACAATTTCCTTGTTGGTAATCGCATCGCTGTGATCGTTTTCCAGGTTGATGGCCAACTCATAGGCGGCAATCGCTTCTGCGTAATTGCCCATCAGGGCCAGGGAGTTGCCTCGATTGTAGTGACCGTCCGGGGTATCGCTGGCACTGAACGCCGCAATCGCCGCCTCGTAGTTACCTGCCCTGTAGCTGGAGGTAGCCTGCCATTGGGTAGATTTGAACAGCGCAGCAGCGGTGGCATGATCTTCATTGGCAAAGGCCTCGGCACCTTGCTGGTCCCTTCGTTGCCAGAGACTCTGCCAATCCGCCGCCTGGACCGGCTGGCTTGGCACCAGCATGCCGGTGGCGCTCAATAACACCAGGGAGAAAAGCCAGCCACGCCGAAAGCTGAGGGCGGCCAGGGGTAGCACCAGCAGCAGCAGCCAGGGCCCGGTTTCGTTCCAGACGTCGAATTCTTCCTCGACCTCGGTGAGTTCGACGTCGTTGAACAGTTCAAATTCGGTTAGCAGATAGGCGAGGTCTGAATCGGCAAGCTGGATGTCGTGGTAGCGGCCACCCACGCGATTTGCCAGGGACTGCAGCACATTTCGATTCAGGGTAGGGATAACGCGGACACCATTCTCGTCGGTCAAATAATTGCCATCGCTGGTGCGGATGGGGGCGCCTTCCTCGGTGCCGATGCCCATGATCAACAATTCGTAAGGAGTTCCCTGCAGCTGTTCCGTAATCAGCAATTCCTGATCGAAGCCACTGATGCCGTCGGTCATCAGCAATATCTTGCCGCGATTGGCCTCGACGTCGTCTAACAGGCCGATGGCAAGATCGATGGCACTCATGGGATCGCTACCGAACAGGGGCATGATGTTCGGGCTCAGTGCGGGTACCAGCGCCGCGATTGTCACCACGTCGTCGGTTAGCGGGGTAACGGTGTGGGCGTCACCGGCATAGACCACCAGCGCCGTCTGTCCTTCCTCCCTTAACGCCAGAATATCTCGCAGCTTGCGCTTGGCCAGATCCAACCGACTGGGGATATGGTCAGGAGCATACATGGACAGCGACAAATCCATGACAATTACCAGGGCGTCATCCCGTTTCTGCACCGGCTGCGGCAATTTCTCCCACACCGGTCCCGCCAGTGCCATGACCGACAGCGCCCAGGCTGCAAACAGCAGCAGCAGCGGCGTGCGCTGGGCACCGCTCTTGCTGCGATCCAATAGGAAGGGCAG